>DATHJZ010000326.1:0-9904 GCA_035286365.1 Steroidobacteraceae bacterium | reverse complement strand
TTGAATATCAGAAAAGAATCACCGTGCAGGAGCTCTCCGCCGACGGACTGCGCGCGCTCGGCCCCACGGCGATCACACTGTCGGACCTGGAAGGCCTGGACGCCCATGGCAGCGCGGTGAAAGTGCGGCTCGACGCGCTTGCGGGAGGCAGGTCATGAACGACATCCTCGCCCTCGCGCGCCCCGAGATCGTCGCGCTCAAAGCCTACTCACACGCGAGCTGGGATCCGGCCTTCGAGCGCCTGCATGCCAACGAACTGCCGTGGCGCGCGGAAACCGACCGGTCGATCGCGGGGCTCAACCGATATCCCGAACCGCACCCGCACGTGCTCGCACGGCGGTTGGCGGAGCTCTACGGCGTCAAGGCCACGCAGCTGCTGCCGGGCCGCGGCAGCGATGAGTCCATCGATCTCGTCGTCCGCGGCTTTTGCCGCGCAGGCGTCGACAACGTGATCATCTGTCCGCCGACCTTCGGCATGTACTCAGTGGCTGCGCGGATCCAGGGCGCCGAGGTGCGCGAGGTACCGCTGCTGCGTGAGCAGGGCTACGCGCTCGACATTGCGGGGCTGATCGCCGCCTGCGATGCGAACACGCGGGTGGTGTTCCTGTGCTCGCCTAACAACCCGACGGGCAATGCCATGGACTCCGCCGCTGTGGAGATGGTGCTGCGGGAGCTCGCGGGCAAGGCGCTGGTCGTGGTCGACGAGGCGTACATCGAGTTCTCAGGCGATGCCTCTCTCACGGCAGAATTGGCGCGTTTCCCGAATCTCGTGGTCCTGCGCACGCTGTCCAAAGCCTTCGGGCTCGCAGGCGCGCGGGTGGGATCCCTGATCGCAGCGCCCGAGATCGTGGCGTTGCTGGCGAAGGTGATCCCGCCCTACTCCATTCCGCAGCTCACCATCGAGGCGGTGTTGAGTACGCTCATGCCGCCGCAGCTCGCGGTACAGCGCGAGCGTGTCGCGCAGGTACGCGCCGAACGAGAGCGCGTTTGCGCGGCGCTCATGGCCAAGAAATCTCTGCGCAAGCTCTGGCCCAGCGTCACCAATTTCCTGCTGGCGGACTTCGCGGATGCGGAAGTCGCGCTGGCCGCCGCCCGCGATGCGAAACTGCTCATCCGCGACATGCGCACCGTGTCGCCGCACAGCCTGCGCATCTCGGTGGGCACCCCCGAACAGAACGATCGATTGATCCGGAGCCTGGCGTGAGCAAGTCCCGAGTATTGTTCGTCGACCGCGACGGCACGCTGATCGAGGAACCGCCCGATGAGCAGGTGGACTCCATCGAGAAGATCCGCTTCATGCCGGGCGTGTTCGAAGGCCTGCGCCAGGCACAGAAGGCTGGCTTCAAGCTCGCGATGATCACGAACCAGGATGGCCTCGGCAGCGAAAGCTATCCGCAAGTCGCTTTCGATGTGCCGCACCAGTTCTTGATGGATGCGTTCAGCTCCCAGAACATCGAGTTCGACGCCGTATTCGTCTGTCCGCATCGCAAGACCGACGGCTGCGACTGCCGCAAGCCGAAGATCAAACTAGTCGAGAAATACGTGCTCAACGTCGATCTCCCCGGCAGCGCCATGGTAGGCGACCGCGAGACGGACATGGAATTCGCGCGCAATCTCGGCATCCGCGGCTTGCTGGTGCGCCGTCACGGCAACAAGTGGGAAACCTGGCCCGCCATCCTGCGCGAGCTCACCGAGCGCCGCGCCACCATCCAGCGCAAGACCCGCGAGACCGACATTCACGTGACCGTGAATCTCGATGCCACCGCGCCGATCACCATCGCGACCGGCATCGGCTTTTTCGATCACATGCTGGAGCAGCTCGCCAAACACGGCGGCTTCTCGCTCGAGCTCAAATGCCACGGAGATCTCGAGATCGACGAGCACCATACCGTGGAGGACTGTGCGCTTGCGGTGGGCGAAGCGCTGCGCGAGGCACTCGGCGCCAAGCTGGGCCTGGCGCGCTACGGTTTCGTGCTGCCGATGGACGAGGCCCAGGTGCGCGTCGCGATCGACCTTTCCGGCCGCGCCTTCGGCGTGTTCGAGGGCAAGTTCGCGCGCGAAGCGGTGGGCGGCCTGCCGACCGAGCTGGTGCCGCACTTCTTCCGCTCGCTGGCCGAGAGCCTGAAGGCCGCCGTCCATGTCACGATCGTCGGCGAGAATACGCACCACATGATCGAAGCCTGCTTCAAGGGCGTCGGCCGCGCGCTGCGCCAGGCGTTGCGCCGCGAAGGCGACGAGTTGCCGACCACGAAGGGGATGTTGTGAGTGCGGCGGTGATCATCGACAGCGGGGGAGCCAACATCGCATCCCTGCGCGCGGCGTTATCGCGGCTCGGCACCGATTCGGTCGTGACGACAGATCACGAGGTCATCCAGCGCGCGGCGCGCGTATTCCTGCCGGGCGTGGGTTCGGCGCACGACGCCATGGGTCGACTGCGCCTTTCGGGGCTCGACCGGTTGATCCCCACGCTCAAACAACCCTTGTTAGGCATCTGCCTGGGGATGCAGCTGTTGTTCGACCGCTCCGATGAAGGCCCGGCGAATACCCTCGGCGTGATTCCCGGCAGCGTCGACAAACTGCACTCCGCGCCCGATCTGCCCGTCCCCCACATGGGCTGGAACCAGCTGGCGCAGACACGGCCCGACGCGTTGCTCGACGGCGTGGGCGCGCTCGACTACGTGTACTTTGTGCACGGCTACGCGGTGCCAGCCGGCAACTTCACCGTTGCGACCACGGAATACGGCAGCAACTTCACCGCCGTCGCCCGTCGCGACAACTTCTGCGGCACGCAATTTCACCCCGAGCGCTCTGGCGTGGTCGGCGCGCGCATCCTCGCGAATTTTCTGAAAGCAGCTTGAAAAAATGATCCTCATACCTTCCATCGATCTGCGTGCCGGCCGTTGCGTCCGCCTGCTGAAGGGCAATTTCGACGCCGAGACGCGCTATGACCTCGAACCGCACGAACTACTGGTGCGTTACCGCGCGCTGGGCGCGAACTGGCTGCATGTCGTGGATCTCGACGGTGCCAGGGACGGCCGCCTCGCGAACCGCAGTGTCATTGTCCGCCTCGCCTCGCAGCGCGCACTGCATATCCAGGTCGGCGGCGGCGTGCGCTCGGCCGCCGTGGTCGACGACCTGCTGCGCAATGGTATCGATCGTGTGATCGTCGGCAGCGCGGCGGTCGAGCAACCGGCCGAGGTGCAGACCTGGCTCGAGAAATACGGCCCCGATAAGATCGGCCTCGCCTTCGACATCCGGCACGACGCGCAAGGGGTACCGCGCGTACTGACGCGCGGGTGGACGAAGGAATCGAAACTCAACCTGTGGGAAGCCATCGATTCCTATCTACCGCATGGCCTCAAACACGTCTTGTGCACCGATGTCGAGCTCGATGGCGCGCTGCAGGGCCCCGCGGTGGCGTTGTATGCCGAGGCGGTGAAACGCTACCCCACGATCTCGTGGCAGGCTTCGGGAGGCGTACGTTCCGCCGCCGACCTGCACGCGCTGGCCGCGACCGGTGCCGCCGCCGCGATCAGCGGCAAGGCATTGCTGGAAGAACTGATACGTCCCGAGGAGTTAGGCCCATTCTTGCCAAACGCATCATCCCCTGCCTCGACGTCCGCGACGGCCAGGTCGTAAAGGGCATTCGCTTCCGCGATCACCAGATCGTGGGCGACATCCTGGTGCTGGCGGAGCGCTATCGCAACGAAGGCGCCGATGAGGTCGTGTTCTACGACATCACCGCCAGCCCCGAGGGTCGCAGCGTCGACCGCAACTGGGTGCGACGCGTCGCCGAAGTGCTCGACATTCCGTTCTGTGTCGCGGGCGGTATCCGTTCCGTTGAAGACGCCGAGGCGGTATTGAACGCCGGCGCGGAAAAGATCTCGATCAATTCGCCGGCGCTGACCAACCCGGGCCTCATCGAGGAACTCGCGGCGCGCTTCGGTTCGCAGTGCGTCGTCATCGGCATCGACAGCGCCAACCTCGCGGAAGGGTATCGCGTGTTCCAGTACACCGGTGACCCGAATCGTTCGCGCAATTCCGGCCGCGACACGTTGTCGTGGGTCAAGGAAGTGCAGGAGCGCGGCGCGGGCGAGATCGTGCTCAATTGCATGACCAGCGATGGCGTGCGCCGGGGCTACGACGTGGAGCAGCTTGCGGCAGTGCGCGAAATCTGCGGCGTGCCGCTGGTTGCCTCTGGCGGCGCCGGCGCGCCCGAACACTTCGTCGACGTGTTCGAGAAGGCGAAGGTCGACGCGGCGCTCGCGGCCAGCGTGTTTCACTCGGGCACCATCGCGATCAACGATCTCAAAACCACTCTGGCCGCTTCGGGCATCGAGGTGCGCCTGTGAGCCTGGATGTCTCGACGGTGGATTTCGCCAAGGGTGACGGCCTCGTACCGGCCATCGTTCAGGACGTCGACACCGGCGCGGTGCTGATGATGGCGTACATGAATCGCGCAGCGCTTGAGCAGACCCTGTCGCTCAAGCGCGCCGTGTTCTTCAGCCGCAGCAAGCAGCGGCTGTGGGAAAAGGGCGAGACCACCGGGCATACGCTCGATGTGCTCGACGTCATCGCCGACTGCGACAACGACACCTTGCTGGTCAGCGCACGGCCGCGCGGTCCCGCCTGCCACAACGGCACCCTCACCTGCTTCGGTGACCAGCCGCGCAGCGCGGCTACGAACATCGCCTTCCTCGCGAAGCTCGAAGCCGTGATTGCGCAGCGCGCCACGGAAAAGCCCGACGCAAGCTACACCGCCAAACTTCTCGCCAAGGGCATCAACAAGGTGGCGCAGAAAGTCGGCGAGGAAGGCGTGGAGACCGCACTGGCGGGCGCCAGCGAGCCAGACGACAAACTCATCGAGGAGTCCGCGGACCTGCTGTTCCACCTGCTCGTGCTGCTGCGCGCCAGAGGCCTGAAGCTCGCGCAGGTGGTCGAGAAGTTAGAGTCCAGGCAGCGCTGAGGAGTAGACTGCCGAGCGTACCGTCGAGCGAGGAACTCGCCATGCGCAAGTCGACGATCTTAATGCTGGTCATCATGCTGGCTGGTGCCGCTAGTGCGGCCACGCTCTGGCAGCAGCTGCGCGTGGAGCGCGATACAAACGCCGCGTTGCATGCACGTCTGACTGCGCTCGAGCATGACTCCGCAGCGGTTGCGACCTCGGTGTCCAAGCCGGCAGTCCCGCTACCCGCAGAACCCGATGTCCCGCGCGCGATGAAGACCGTCGCCGAGCCACCTTCCGCGCCTTCGCCGCCGGCAGCGCAATTCGATTACATGCGTCAGCAACAGCAGTTGCTCAAGAATCCCGACTACCGCAAGGCACTGCGCGACCAGCGGCGCCAATATCTCGAGTTCTCATTTCGCGATCTGGCCAAGGTCCTGAATCTCACGCCGGAAAAGGCGGCCGCCGTCTTCGATCTGATGGCGGATCAGTTCGTCGAATCGATGAATCTGCGTTGGCAAGCGCAACGGCCTGCGGGCAACGCGGTTGGGCGCGACCTGCAGCGGGTGGCGGAAGAACGTCAGCGCAAGGCGGACGAAGACATGGAGCGGCTGCTCGGCGCGGCCAACATGACGCGCCTGCAGGAGTTCCGGGAAACACTCAGCAGCCGCACTGAGGTCAACATGCTGCGGAACGAACTGTCGGCCGGACCCGACCCGCTCAGGGACGATCAGTATCAACCCCTGTTAGATATCGTTCATGCGGAAGAGCAGCAGATGAATCGCGAGCTCCAGGAACTCTACGCCGGCGATCCGACCGCGAGCGGCAAGAGTCATGACACCATCCAGACCGAGCTTGCTGTAGCGGCCAACCGGCGCATCGTCGAAGCTGCGAAATCCATCCTGACGAGCGAACAACTTGCGACGGTCCAGAATGTCTACCGACGCCAACGTGCACAGATGGAAACGCAGAACACCCTGAGCCGGCTCCAGATGGAAGCAAGGATCCGCGACGCGCGCGACCAGCGCTGACTCTGCAGTGTACGGATATGGGCTTGACGGCATCGACGGAGACGCCATGCGAAACAGACTCCTGCTCCCCGTGATCTTGCTGATCGTCGGCTTGGCGGGCGGCTACGGGCTGGGGCTGACGCGTGACTGTTCGGGCCCGACACGCGAGCCGACGAGCCAGGTGAAATCGCTCGAGTTGGCAAGCGACACGGCGCCCGCGCCGTCACGCAGCCCGGCTGCCGACCCGGCATCGCCTTCCGTCGGAATCGCACCCGCGGCTCCGCCGAGTGTCGCTCAGTCCGAAGTGAACGCCGATTTTCGAGCCAACGATCTCGTCAGCTCCTGGCAGGATCGCGAACGGCAGATGCTGCGCGATCCCCTTTATCGCGATTCACTTCGCGAGGCCGCCAAGCAGCGGTTCGCGCAGACCCGCGCAGATGCGATCCGCGCCGTCGGCATGTCGCCGGAGCAGGCGGACCGCGTCATCGATCTGTGGGTCGAGCGCAATCTGTGGCTCATGGAAAATGGCGACGTTACCGGCAACGGCAACATGAGCCCGGAACGCCAGTCAGAAATGAAGAGGCGCACCGATGCCGAGCAGGCTGAAGTGCGGGCATTGCTCGGGGACGAAATGTATGCCGATTGGACGAGTTATCTGCAAAGCAGTTCGGAGCGCGGCGAAGTGAACTCGATGAGTGCGCAGCTGGGCGGCGATGCCCTGCCCGCGGCCAAGGTCGATGTGCTGGTAGCGGCCTTCCATGCCGAACGCCAACGCGCGATGCAGGAATACAAGGAATACCGCCTGGCCCTGGGAGCCACGGACCCGTTCGCGAACGCGAGTGTCCAGGACCGCCAGCATTATCTCGACATCGAACGCGCCGCGAACCGGCGGGTGCATCACGCCATGGCCGGCTCGCTTACCCGCGTTCAGCTCGACAAGCTCGACGCGATGCTCAACAACCGGCTTGTGCCGATAGAAACCGCGCTTCGTCTCGACACCGGCAAGATCGCGAAATCGAACTAGCCAAACGCTAGATCAGCAGTTCTTCCGCCGGTGCCCGCAGGTTGTAGTTGGACGCCATCGCGTGCCCGTAGGCACCCGCGGTCGCGATCAGCAACACGTCACCGGAGTGGCATTCCGGCAGCAAGCGATCGTGGCCGAGGAAATCCGAGCTCTCGCAGATCGGTCCCACCACGTTGGTGGACAGATTCGCCACCTCGCCGTAGCGCGACAAATTCACGATGTCGTGGTGCGCGCCATATAGCGCCGGACGGAGCAGCGAATTCATGCCTGTGGCGACGCCGACATAGCGAATGCCGCTCTTCATCTTGGTCTGCGTCACGCGGGCCAACAGCACGCCCGCGTTTGCGACCAGGTAACGGCCCGGCTCTAACCACAGTTCGACACCCGGGATTGCCGCCTTCACCTGCGCCAGCGCCGCATCCAGCTTGGAGAGATCCAGCTCCCGGCCGGAAGCTCGATCCGGTACGCCGAGACCGCCGCCGACGTCCATGAACTTCACGTCCGGGAAGCGCTTCACGAGACCCACCAGCACCGAGCCCACCTGGCTCCAGTTGCCGACGTCGAACACGCCGCTGCCCGCGTGCGCATGCAGCCCGTTGATGGTGACGCCGCCCGCTTTGGCCAGTCGCGCCACCTCGTCCAGTTCTTCGACCGGAATGCCGAACTTGGAATCCGCGCCGGCCGTCTTGACGTGGTGGTGATGGCCGCGGCCGATGCCGGTGTCGATGCGCAGGAACACACTCTTGCCCTTGAAAGCATCGAGCCAGTGCTGCAGCACGAACAGGTTGTCGATCGTCACGTGGACACCCAGCGCCAGCGCGCGCTCGTATTCGGCGCGTGGCGCGAAGTTGGGCGTGAACAGAATGCGGTCCGCAGATATGCCAGGCACTGCCTCGAGCACGCGCTCGATCTCGGCGAGCGACACGCAGTCGAATCCGACGCCCTGCGACGCCACCGTGCGCAGGATCTGCGGATGAGGGTTCGCCTTGAGCGCAAACAATGCGCGTCCGATGGACTTGATGCCGGTGAGCGCCTGTGCCGCGGCTTGCACCTGCGCGAGATCGTAGACGTAGGCGCTGTCGCGCGCAGCCAGCGTGCCTAACAAGGCGTCGCGCTTCACCGCCCACCAGGGCGGCGAACTCGCGGCGATCGCCGCCGGTTGCGCGAACAACTGCTCCCAGGTCGGACCCATGACGAGATCGCCCGGCTGCGGCCGGATCAGCAATTCGTGCAATTGCTCCACCAGGCGATCGCCCTGGTTCTCATCCACGACGAACGTGAAGTTCAAGTCGTTGGCGGCCTGGCTGAGGAGGTACACCTTCTGCTCCTCGAACAACGCGAACGCATCACCGAGTTTGTGCAGGATAGCGCGGATGTTGCGACCGACCAGCGACACCGAGGCGCACGGGCCGATGACCTGCACGCCGCACAGCTTCGACAGATCATGCTTGAGCTTGCCTAGCAACTCGCCGTCGAGCGTATTGGCGGCCGGATCGAGCGAGACGGTGACGTTGGTTTCGGAGGTGGAGACCAGGTCGACCGACATGCCATGTTCCTTGAACACCGTGAATGCGTCGGCCATGAAGCCGACCTGGTGCCACATGCCGGGGCTGTCGAGCGAGATCAGCGTGATGCCCTTGCGGTTGCAGATCGCCTTCACCTGCGCCGAGCCGGCGCCGGACTCGCCGGTGATCAGGGTGCCTTCGAGATCGGGCGTCTGTGTCGCATACACATATAAGGGTATCTGGTACTGGCGCGCCGGCAGCAGGCAGCGCGGGTGCAGCACCTTGGCGCCGCTGGTCGCGATCTCCTGCGCTTCGTCGTAATGCAGCGCGCGGATCAGGCGCGCGTTCGGCGTCGCGCGCGGATTAGCGCTGAACATGCCGGGTACGTCGGTCCAGATTTCGATCTGGCGCGCGCGGATCTTGGCGCCGAGATAGGCGGCCGACGTGTCCGAGCCACCGCGGCCCAACAGGCAGGTATTGCCATCTTGGTCGCGCGCGATGAACCCCTGCGTAACCACCGCTGGCGTGGACGAATCCAGCCGCTGCTCGAGCACCGGATCGGGCGAGAACGAACAGGTGGCCGACAACACCGAAGCCTTGGCCGATGCGCCGCGATCTTCCGCGCTCAACATCTCGCGCGCGTCCATCCAGCTGACGTCGATGCCCTGCGACGCAAGGAAGCGCGCGCCTATCTCGGTGGCCATCAATTCGCCGTTTGCCATCACGCGCGCGCGCGTGCGGTCGGACAACTCGCGCACCAGCGCGATGCCATTGGCCGTCTGGCGCAATTCGTCGAAGTAACCCTGGAGTTGCGGACTGACATCGATGCCGAGCTCGGTAGTTAGCTGCCGATGCCGGTCCTCGATGGCCTTGAGCGCCTCGTCCGGTTTGCCCGCGCTGGCCGCGACCAGCAGCTTTTCGAGCATATCGGTGACCTTGGTGATGGCCGAATGGACCACCAGTACCCGGTTGCCCGTTTCCAGGCGCCGATGAACGACCAGCGCGATGTTGCGCCAGTTGCCAAGCGTGGAGACGCTGGTGCCGCCGAACTTGACGACCACCCAGCGCGATGTTGATCGCGCAGACATGCGATTGACCTCGTCGCGAAACCTCGCGACCACTCACTGTTTAGGGGACGAGAACCTACTGCTCGTCTTCGAAAGCGTCTTTCAGGTCTTTTTCGAGACGACGGTCCGCGAGCACTTCTTCGAGCCGGCTCCAGGCGGCCTTGCCGACCTTTTTGGTGCCGGGTTGCTGACGAACGCGCTTGTCGACCTTGTCGAGGATGCGGTCGTAGTCGGTGTTGTCTTCGGCTTCGGCCAGGAACTCTTCGTCCAAATCGAAGCTTTCGTTATCCCGTTCGGACATCGTTTTTTCTACAAAAAAGTGTTCTTAAACAATGAGTTGCATGCCACATAGG
>DATHJZ010000325.1:0-13999 GCA_035286365.1 Steroidobacteraceae bacterium | reverse complement strand
AACGGCCGCAGGCGCGGCTGGCTCTGTGCCAGCAGCTGCCCGGCGAGGTCGAGCAACAGGTTCAGCTTGAAATCGAGACGGCGCAGGTCGGCCGAGTGCGGGGCTTCATCGTCGGACTTGTCGAGCTGGCCGTGTTCTTCGAGTGCGTCGCAGGCCTGCAGCACGCGCAGGTTGCGCTCCGCGAGGCTGCCCGCGGTCACCTCGTCGATTTGCTTGTCGTGCGGCACCCAGCGCACGGGCAGCAGGTCCTCGTAGGCGAGTTTCTCGAACAGAACGGTGGTGTCGGCCGGGTCGATCATGGGCGGAGTCTATCGGGGACAGATTTATTTATCGATGATGCGCGCGCCGCGTCAATCCCCGCCGACCCGGGCCTGCCTGCGCCGAACAAATCGTCGCTAGATAAATCTGTCCCCGCTAACTGCGCTGCGCGGTACGTCGACCGGTCGTCATCGCATCGACCGCGAGCTCGGACTCGTGCGTCGCCTGCTCGAGGGCCAGCAGGCAGCGGCGGCCATCGGCATCGAGATACATGCGCTTCATGAGGATCAGCAGCTCGCGCCGCTCTTCCATCGCTTCGTCCACCCTGCCCCAGCGCTGCTGCATGAGGTGACGGCCAAGCTCGCGCGTACAGCCGAGCACTGCGGCCGCGACGCGCCGCCACTCGGGTGCGCCGCCGGTGACGCCGGCAGGACGCAGCGACGAGGCGACCAGCCGCAGGGCCGGCCGGCGCGCGCTCGAAGAGATATCGATACTGCTCACGGGCGGCTCTGGGCGGGCAGCGCCAGCCAGGCGGCGCGAACTTCGCCGAGCAGCCGGCTCACTTCGTCGAGCCACTCGGGTTTGTTAGACGCATTCGCCTGCATGAGGCGCACGCACATGTAATCGTAGAGCGCGTCGAGGTTGTTGGAGATGTCCCCGCCGGCCTTGAAGTTGAGGCTGTTGCGCAGCTCGTCGATGATCGCCACCGCGCGATGCAGCAGCGGCCCCTTCTCGGCGCCACCGCCGTTGCGCATGATGCCGCGCGCGGTCGCGATGCGCTCGAGAGCGCCGTCCATCAGCATGACGATGAGCCGGTGCGGATCCGACGCGGCGACACCCGTGTGCACGGACGTGCTGCGATAGGCGGCGAGATTTGCGGCGTTCTGCGGAAAGGCCATCGACATGTGCTCCAGTGTTACCCGAGGAGCTTAACGGCCCGGAACAGTCGGACTTGAGAGTCGGACGTTAGCTCGAACCGCCGATTTTCGAGATGCTCGAGAGCTGCTGCGTGAGGAAAGTCGACTGGTTCTGCAGGTTCGACAGCAGGCTGTCAAGCGCCGTGAACTGCTTGCGATAGCGCGACTCGACTACCAGCATGCGCGCCTCGAGATCGGCCTGCTGCTTCTGCAGCGCGATGCTCTTCGTGTTCAGGCTCTTGGTGCGGACGTCGAGCTCGGCACCGGTGGCCAGGCGCGGCGCGATCGCATTCGAAAGCCGCGCGGCGACGCCGTTCTCCGCGCCGAACAGCTTTGCGACCTCATCGTAGTTAGAGTCGAGCGCGGCACCGAGCTTGGCGCCGTCGAGCGTCAGCGTACCGTCCTTCTGCGTCGTGATGCCGATGCTGGCGAGCGTGCGGAACACCCCGGAGCCGCCATTGACGTCGGTGAGCTTGTTGCGCAGGTCGGATTCGATACTGCGCAGCAGCGCATCGCCGAGCAGCGGACCCGCCTTCTTGGTCGTGGGTTCGTAACTGCGCAGCCCGGCAATGGTCTTTTCCATCGAGTTGTACTGCTCGACGAAAGTCTTGATGCGCGCGGTCACGGCCGTCTTGTCGGTCGCAACCGTGAGGGTATGGATCTCGCCCTCGTCTGCCTTGGCCAGGTTGAGCGTGATTCCGTCGATCACGTCCGTGACCAGGTTCGTCGGGCTGCTCTTGGTAAAACCCGCGACCGCGACGACGGAATCCTGCGCGGGACGTCCCTCGGTGTAGTGCGTGAGCAGGCTTGGGTTGTATTCGAGGCTCGAAAGGCCGCCGTTACCGCCGGACTGCGCGACCGTGATGGCGTTGGCCGCGCCGGACGCAGTGCCGGACAGCACCAGGTGTGCGCCGTCGCTGGCGTTGATGATCGTGGCGCGGACGTAATCTTTGTTGTCCGCCGCCTGGTTGATCGCGTCGCGAATGCCCGCGACCGTATTGTGTTGTGCGTCGACCGCGACCTGGAAGGTCTTGTCGCCAACCGTGAAGGTCAGCGTGCCGGTGCCGACGGCCTGGCCTGCACCCGTTGCGAATTCCTTCGACTTGATCTGGTGCGCGCTCGCGACCTTCAGCACTTCGATGTCGTAAACGCCCGCGGCCGCGGTCGAACTGGCGGTGGCGGTGAAAATTTCCGGCTTGTCGGAGGTCGCGGTACGACCCATGAACGCATCGAGCGTCTTCAGTTGGTCGAGCGCCGCGTTGAAACCGCCGAGGGCGCCTTTCAGGTTGGCAAGGGCGGAGATCGTGGTCACCGTGCTCGTCTGAGCACGCGTGATCTGCGCCTGGGGTGCCTGCTTCTCAGCGGCAACGAGCTGGGTCACAAGGCCGTTGATATCCAGCCCCGATCCCAGTCCCGGTGAACTCAGTCCTGCCATGTCGTCCTTTTTCCGTCGGTCCTCACGCGCGTTCGTCGACTAACGCACTCAGACCGTCTTCGATGCGCTGCGCGAGCTGCAGGGCTTGCTCGCCGGGAACCTGGCGAATCACTTCCCCTGTCGTCGCGTCCAGCACACTCACAATTGTTCTGCCGCTCCCGGGATCGACCCGGAAGTTGATCGTCCTGCCGATACTGCGCAGGAACGAGTCGATCTGTTTCGTGACCGACTCGATTTTCGGAACTTCGATCGGCGGCGCCGGCTTGGCCTCCTTGTGAGGCTTTTCGACTGCCACCGTCAACTGGGGCATCTGCACTGCCGGACGGTCTTCGATCACCGTAGTCGGCCGAGCCATTTTCATCCCAGTCTCTTTTGCCATTTCTCCAATCTTCATGACCGCACCTCAGCGAATCACCCGGCCTGCAGCTCCCGAGGGTTCGGACGGGCGATGTGGGACTAGCTACCCATCACCGCCCGCCCTGTGCACTCAGACTGTTCCGAATGTCTGCCCGGATGTCACCTCATTGCTTAACGCAGCAGCGAGAGCACGTTCTGCGGAATCGCATTCGCCTGAGCCAGAATCGCCGTGCCGGCCTGCTGCAGGATCTGCGCGCGGGTCAGTGAAGCGGTTTCCGCCGCGAAGTCCGCATCCAGGATGCGGCTGCGCGCGGCGCTCAGGTTCTCAGCGGTCGTCGTCAGGTTGGCGACGGTCGAAGAGAAGCGGTTCTGCACGGCGCCGAGATCGGCGCGGATGCTGGTGACCTGCGACAGGGCACCGTCGAGCACGGCAATCGCCGCGTTCGCACCCTCCACAGTCGAGATGTTCACCGTGTCGAGACGCGTCAATGCCGGAGCGGCAGCGCCGAGTCCACCGAAGGCGAGGTCGGCACCGCCCAAAGTGAAGTTCGCAGCCGAGCTCAGCGTCAACGTGCCGCGCGTGGTGATGCCCGTGTTGGCCGTGTAGCCAGCATCGACACCCGAGGTGAGCGCGCTTTCCGTGATGGCCGCGGTCGTACCGCCGCCAATGATGCCCGCGTCGTTGTAGTACGCGGCCAGGTTGGCGCCGACCGCGCCCAACTGGTCTTGCGTCAGGATGACCGCAGCGCCCGCACCGGTAGCCACCAGCGAGGTGTTGCCGGCCGTGTACTGGGCCTGGATCGCGGTGCGCAGTGCGCCGCCAACCACTGTCGCGGCGTCGGTGTTAGCCGCAACCACTGCCACGTTGCCCGCGGTGACGTTCGCCGCCGCCGTGACAAACTGGTACGTGAGGCCGCCGATGACCACGGTGTCGCCGGCCGAAAGCTGGCCGGAAACAGCACCGGTCGCAGCGAACGCGCCGGCAACCGTGATCGTGAACGTGTCGTGGCCGGACGGCAAAGTGCCGTTGGTCACGTTGAGGCCCGTGGCGTTGTAGATCGCGCCAGCGCCGTCGCCGTTGTTGGAACCCGAAGTCAACGCAATGTTGCGTCCATCGGAGGTCGAGAGAGTCAGGCGACCCGTGCTCGCATCCGCGATCGCACTGACACCCGTCTGGTTCGTCACTGCGTTGATGGCGGTCGCGGCACTGCGACCCTGGGTCACGGCACTCGCGCTGCTGGCGATGGCGCCGACAGCGACACCGTTGATCACCAGCTCGCCGTTGGCGAGGCTGGTACGCGCGATCGGGGAAGCACCCTGCAACGAGTTCGCAGCAGTGGCGCTGACGCCGGTCTGGTTGGTCTTGGAGTTGATCGCCGTGGCTTTCGCCGTGGCGCTGTCACCCGTGACACCAGCGGCGCTGGTGGGGGCCGACACACCGACTTCCACACCGTTGATCGTGAAGCCGGCGCCGTCGAAGGCGGCCGAAGTCACGGCGGTGCTGGTCGCCTGGTAGGCGCCTAACAGGTTCGTGGTGGCACCCGTGATACCAAACGAGATCGTCTGGTTCGCGTTGGCACCGACCTGGAACTGCGCCTGCGAGAACGTGCCGTCGAGGATGTTCTGGCCGTTGAACTGCGTGGTCAGGCCGTTGCGCTGAATTTCCTGCAGAAGCTGGGCGGCTTCGGCATTGAGCGCCGCACGGTCGGAGGCCGAGTTCGTGCTGTTGGCGGACTGGATCGCCAGTTCGCGAATACGCTGCAGGGCGTTGCCGGTTTCACCGAGCGCGCCTTCTGCAGTCTGGGCAAGGGAGATACCGTCGTTGGCATTGCGGACCGCCTGGTTCAGACCACGAATCTGCGTGGTGAACCGCTCGGAGATCGCGAGACCCGCGGCGTCGTCCTTGGCGCTGTTGATGCGCAGGCCCGAAGAGAGACGCTGCAAGGCCGTCGCCAACTGGCCCTGTGATGTCGTGAGGTTGCGCTGAGCATTCAGCGACGCCACGTTAGTGTTGATGACTTGAGGCATTGAAACGACTCCTGAAAATGTGGGCCGGTTTGCTAGGGGCGCACCGGCAGGTTGCTCGTGACCTGTATCGGTGGGCCCGGGGCGAACTTAAGAGCGGCAGTTGTCTTCCGGCGATTTTGTGAGGCGAATCAAGGATTTTCTCAAAAGGGCTAAAGGTGGCTGCGGACCGGCTTTAGTGCCATCCGCGAAAAAAACTACAAATAATCGAACAACGAGAGCTGCGAGATCTTGGTGTAGGCCTGCTGGGCCGCCTGCAATCCCGCGTATTCCTGGTTGAGCCGGCTGAGGGCCTCGGCGTAGTCCACGTCGCGCAGGTCCGACAGCAGCTCCTCCAGGTCGATGGACTCGACCTCGCGCGCGTTCGCCGCGTTGTCGATGGCCGACAGGCGCGTGCCCACTTCGGAACGAACCGACAGGACGCGATCGAGGCTCTGGTCGAGATCCGCGATGCTGGCGCCGATCTGCTGCTGGAACACCGCCTTGTCGCTCGGCAAGCCGGTGCCCGCGGTCAGGGTCGCGATCAGGTCGTCCAGCACCGTGAACATGTCGGTGTCCTGTGCGGCCTCAATGGCGAAGCTGTCGCCGGTGGCCGGCGCGCCCGTCACCGTGACGCGCGCG
This sequence comes from Steroidobacteraceae bacterium, assembly GCA_035286365.1. Lineage (GTDB taxonomy): Bacteria > Pseudomonadota > Gammaproteobacteria > Steroidobacterales > Steroidobacteraceae > CADEED01. The sequence continues at coordinate 8,386 of DATHJZ010000325.1, read as the reverse complement.
CCGAGAAACTGAATCGTCTGGCCGGACGCAAAGCCGCTGCCGGTCGCCACCTGCACGGGGGTCGGCGTGGTGTCGTCCTCGACCACCCAATCGGTGGCGCTGGTGAAACGCAGCGTGTAGTTGCCAGGCACCCAGGCGGCCGGGTCGACCACCGTGCCGACATCGATGGTGCCCGAGCCTAAGTTGGCCGCGGCCACCGCCGTGCGAAACGTGCCGTTTGCCTGGCGGATGTCCATGAACACTTCGGTGCCCGGGTGCCCGTCGGCGATGGCCTGGCTGCCACTCACCCGCAGGAAGCGGGTAGTTTGATCGCCGACGTAGTTCACGCCGGTGGTGCCGCGCGCGAACGGCTTCGTGGCGGTCGAGGTGCCGGCGAACAGGTACTCGCCGTTGCCATCGTCGCGGTTGGAGATGTCGACCAGCTCGCCCACGAGCTGGCGCAACTCCGTCGCCAGCATGTTGCGCTCGCTCTGCCCGAGCGTCGAGTTGGCGCCCTCGAGCGCGAGTTCGCGCGTCCGCTGCAGCAGCAGCGTGACGTCGGTCAGCGACTGCTCCTCGTAGCTCAGGCGGCTCTGGATGATGTTGGAATTGCGTTCGAACTGGGCATTGTCGGCCACGGTGCGATCGAGCGCCGCGGCGCGGGTTGCCGCGATCGGATCCTCGGCCGCCGTCTGAAAGCGTTTGCCGCTCGTGACCTGGGTCTGCGTGCGCGCCAGGCGCGTCTGCTGCTGCAGGATCGCATCGATGCTGGTGCGGTGGATGGCGGCGGTGGATAGACGCACGTTATCTCCTCACCGCGTTCAGCAGCGAATCGAACAGATTGGATGCGGTGGCGATGATCTGTGCCGCCGCCTGGTAGGCCTGCTGGTAACGCAACATGGCCGCGGCTTCCTCGTCGAGATTGACGCCGGACACGCTGTCGCGCGCATCCAGATCGTCGGAATTCACGGCGGCTTCAGCGTCACGGTTCACCTGCGCGGTGCGCGTCTGCAGGCCGACGTCGGCCGTCAGCCGCTCGACGGCGTTGGCCACCGACACCGTGCCGCCTTCGAGCACGCCGGCGCCGAGGGCGTCCGCCAGTGCGAACACGTTGCGATTGTCGCCAGTGGCTCCGGCATTGCTGCGCACCGTGAAAGTGTCGCCGGCCGCCGGAGCGCCGCTGATCTGCACGCGCCAGCCGTTGGCGTCGATGTTGGAGCCGGCGGTGAAGGTCTGCACCGGGCCGCCATTGATCGTGTACTGCGTCGGCGACGTGAACACGATGTTGGCGGTGGTCAACAACTGCGCGTTCGCCACGTTGAGCACTTCGCCCGGGCTGATCGTGCCGCTGCCGGAATTGCCGGTCGCCGCCGCGCCGCGGATGGGCGCTGCCGCCGCGATCCGCGTCGGATCAGTGATCGCGACGCCGAACCCGCGCACGGCGTCGCGCGTGGGATGAATGATGTACTGATCGCCGCTCGCACTGCCTGCGCCGACCACGATCGACAGGCCGTCGGCGAGAATGGGATCCGCAATCGTGCCCGCGCCGGTGAAGGTGACCGGAGCGCCGCTATCCTGGCGGCGCAGCGTGTAACCGCTGCCGGTGTTCGACAAAATGTAGTCGCCGCCCGTGATGGCGCCGATGTTGGTGCGCGTCGCCGTCAACACGGCGGTGCCGGTGTTGGTGGTGACATCCGTGGTGCCGACACCGCCGACGTTGAAAAAATCGCCGCCGAGCGCGCCACTGAGGTCCATACCCTCGCGATGCTGGGCGTTGACCTGGTTTGCGATGGCGAGGCTGATGCGGCCGAGTTCGTTGCGCGCCGGTTCGAGCATTTCGCGGCGCCAGTCGAGCAGTCCGCCGAGCGTGCCGCCCGATACGCCGCGGGAAATGTCCACGGTGCCGGCGGCGGTCTTGAGCGCGAACTGCGTGCGCTCCGGATCGAACGGATCGGTGACCGTGGTGATCTCCGATGACGTGGTGCCGAGCACCAGCGGCTGGCCGTTGCCGATGAATACGTTGATCGTGCCGACGCCTTCGGCAACCGTAGTCACGCTGACCTTGCTTGCGATCTGGTCGATCAGGCGATCGCGCTCGTCGAGCAGATCGTTTGGTGCCTGGCCGGTATTTTGCGTGCCGACGGTGATCTCGCCATTCAGGCGCGCGATGCCCTGCGCGAGCAGCGTCACTTCCCGGGCTTCGCCGGCGAAACGGGTGTCGATGTCGGCCGACATTTCGCGCAGGCGCTTGTCGTAATCCTGCAGGCGCTGCGCGAGCGCGCGGCCCTGCGAGAGCAGCACCTGGCGTGCGGAATTGGAACTGGGTGTGCTCGAGACTTCGCTGAGCGCGTCGGTGTAGGACTGCAACGAGGTCGACAGGCCATTGGTCGTGTCGCCCAGCATGTTGTCGAGCCGCTCGGCCTGCGTGGCGAACGCATCGAGCCGGGCGAGATTGCCGCTGCTGTCGCGCGCCTGCGCCGTGAGGAACTGGTCGTATATGCGGCGCACCTGGCTCACGTCGACGCCATTGCCGATCCAGCTCGCGCCGAACACCGAAGGCTGACGCGTCTGGAATTCCACGCGCTGCCGGCTGTAGCCGGGCGTGGAAACGTTCGCGATGTTGTGGGCCGTCGTGTCCAGCGCGCGTTGCAGCGCACGTAGACTGGATAGGCCGGTCCCCAGCATGTCAGGCATGTGTCTTCCTTACGATTGCTCTGTTATCGGCTTGGGCTCAGCTGCCTTGAGACTTGCCTTGAGCGAAGCGGCAAGCGGTTGCCGCATTCCCAACTGCTCCGCCACTGACACGAGTTTGTTTGCATAATCCGGATCGGTTGCGTAACCGCCGCGTTGCAATGCATTCGCAAACGCGCGCACGTCGGTGCCGGTGTTCAACGCCGCCGAGTAACGCGGGTTGTCGCGTAAGAGAGAGACGTAATCCTTGACACTACCTTCCGCCGACTCGTAGGCGCGGAAGCGCGCGTTCTCGCTTCCGGCGACGCCTGCGTCGAACTCGACCGTCGTCGCGTTCACGGCGGGACCGCGCCAGCTTCCACCGGCCTTGATGCCGAACAGATTGTTGCTGCCGCCCGTGGCATCGGCCGGCTGCGAGGTGCCCCAGCCGGTCTCGAGCGCCGCCTGCGCGACGATCGCGCGCGGATCGACACCGAGTTCACGCGCGGCCGCGGAGGCTTGCGGCAGCAGCTTTTCGATGAACTGCTGTTTGGTTGCGTCCGTCACGGGTAATGCTTTCTCCGCGCCCGGCACGGCGAGATCCTCGGCGGACTTCATGTTCTCGCCATGGCTCAGCTGGCGGATCAGCAGATCCGCGAGCCCGAGTCCCTTGCCCTGCGACATTTCCACCGCGAGCTGGTCGTCCATCATGTCCTGGTACATGTCGGCCTGGTCGCTGCCGAACAGCGGATCGCCGAAACTCGCCTTGCGCATGCTGCTCAGCATCATCTTGGTGAAGATGCTTTCGAACTGGCGCGCAACTTCACGCAGCGCGCCGGGGTCGTCGGCGCGCGCGCTCTTGCGCAGCGCGGAGAAATGCTTGAAGTCGTTGGCATCGACCTTGGAATCCGGCCGCACGGCTCCGCGCAGCGGATCGATGGAAGCCTGTGGGCCGATTGAAATCGCCATCACGCGTCCTAGATGACGATGAGCTCGGCGCGCAGTGCGCCGGACTCCTTGAGGGCTTCGAGAATGGCGACCAGGTCGCCGGGAGCGGCGCCCACCTGGTTCACGGCGCGCACGATGTCGTTGAGGTCGACACCCGCGTCGAACACGAACATGCGCGCCACGGGTTGCTGCACCGTGATCCCGCTCTGCGGCACCACCACGGTCTGGCCTTGGGCGAACTCGTTCGGCTGGCTGACCGCGGCGCGCTCGGTGATGGTCACCGAGAGTGAGCCATGCGCGACGGCCGCCGGCATGACCCGCACGTGCGAGCCGATGACCACGGTGCCGGTGCGCGAATTGATGATGACACGCGCCGGCGCATCGCCCGGTTCGATCTCGATCGCTTCGAGCGTGGAGAGATAAGCGGTGCGCTGATTCGAGTCCGCGGGCGCGGCGACCTTGACCGACACGCTGTCCATCGACTGGGCGGTTCCCTCGCCTAACAACTTGTTGATGCCTTCGGTCAGGCGCGCCGAGGTGGTGAAGTCCGGCACGTGCAGGTTGAGGACCACGAAAGGCTCGGCGGTGAAGCCGTTGGGCACCGCGCGCTCCACCGTCGCGCCATTCGGAATTCGGCCGGCCGAGGGGACGTTGACCACGATGCGCGAGCCATCCTGTCCGGAAATACCGAAGCCGGAGACCACGAGATTGCCTTGTGCGATGGCATAGACCTCGCCATCGACCCCGCGCAGCGGCGTCATGATCAAAGTACCGCCGCGCAGCGACTTGGCGTTGCCGATCGACGAGACGGTGATGTCGATCTGTTGACCGGGCTTGGAGAACGCGGGCAGATCGGCGTTTACGGTGACCGCGGCCACGTTCTTCAGCTGGGGATTCGTATTGGCCGGAATGGTGACGCCGAAACGCACCAGCATGTTCTTGATGCTCTGGATGGTGAACGGCGCCTGGCTGGTCTGATCGCCGGTGCCGTCGAGTCCGACCACCAGGCCGTAGCCCATGAGCTGGTTGGGGCGCACGCCCTGCACCGAGGCCAGGTCCTTGACGCGTTCGGCGTTGGCGGTCGCCGCCAGCAGCAACAGCAGCGCCGCGAGTACGGCGGCGCTCATATTGAGATGCTCGAAGCCGGGAAGTCGTAAACGGCGGCGCATGGGTTGGATCCTGTTCAGAACGGCGTCTTCGGTGAGGTGAAGAAGCGATACAGCCAGCCGGGCTTGGTGGCATTCGCCACGGTGCCCTGCCCGCCGTACGAGATGTATGCGTCCGCAACGCGGTACGAGATCACCGTGTTGTCGGGTGCGATGTCGCTCGGTCGCACGATGCCCTGCAGGCGCACGTATTCGCGGCCCGAGTTGATGGAGATCCACTTCTGCCCGCGCACCAGCAGGTTGCCGTTGGAGAAGCGTTTCGCGACCGTGACGGTGATGAAGCCGTCGAGTTTGTTGCTCTGCGCGGCCGCGCCGTTGCCCGCGAACTGCGATTCGTTGCCGATCGAGCCTTCGAGGATCGGCGTGCCGTTCATCGTGATGGGCCGGCCCGCGATGGTCGGACCCGTGAGCTCCGCCGACGTCGACTTGGTCGCGGTGGTCGTGGCTTTCTTTTCGGCCTCGGTATTCTCCGAGAGCGTGACGGTGAGCGTGTCGCCCACGTTGCGCGCGGTGACGTTGTTCCACAGCGACACGTCCGTGCCCTGCGCGTAGATGGCGCCCGGCTCGGCTTTCGGGGCGTTGTCACCGACGTCAGGCCAGGTCGGCTCGAAATCGCGGCCGCCATCTTCCTGCAACACCGCGCAGCCGCCGAGCAGCACCGCCGTGGCGACGGCCAGGGCCAGCAGGGCTTCGCGCAAGAGAGATTCTTTCATGGTTAGTTAGAGCCGGTTCTTACAGTTGATTGTTGACGTATTCGAGCATCTGGTCGGCGGTCGAAATCGCCTTGGAGTTCATCTCGTAGGCGCGCTGCGTTTCGATCATGTTCACGAGCTCTTCGACCACGTTGACGTTCGAGGACTCGAAGAAGCCCTGCAGCGTGGTGCCGAGGCCGTTCTGGCCGGCGGTGCCGGTCTGCGCGGGGCCGCTGGCGACCGACTCGGCCAGCAGGTTCTGTCCCAGCGGCTCGAGGCCGGCCGGGTTGATGAAATCCGTGAGCTGGAGCTGGCCGATCTGCACCGGGGTGTCCTGGCCGCCGACGCGCGCGCTGACCACGCCATCGCGTCCGATCGTGACCGACTGCGTGCCGTCGGGAATCGAGATGCCCGGCTGCAGCACGTAGCCGCTCGAAGTCACCATCTGTCCCTGCGCGTTCAGCTGGAAGTTGCCATCGCGCGTATACGCCGTGCTGCCGTCGGGCATCTGGATCTGGAAAAAGCCGCGGCCTTCGATGGCCACGTCGAACGCATTGTCGGTCTGCGAAAAACCGCCCTGCGTGTAGATTTTTTCGGTGGCGACCACGCGCACACCCGAACCGAGGTGCAGGCCGGTCGGCGCCTGCGTGTCCTGCGAGGTCGAGCCGCCGACCTGGCGCAGGTTCTGGTACATCAGGTCCTCGAACACGGCCCGGCCCTTCTTGAAGCCCGCGGTGCTGACGTTGGCGAGGTTGTTGGAGGTGACCGCGAGCCGCGTCTGCTGCGCATCGAGTCCGGTCTTGGCTGCCCATAGTGCTGGATTCATTTCGAACTCCTGAAGTTAACCAAGACGCATGAGCTGCTGGGCAGCCTGCGCATTCTCTTCGGCGGTGCGGATGGCCTTGACCTGCATTTCGAAGTGCCGCGCGAGCTCGATCATGTTGACCATGGCCTCGGCGGCATTGACGTTGCTCGACTCGAGCACGCCTGAACCGATTTTCACGTCCGCATCGGCCGGCGCGGTGCTGCCGTCCTTCATGCGAAACAGTCCGTCGTCGCCGCGATCGATCTGATCGTTCGCCGGATTGACGAGCTTGACCCGCCCGATGGTCGACGTGGTCTGGGGCGTCTGCCCCTGTGCGACGATGGAAATCGATCCGTCGGCGGCAAAGAAGATGGATGAGTACGGTGGAATGACGATCGGGCCGCCGTCGCCGAGCACGGGCTGACCCGTGCCGGTGGTGAGTTGCCCGGTAGCATCGAGCTGCAGATCGCCGGCGCGCGTGTAGGCTTCTTTGCCGTCCGCGCCCTGCACTGCGATCCAGCCGGGACCGCTCACCGCGATGTCGAGATCCCGCCCGGTAGACTGCATTGAGCCCTGCTTGTGATCCCAGCCGTTGCTCGAGCTCTGCGTGTAGACGCGCGAGGCGAACCCCGACCCATCGACCGCGCGGCTCTGGAATGCGGCCAGGTCGGCACGAAAGCCGGTGGTGCTCGCGTTGGCGATATTGTGGTTGTTGACGGTCTGGGCGCGCATCGTTTCCTTTGCGCCGGACATCGCCACGTAGAGCATGCGATCCATGAGCTAGCTACCTTTATCCTCAGCGGATATTGATGATCGACTGCGTCACCTGGTCCGCGGTCGAGATCATCTGCGCGTTCGCCTGGAAGTTGCGCTGCGCGGTGATCATCTTCACGAGCTCTTCGGTGATGTCGACGTTGGACGCCTCGAGCGCGCCGGACTGCACGAGGCCAAAGCCGGAGTTGCCGGCCTGGCCGCGCAATGCCTGGCCCGACGCGAACGTTTCGGCCCATTGCGTGTTGCCGAGCTGCTGCAGGCCCTGCACGTTCGAGAAGTTGGCGATGGCGATCTGGCCGAGCGGCTGCGAGCGGCCGTTCGTGAAGCGCGCCTGCACGATGCCCGTCTCGTTGATGTCGATGCCGATGAGCCGGCCGGTGGTGAAGCCGTCCTGCGTGACCGAGTTGACCGCAAAGTTCGCGCCGAACTGCGTCGAGCGCGACAGGTCGACGGTGACCGCCATGTCGGCGGCGCCCGTGGCCGGCGTGTAGGTCGGGAAAGCCGCGAGACCGCCGGCCGGCGCCGTCAGCGCGCCGATATTCGAATACTGCAGCGTGATCGAGGCGCCGGGGACGCCGCCGTCGACGGCCGTGCCGTCGATGTACAGGCGCGTGTTCCACTCGTTGGGGTTGGCCGTCTTGTTGAAGTACAGCGTGCCCGTGTGGGCGGCGCCGAGCGAATCGAACAGCGTGAGCGAGGTCGCCTGGTTGAAGGTGTTCGGATCGTTTGGATCAAACGGTGTGACCGCGGGCGGAACGGCGCTCGCCGGAAGGTTGAGCACGTATTCCACTTCGCTGGTCGCCTGCGGCGCCGCGTCCGTGGTCTGCAGACGCAGATCCGAGAGACCGCCGGTGTTGAACCCGCCCGCGCCGAGCGGCGGATAGACCTGCAGGCGCTGCTGCGCGGAGTTCACGACGAAGCCGTTGCGATCCACCTGGAAGGCACCGGCACGCGAGTACGCCAACGCGCCCGAGTCGGACAGGATGAACAGGCCCTGTCCCGAGATGGCGAGATCGAGGTTCGAGTCGGTGAACTCGATGTTGCCCTGGGCGAACTGCTGCGCGACGTTGGAAACGCGCACGCCGTTGCCGCTCGAGTTGGACGACACACCCTGCAGCGACACGGCGAACAAGTCGGCGAATTCGGCGCGCGAGCCCTTGAAGCCGTTGGTGGCGGTGTTGGCCACGTTGTTGGCGGTGACGTTGAGGTCCGACTGGGCGGCGTTCAAGCCCGAGAGGGCAATACGGAATGGCATGTGTAGATCTCCTTACGAAACTTTGGCTTGCGAATTCGGTTGTTAGAGGACGCGTTCGACGTCGCTCATCGGGATTTCTCCGAGCGTGTCGGTATCG
>DATHJZ010000324.1:0-4391 GCA_035286365.1 Steroidobacteraceae bacterium | reverse complement strand
CTCCATGGCTTCGCTCGAGCAATTGCCGCTGACGCGTATCAAGCTCGATCGCAGCCTGATCGCACGAATGGACAGCAATTCACGCTCCGCGTCGATCGCCCGCGGAACCATTGGCCTGTGCAGCGAGCTCGGCCTCGAGATCACCGCGGAGGGCGTGGAGCGCCTGGAACAGTTCACCGCGCTGCTGGGTTATCGCGCCATGTCGCTCCAGGGCTATCTACTGACGCGCCCGGTGCCGCACGACAGCGTGCTCCAGATGCTGAAACGCATGCCCGCCCATTGCCAGGAGCTCGTGCTGCTTTCACGAACACTGCCCGCCAACGACCCGGAGCAGCCGGCGGAGCCGGGCGACATGATCGTCGAACCGACGCGGGCGTCCAGTCGTCTGGAGTGAAAGTGTTGGCTTCGATCGTGTCCTGGCCCTTGCGGTAATCCAGGCAATGGCAGATTCCGACGCGATAAGGCGCGGCGGACGGAGTGCGTTGCAACACACCCGTGCCAGATGTAAGCGCTTTCCACGGCTGAATACGCTGAGTAAACTCTCGGCCCGGACTTGGCTGCAAACCACATCGACGGACAGAGGGGAAGGTCGCTCATGTCATCTCAGCGTCTCGCGTGCATCGCCCTGGGCTTGTGTGTTTCCGCCTCCGTCGCGCTCGCGGCGGATGCTTCGCTGGTCGATGATTTCGATCAGTTCCCGTATCAATGGCGGGACTCGAAGAACGTCGAGTTGAGTCAACTCACGATTCTTCCGGCCGATCCGCTGGCGTTGCCGGGGCAAACTACCGCCGAAGGCGTCCTGAAAGTAGATGGGCCCCGGCACATCGACGTCCGCTGGCCAAAAGGCCAGTTCTGTCACAAGGGCCGCCACTTCGACAAGAATCGCGAGATCGAGCTCGGCATATTGACCACGCCGTCTTTCGACGCGCGCAGCGTCGACTACCAGACGCTTAACATAGGCGGCGCGGATGAGTTACATGCCCGCAAGCACGGCAAATCACGGTCCCACCGCGAGGATGTCGACCGCGATGGCGATCTCGACCTGGTCGCCCATTTTCGCTGCGGCGATATTCATGACCTCCGGTACAACGACCTGCCCGGCCTGCAAGGTCTCACCGACGATGGCGCAGCCATCACTAGTGGCGACACCATTGCGACGTTGTTCCGTCCGATCCAGGGCGGTCAGGATTGGAGCATCGCCGACGGCGTTCGCTTCTGGTTCCGTGGGACGGGCGGCGGCGACGCGATCCGTTTCCAGTTTCACGACAATCGCGCTCCGGACGCAGGTCCCAATTCCTGGCGCCTGATGTGGAGCGACGAGTTCAACGGTCCGGTGGGCCGGCGGCCAACCTCGCGCAACTGGACTCATGAGATCGGCGACGGCACGGCGAACGGAATTCCCGGCTGGGGCAACAGCGAGCTCGAGTACTACACCGACAGTGCTCAGAACGCTGCAACCAACGGTCGCGGCCAACTTGCCATCACGGCGCGCCAGTCGGACGGTTCGATGTCGTGTTACTACGGACCGTGTCAATTCACTTCCGCGCGACTGGTTTCCCAGTACAAAGCCGAATTCGCCTACGGGCGCATCGAGACGCGCATCAAGGTGCCGGCGGGCGCCGGTACCTGGCCGGCGTTCTGGAGCCTGGGCACCAACATCGGTGATGTCGGCTGGCCGCAGACGGGCGAGATCGACATCATGGAATTCGTGGGCCGCGTACCGAACGAAGTCTTCGGCACCATTCACGGCCCGGGATATTCCGGCGGTGCGTCCTTCGGCGGCACGCATGACTTCGGAGTCCCCGTCTCCGACGCCTTCCATACCTTCGCCATCGAATGGCAGCCAAATCGCATCGACTGGTTCGTCGACGGCATTCTCTATCACACCGCCACGCCGGCGAACGTCGCGCCTAACCAGTGGGTGTTCAATCATCCGTTCTTTCTGATCATGAATCTCGCGGTCGGCGGCAACTTCGGCGGCCCGGTCGATCCAAACGTCGCGTTCCCTCGGAGCATGCTCGTCGACTACGTGCGGGTTTATCAGGGACCGGATACGGCGGAGCGATTCGAAACGACTTTTGTCGATGACACGCCGGGCTGGAAAGAAGTCTCGCTGCCGTTCGGAAGTTTCACCCGCAGCGGCTGGCAGCCGAAAGGCGCTCCCAACGACGGGCTCACGCTGTCGCAGGTGTGGGGCTACGGTCTGGTGCTTCCGCCGAGCGGTCTCGCCAGCGGCAGCCTGTTGTTAGACAAGGTGAGACTGATTCAGCCGCTCGAGCTCGACGTCACCAACACCAATCAAAGCGGGCCGGGCTCGCTGAGTCGCGCGGTCGAGGTCATCGGCAGCGGCGGCACGATCCGCTTCGCATCCGCACTTGCGGGCCAAACCATCACCGTCGCGCCGGGAAAGCCCTTCATCGTCAACGGCAAGTCGGTGACGATCGATGCGGCGGCGGCTCCTGGCCTCGCACTGAACGGCGGCGGAGCGGAGCGGGTGTTCATCGTCGAGGGCGGTTCCGCGGCGACGTTGCGCAATCTCATCATCACGAACGGCTTCGGTTTCGATCTGGCCGGCGGCATCCTCAACAATGGCACCGTCAATCTCGAGCGCTGCGTCGTCACCGGTAACGCCGTTGGCGCCACTGCCAACGACTTCTGGAAGGGCGGCGGCGGCATCTACAGCGGCGACGGCAGCACGCTCAACGTGATCGACAGCACGGTGAGCAACAACCGCACGACACTGGTCGACGGCGGCGGAATCTACGCGTTCTTCAACGCCGCCGTGCGCATCGAAAACAGCACGGTGAGCGGTAACATCGCCGGTAATGTCGGCGGCGGCATCCGCATGCTCGGCAATGCCACGATCGTGAACAGCACGCTGAGCGGCAATACGTCCACTGCATGGTTCGGTGGTGCGTTGTTTCACACCGACGGAGTGGCGAACCTGGTCAATTCGACGGTGACCGCGAATGTCGCGCCGGCTTCCGGCAACGCGGCGTTGTTCGTCGGCACGTTCACCGCCGCAGATGCCACGCTCAATATCGTCAACACCATCGTCGCCGAAAATCGCGACCTCGATGGCAATCCCGGCACTGGATGCTTCGTCGCACCGTTCGGCAGCGGAATCGTGACGCTCGTCTCCGGCGGCACCAATGTGTTCACTGATACAACCTGTGCGCCGATCGCGAGCGATCAGGTCGTTGCGACCGCAGGGGTTGGTCCGCTGGCCGCGAATGGCGGTCCGACGCTGACACATGCGCTGAACGGTGGCAGCCCTGCGCTCGACGCTGCGAATCCGGCGAGCTGTCCGGCGACGGATCAGCGCGGGGTTGCGCGGCCGCAGGGGCCCGGATGTGATGTGGGAGCGGTCGAGCAATAGGCATCACGGAGCCTGAGTCGTCCTCGAGCGCGGCGCGCTGCACGAGCTGCACGCGCCGCGCCTACTCGACGTGGCCCAGGCGATCTAGCTACCGCTAACATCGGCCGGCGATGTGTAGGACTCCAGGCACAATCATTGCTGCCGCTGGAACGGACGCGACGCCACGTGGAATGTCTGCATCGGCCATTCGGACAACTGGTGTGTCGAGAGGCACTGCAACAAACGCCAGTGCGCGACTTTGAGCGGCGACTTCAGTCGCGGATCTCACGCCATCCGGCGGCACCGATACATTAGATAGGAAGCCGAAATCTCCCGGGAGAACCAATCATTGACCGCCATTCGCGCGCTCCCGTCAGTAAGACAACGCGCCAAGACAACGGTGTCATGCGGCAAATCAAGCCATTTGCGATGCCGAATGCATCCACGATAGACAGCGGTGTCTTCGTAAGCTAAATAGCAACCCGGGAGACCGTCGTTCATAACGGTTCGAGGGAAGCATGAAAAATATTGCGCACGTGGAAAAAACCACGGCTGCTGCGGCCTCACGCGTTTGCGCGCTGGGCGCGATGGCAATTCTTATCGCGTTGCTGCTTACGAGCTGCCTGCGCGAGCCGCCGCCTCTGCACTCGCAGGGAACGAAATGGGTCGATCGCAGCGGCCACGAAGTCATCCTCAAAGGAACGAACCTCGGCAATTGGCTGCTGCAGGAAACCTGGATGATGGGTCAGACCGGCGATCAGTGCGCCATCGAACAGACGCTCACGACGCGGTTTGGCGCGGCCGAAAAAGAGCGTCTCCAGAATCTGTTCCGCGACAGCTGGATCACGACGCGCGACTGGGATCTCATGGCCGCACACGGACTGAACGTCGTGCGCGTGCCGTTCATCTACAGTCTCCTCGAAGACGACGCCAACCCCTTTCACCTGCGCGCCGACGCCTGGAAATACCTCGACTACGCGATCACGGAGGCCGCAAAGCGCCGCATGTACGTGATCCTGGACCTGCACGGTGC
>DATHJZ010000323.1:0-2073 GCA_035286365.1 Steroidobacteraceae bacterium | reverse complement strand
CTTGACGATCTTGGCCTTGCGTTTGGCCTCGTTCACATAGGTGGCGATGTCGCCCTGCGCCGAGCGTTCCACCAGCTGCGCGTTCTGCTGCTGCACCATCTGCGGGTTGGCGGTGGTGTCGGCGACGCGCGAACGCGTGACGACGAACACCGCGCTGCCATTCTCGATGGCCGCAGACTTGATCACGGGCTTCGCCGCGGGGCGCGGTGCTTCGAAAATCGCCGTGCGCAGCGCTGCGGGAATCGACGGATCGCCGCGGCTGATGAAGCGCGCCGGCTCGGCCGTAACGCTCCAGCCTTTCGCCAGCGCGTCGAGTTTCTCGCCGCCTTCGAGCTTGGGAGTTGCGGCCTCGGCTGCGGCCTTCGCGGCCGCGGCGCCGCGCTCCTGCTTGAGCAGCGCCACGATGTCGTCGTGCACCACCGCCAGCGGTTTGACCTCGGCCTTGTGATGCGCGCTGACCTTCACGAGCACGAGCCGGTCCTCGCCGATCGCCAGCGGTCCGCCAATCTTGCCCTGGTTGAGCGTCGCGTCACCGAACACCAGCTGCTGCAGATCCCTGCCCGAGCCGAGCGGTTCCGCGCCGCCGCCGCGCAGGAATTCAGGAATCGAACCGCGCGTCAGCCCGAGGTTCTGCGCAATCTTGTCGAGGTCCTTTTCGCCCTTCTCGAGCGCGGCATTCATCTGTTCCTGGCGGTCGCCGAACAGGTCCGCCGCATGTTGCTGGCGATACTGCGAATCGAGCTCGGCGCGCACGTCGGCAAAAGGCTTCTGCTGACCGGCTTCGATTTCTTCGAGCTTGATGAGGTGATATCCGAACTGGGATTTCACGGGACCCGCGACATCGCCGACCTTCATCGAAAACAACGTGTCGCCGAACGGGCCGGGGAACTGTTTCTGTTCCACGAAGCCAAGTTCGCCACCGTCTTTCGCGGTGATGTCGGTGGAATACTTTTTCGCCAGCTCCGCGAAATCCTTGCCGGCACGCGCCTCGGCGAGCACGCCCTCGGCCTTCTTGAGTGCGCCGGCATCATCGTCGCCGTTCACCGGGATGAGGATGTGCCGTGTGCGGCGGCGCTCGTCGAGCACGTAGTTAGTCTTGTTCTCGTCGTACATCAGCTGCAGGTCCGCCTCGCTCGGTACTACGAGCGTCGCCAGCTGTTCGAGTCGCAGCTCGGCGTACTCGAGCGCCACCGACTCGGTGGTCATGAAGCGATCGCCGTTCTTGTCGTAGTACGCCTTGATCGCGGCCTCGTCGACCGGCTCGCTGCCGGCGAACTTGTCGGCCGGCAACAGCGCGAACTGCACTTCGCGCTCTTCGTTTTCGAGATTGTAGAGGCGCTGCTGTTCGCCCTTGGTCAGGAAGAAAGAATTGGCGAGCCCGGCTTGCAACTGGTTGACGAGCAATTGAGTGCGCGTCTGGTCGAACACCTCGCGCTCGCTGATGCCGTTGCTCTGCAGCGCGATGCGCGCCTGCGTCGGGTCGTATTTGCCGTCCGGCCCCTTGAACGAGGGGATGTTCTGGAATTCCGCGAGCACCTTGCTCTCGTTGACCGCGTAGTGGCCATCCCGGAGACGATTGTCGATCAGCCTCTTGAGCACGAGGTTTTCGAGAATGTTGTCCTGCATCTTCGCCCGTTGTTCGGGTGGGATGTCGGTGCCGAACTGCTGCGACCAGCGCGCCTCGGTGTCCTGCCAGGCCTTGGTGGCTTCCTGCACGGAAATGGTTTCGCCATCGACCGTCGCCGCGTCTTTCGGACCGCTGCCGTTGAAATCGAGCGAGTTGGAACCGCCCCAGAACGTGAAGATCAACGCAATCGGAGCCAGCGCGAACCACGCCAGCCATTTGCGTCCATGGAGACCATCACGAATACGCTGCAGCATCGCTCGTCCTAGACAACTGGGTCCTGAAAGAATTGGCGGAGCGGACGGGACTCGAACCCGCGACCCCCGGCGTGACAGGCCGGTATTCTAACCAACTGAACTACCGCTCCAATTTTGGTGGGTGCTGAGGGTTTCGAACCCCCGACCCTCGCCTTGTAAGGGCGATGCTCTACCGCTGAGCTAAGCACCCGA
>DATHJZ010000322.1:0-30475 GCA_035286365.1 Steroidobacteraceae bacterium | reverse complement strand
TTTCCCGCGCCCGTCGCGGCCAGCGCGTCCTTGTAGTTGATGTCGGAATACGCCACGCGGATCACGACCTCGCCGGGTGACAGCGCGTCGAGCGTGAGGTCTTCGAAACGCGCGGAGATCTTCCCGCCGTCTTCGTGAATGCGGAATGCCTTGAATGTTGTCATTCGTTTCGCTCGCTCGTGGGCCGGCCGCGGGAGACAGGCTAGTATCGTGCCATGAAATACGACTACGACCTGTTCGTCATCGGGGCGGGGTCGGGTGGCGTGCGCGCCGCGCGCATCGCCTCCCTGGCCGGCGCGCGTGTTGCGGTCGCCGAGGAGTACCGCATCGGCGGTACCTGCGTGATCCGCGGCTGCGTGCCCAAGAAGTTCCTGGTGTACGGGGCGGAGTTTGCGCAATTCTTTGCGGATGCTGCCGGCTACGGCTGGACGGTGCCGACGCCCACTTTCGATTGGGCGACGCTGCGCGACAACGTGCAGAACGAAGTCACGCGCCTCTCGGGGCTCTACACCAGCAATCTGGCGAAGGCCGACGTCACCGCGTACGAGGAACGCGCCGAAATCCTCGACCCTCACACCGTGAGGCTGCGGAAATCAGGCAGCGAACTGTCCGCCGAACGCATCCTCGTCGCGACCGGCGGGCGCCCGCTGGTGCCCGAAGACATTCCCGGCAGCGAGCTCGGCATCACATCGAACGAGGCTTTCCTGCTGGATAAATTCCCGCAGCGCGTGCTGATCGTGGGCGGCGGCTACGTCGCGCTGGAATTTGCGAACATCTTTCACGGACTCGGCGCGCAGACGCGCATCGTGCATCGCGGCGATCGGATCCTGCGCGGCTTCGACGACGACCTGCGTGCGCACATGCACATCGAAGCCGAGCGCGCGGGTATGCGGCTCACGATGAAAACCACCCTCGCGAAGATCGAAAAGACCGAGGCGTTGCGCGCCACCTTGTCGAACGGCGAAGCCGTGGATGCGGATGTCGTGTTGCATGCCATCGGCCGCTCGCCGAACACCGCGGGACTCGGCCTCGAGCGCGCCGGCGTCAAGCTCGATGCCGCGGGCGCGGTGATCGTCGACGAGTACTCCCAGTCCAACGTGCCGTCCATCTACGCAATCGGCGATGTGACCAATCGCATGAACCTCACGCCGGTGGCGATCCGCGACGGCCATGCCTTCGCCGACACTATCTACAACAACCGTCCGACGGCGGTGGATCATTCCACCGTGCCGAGCGCGGTGTTCGGCCGGCCGCCGATCGGCACCGTGGGCCAGGCGGAGTCCGACGCGCGCCGCAGCCACGGCGACATCGACATCTACCGCACGAACTTTCGGCCGATGCGCAACATGCTGTCGGGCAACCAGGAGCGCACGCTGATGAAGCTCGTGGTGGACCGAAAGACGGACAAGTTGTTAGGCGTGCACATCGCGGGCGAGGATGCGCCGGAGATGGTGCAGCTGGCGGCGGTGGCCGTGAAAGCGGGGCTCACGAAGACGCAGTGGGACAGCACGGTGGCGTTGCACCCGACCGCGGCCGAAGAGCTGGTGCTGATGCGGACGAAGATTCCTGACCCGAGCCTCGGCTGATCTCAGTCGATGTAGCGCCGCGCGCGCAAACCCAGTTCGTCAGCACGCTCGCGTTCGGAAAACGCTTGTCTGATCAAGGCTTCGTCGGGTCTGCGCAGACCCTCCGCGTACAGCGCCAGAAAGTGGCGTCGATACCGCGCACTGGCCAGCAGCGTGGCCCGCAAACCTGTCAATGCCGGATCGGAAAATGAGTCCGTATCGAGGATCCGGAAGGTCACATCCCACCACCGCTGCTCATACCTCGACAGGCGGGTCGCGAATTCTCGGCGAGATATTTGACGCTCGGCGAAGAGCTGGTTGTCGGAACCATACTCCGCCAGCAGGTCGTCGGACTCGGAGCCAAAAAGCGCCAGCTGCCTGAGCGCCTCGTTCCATGCCGGCGTTCCACCCTGGATGGGAACTACAAACGCATCTGCGCCTGGCGGCGCCCTGGGCGGCAGTGGCAACGCATTGACCGCCAACAGATCGACCGCGGGAGGATATGCCGTAAGTGGACCGCCATCAGACATTTCGGGTTGTGCGAGTGCGTTCGAACTTGCCGGCCTCGCCTGGCCGATGGATGCGGCGCCTTCCAGCGGGACAGGTTGCAGCGACGGTGTCGCTTCAATTGACCGCTGTCGGTCGCGTGCCTCTCTGGCTGCCCTATCTGCTGCACGGGGATCGGCGTGCGACGCCGTCGTCGGTGCTGCAACGATGGGCGCGCCAATGGCCGGTGCTTCAACAGCAGGCGTCGAAGCCTCAGGAGTTGCGGCGCGGGCGCCAGGCGCCGCCGCGAGCGCAGCTGGCGTGGCCGTCGTCCCGGAAAGTCGCAGCCACACTGAAGCGCCGACGATCACCACGACCACGACACCTAGCAAGCCAAGCATCCGCCGGTCGAATTGGAATTTGCGAGCGGCAGCGCCGTCTTCGATCTCCACAGTGCGCGCGGTCGGCAGCAACTGCACTATCTTCGCCGCGGCGTCACGATTTGCAGCCCAGAACTGCAGCGACGCTCGTGACGAGTCGTCGGTCGCGAACTCGACACGCAATGCATCGCCTTCGCGAAACACTTGCTTGAGGTTTGCCGTAAGTATGCGGCGCGTACGATTGCGGGCTAACAACGACAGCAATCCGCGGCGGGCCGCGACGCTGATGCCGTGCGCGTCGATGCTCAGCCGGCCGGAGCCGGTCCAGCGAAAAGTATTGGTCGGCGCCTCGAACATCGCTGCCAGGCCCGCTGAACGGGCAAAGCGAATATCAAAAGTTTGGGCCATGGTTTGCGCCTCGGACCCGGATTTCTCGTCGCCAACTATCCTCTCTTCACTGAGGCTTCGGAAGCGCAAACGCCATGACCGAATCGGCTTTTCCCCAGACTTTGCCATCGCCCCCCGCCGAGATAACCACGTATTGACGGCCGTCAGCGCCGAGATAAGTCATGGGCGTGGCTTTGCCGCCCGCGGGCAACCTGAATTTCCACAGCTCCCGACCTGTCCCGACATCAAACGCGCGGACGTAGGCATCCAGGGTCGCGCCGATGAAAATCAGGCCTCCCGCCGTGGTGATCGGCCCACCCAGGTTCACCATGCCGGTACCTTCGGGCAATGGTGGCAACCCGAGCTTGTCGAGTCCCTCCCCGGTTCCGAGCGGAACATTCCACAGCGTTTTCCCCGTCTTCAGACTGAAGGCCGTCAACGAACCGAACGGCGGCGCGGTGCAGGGCGAGCGCCGGCTCGACAGCCAGGTTTCACGCTGCATGACGTACGGCGTACCGTTCATGTCGGTGAATTCCTTGCCAACGCGCTCCCCGCTCGTGAGCTTTTCCTTCATCTCCTTCCACTTCGCGCGCGGGATCAGCGTGACCACGGCGGCGAGCTGGTTGTTTGGCACCACCACGATGCCGCGGCCGCTGTCGTAAGCGATGCCGCCCCAGTGCGCGCCGCCGATGTTCGACGGCAGCATCACCGAGCCGCGCTCCGAAGGCGGCGTGAAGGGGCCGTCGTAGCGCAACGTGGCGAAGCGCGCGGCGCATTCGGCGCGATCTTCGGGCGTCGCGCCCCAGATATCGCCCGGCGTCAGCGTCTTGAAGTTTACAGACAGCGACGACAGAGGCTGCGTCGGCGAAGTCTCCTCACCCGGCACGTCGCTCTTCGGAACCTTCATTTCCTTCACCGGAAACAGCGGTTTGCCGGTCAGGCGATCGAGCACGAACAGCTGCGCGGTCTTCGTGCCCTGCAACACCGCGGCCTTGCCGTTCGGAAGAGTGATCAGCGCCGGCGGCGCCGCGTTGTCGTAGTCCCACAGATCGTGATGCACGGTCTGGAAGTGCCACACCAGTTTGCCGGTGGACGCGCGCAGCGCGACGAGGGAGTTCGCATAACGGTTGTCGCCGAGCCGCGTGCCGCCGTAGTAGTCGACGGCCGGACTCGTGGTCGGCAGGAATACGAGATCGGCGTCGGGGTCGGCCGCAATGATCGACCAGGTATTCGCGCCGCCGCTGCGTTGCGCGGCATCGCCCTTCCAGGTGGCATAGGCCGGATCCTTGGGATCCTGCGGCACGGGATTCCAGGTCCAGCGCAGCGCACCCGTGCGCGCATCGAACGCGCGTACTTCGCCGCTCGCCATGGTGGTCGCCGAGTTGTCGGCGATCGCGGAGCCGACCACGATGAGATCGCCCACGATAGCCGGGGGCGAGGTCTGCTCGTACTCATCGTCCCACCACTGCTTGTTGCGCAGTCCCTGCTTGAGATCCACCACGCCGCCCTGGCCGAATCCCATGCAGTACTCGCCGCTGGCGGCGTCGAGCGAGAAGAGCCGCGCGTCGGTCGCGGCGAACACGATGCGGCGCGCGCAGGGTTTGCCCGCCGCCGCGCGCGAATCCCGCCAGTACGACACACCGCGGCTCACCCAGTCGCCGAAGTGCCGGTCGCGGGCGACCTGCACGTCACGCACCCAGCGCTCCTTGCCCGTGACCGGGTCGAGCGCGATCACCTTGCCGAGCGGAGTAGATAGATAGAGCACGCCGTCGACGACCAGCGGCGTCGCTTCGAGCGCGGTGGGATTGCCGGTGGCGATCTGCGCCTCGCCGGTTTTGTATTCCCACGCCAGTACCAGCCTGCCGACGTTCTTGCGGTCGATCTGCGTCAGCGGGGAATGGCGGTCGCCGCCGGGCGTGCGGCCGTAGTTAGGCCAGTCGCCGGCGTGCGGCGCGGCGGCGGCGCTAACCGCGAGACCTGCGAGTAAGACCGCTGCGAGCAATGTCTTCATACTTCTTGCCTCCCTAGTCTCACCCGGGTTTTCGGCACCACAGCTGCGTGATGCGCGCCGGATTGCCGTTCATCGTCAACCAGTCCCGCTCGACCGATTCTTCTATCCCGAATCCTGCCAGCAATTCCGGGAACCATTCACGGCGGTGATGCCGCAGCAGCGTGCCTTCGGCCAGCCGAAACGATCCATACCCGCCAGGCGTGTGGGCGAACTGCGCGTATCGCTCGAGATTTCTCGTGTCGGTCTGCAACGGGTAGTCGCTGATCAGCAATAGACCGTCGGGCCGCAGTATTCGTTTGAATTCATTCAGCAGGTTCTTCTGCTCCGCATCGTCGGGAATGCAGGTGAGCACGGCGAACAGCAGCACGACATCGAAGCTGTCGGCCGCGAACGGCAACTGGCTGCCGTCGTTCACGACGAAGCCAGAATCGGGGCAGCGCTCGCGCGCGGCGCGGATCATTTCCGCGGACGAATCGACTCCGATGACATTCCTGAACCCGAGCTCCACCAATTCGGCGCACAACCGCCCCTGGCCACAGCCGAAATCGAGAATGCGGGCATCGCGTGACACCGCATTCGTAAAACGCGCGTGATCCAGCGGGTGCGTGAACGTCTTCGTTCCCGCCGCCTGGTTCCAGAACTGGGTTTGGTCGGGCGCTGCCATCGGCAGCGCATTGTCGCAGGACTAGCGCAGCGAGTAGGTCCTGCGTACGCGGTCGCCCGCCCCCTGGCAGAACCAGATGGACGCATAGCGGCAGGCCGATCGCTTGGGGCCGCGGGTGATGATGCCCTGACGTTTCTTCGCGACTCGGCGGGTCATGATCGAGCAGGGTTTTCTCATATCGTCTTGCCGAGGTAACGCGCCACGCAAACGTCGCAGCCGCGCACCGAAATCACGACGCCGAGCAGCCCTACCATCATCACGATGATCGATACGGCGGCAAAGAACGTCCCGTCGTTCCGTTCCCAGGCAAAGCGCAGGGCGAGCACTGTGCAGACTGTCAGCGCGATCCCGGCCACGAGCAGCACCGGCCGTTTCCATTTGGTGACCGGCGGCGGGTCGCCGAGGCTCACGTACTGGATGAGCCCGCAATACAGGCAGTTTTTGCAGCGCGAATGCATCGCATGACTTTATCCACGGGCCGTCAACGCCAGTCGGAACCGGCGCACACTTTTCTGTAGGTGCTGCGCCTGCGTCAGCGCAATTGAGGAATGCCGCGGCTGTCGAGCTCGAAATCGACGCCGGCGCGCAGCAGCAAATCAGCGATGAATTCCTTGGGGTCGGACGCTCCCCGGTCGAGCAGGCGCGCGATGTCGCGGGACAGCTCGGACTTGCGCGTCGCGGCATCGAGCGCCGCCAGCCATTCGGCGCGCGTGACGATGCCGTCGGCGCGATTGGCGTCGATCAACGCGCGCACGAACTTGAAAAACGACCGGCCGGAACCGGATTCGGCCACGAGCCCAAAGACCGCGCCGCAGGCGTAGTAGGCACGGTGTTCGTTGCGCTCGCGCGCGCTTTCAACGCCATGCCGGCGCGTGAGTGAAATGCAGTCTTCGATGGAGCGATTGAGTTCGACCCGTGGGTCATAGCTGGGATCCGCCTCGGCCACCGCGCGGATGGCCAACAAGTCGGCGCCGCCTTCGGTGATCCACGCGTCGCGCGCGTACTGGTAGGAGACCGTCTGGCCCAGCCAGAAGTGCGCCACCTCGTGCGCGACGAACCACAGTCCTTGCGC
Organism: Steroidobacteraceae bacterium; assembly: GCA_035286365.1. Classification (GTDB taxonomy): domain Bacteria; phylum Pseudomonadota; class Gammaproteobacteria; order Steroidobacterales; family Steroidobacteraceae; genus CADEED01. The sequence goes on along the minus strand of DATHJZ010000322.1, from coordinate 23,910 downwards.
CCGCTGCTCGGCGGTCTCCTCGAGCATGCCAGTACCTTCGTACGTCATGACGATGAGGCCGTGCAGCGCACTGCCGGCGCGCGACACGATGCCGGGCGTCGGCCCCGCCCAGCTGGTCATGATGGTGGGCTTCACATCGGGCAGGCGGCCGAGCTCCTGCGTGTAGCGTGACAACAGCGCGGGCACCGCGGTCGAGAGCGAGTCCTTGATCCAGGCGGGTAGTTCGGGGTCGAGTACGGCCACCATGTCGGGCGTTTCGATCGGACGCGTGGCGCCGAACAGCACGTACGTGTCCTTGTCGGTCGTAGTCGCCGTGGCGGCGCGTTTGCCCGCAAGCAACACCGGGCCCGCGGCATCGCGGAATTCGTAGCGAAGCTCGGCCGCCGGGACGATCTGATTGTTGAGATCGTTCGGCAGCGCGCGCACTTTCGACGCCGAATCCATCGGGAACATGTCGAACTGCGCGACGTACAGCGCGATGGACCCGTCGGTGAACCTGAGCGCGGGTGGATAGTCCGCCCGCAGTCTTTGCGCGACCGGCGTGAAGCGCACGCGAACCCGCAGCGGCAGGTCGCCGCGGTCGGCGACGAATACGTCGTATGAACCGCGCCGCTGCAGATTCACGCCGCGCGTTTCGACAGTCCAGCTGTCCGCGCGCCAGGGCTTGCCGCCTTCGGCGGTCTCGTCCGAGCGCGGAAAAACCCAGGCGGCCGCCGGCCGATCGAACTGGAAGTCCGCGCTCCATTCATCACCGCGCCGTGCGACTTCGATCCGTACCTGCGGCACACCAGGCCGGTCGGCGATGGCCGCGAGGGCGGCACCTGGTCCTGACAACGCAAGGACCGGCAGTAGCCGCCACCACATCGGGAATCAGCCGTCGATGAAGATCGTGGCCGGTTGCTCGAGCAGATCCTTCAATGCCTGGATCATCGAGGCGGCGTCATAGCCATCCACGAAACGATGATCGAACGACGAGGAAAGATTCATCATGAGACGCACCACGATCTTGCCGTCCACGACCACCGCGCGTTCGATCGCCTTGTTGATGCCGATGATGGACACCTCGGGCATGTTGATCATCGGTGTCGAGGCAATGCCGCCCAACTTCCCGAGACTCGTGATCGTGATCGTGGAACCGGTGAGCTCCTCGCGCGGCGACTTGTTGGTGCGCGCGGCTTCGGACACGCGGCGGATCTCGGCGGCCAGATCGTGCAGCGCGCGTGACTCCGCGTTGCGCACCACCGGAACCTTGAGGCCCTGCGGCGTCTGCGTCGCAATGCCGACATGCACGGCCTTGTGTTTGACCAGCACACCGCGCGCGGTGTCGTACAGCGCATTGCACTGCGGGAATTTTTCCAGGACACGCGCCAGTGCGGCAACGATAAACGGCAGGAACGTGAGCGGCGGCGCCGAGGCCGGGCGGCGATCGTTGAGATGTTTGCGCAGCGCCTCGAGGCGCGTGAGGTCGCACTCTTCCACGTACGAATACTGCGGGATGCTCTTCGCCGACTCGGTGAGACGTTCGGCAATCACGCGGCGCAAGCCAATGATCTTGACCTCTTCGGTGCCGGCGCGCGGTTCGCGCGTGGCATTGGCGCGCGCATTCATCGACGGCGGCGCATGGCGCGCGGCGCCCGCGGCCAGCGCTGCGTCGATGTCGCCCGGCTCGATGCGCCCGGCGGGACCGGTGCCCGTCACGGTAGTTAGGTCGAGACCGGCTTCGGCCGCGCGGCGGCGCGAGGCCGGCGACACCATGACGCGCCCGGCCTTGTGCTGCCCGGTACCATTGGAATCGGCACCGTTGGCGGCGGGCTGCTGGTCGGCGGCGCGCCGCGGCTGCGTGAGCGGTTCGGCCGGCGGCGGCGCCGGAACCTTCGCGACCGGCTCTGCGCCCGCGGCGGCGGAGGTCGCGTCGGTGTCGAACACGACGAGCTCCGAGCCCACCGCGACCATGTCGCCCGGCTCGCCCTGGATCGAAAGAATGCGGCCCGTGACCGGCGCGGGCATTTCGACCGCGGCCTTCTCGGTCATCACCTCGCACATCACCTGGTCTTCCTGCACCAGGTCCCCCGGCTTCACGTGCCAGGCGACCACTTCGGCGGAGACGGTGCCTTCACCCAGGTCCGGCATTTTGAAAACGTAGCGACTCATGAGTCCCCTCTCATTCCTGGCCCATGGCCGCCCGCAGTGCGAGCGCCACTCGTGCCTGTCCGGGAAAATACTCCCATTCGAAGGCGTGCGGATATGGGGTGTCCCAGCCGGCGACGCGCTGGATGGGCGACTCGAGATACCAGAAGCATTCTTCCTGGATGCTGGCCGACAACTCGGCGCCGAAGCCGGAGAAACGCGTCGCCTCGTGCGCCACCACACAGCGCCCCGTCTTCTTGACAGAGCTGCAGATCGGGTCGAGGTCGAGCGGCGACATCGTGCGCACGTCGATGATCTCGGCGTCCATGTTGAGCTTCTTCGCCGCCGCTTCGCAGACGTAGACCATCGTGCCGTAGGTGACGATGGTCACCTGCTCGCCCGGCCGCACGATCTCGCACTTGCCGATCGGAACCTTGTAATGCCCTTCGGGCACTTCGCCCTTCGCGTGCGTGGTCCACGGGATCGCAGGCTTGTTGGGGTCGCCGTCGAACGGACCGTTATAGATGCGCTTGGGTTCGAAAAAGATGATCGGATCGTCATCTTCGATGGCCGCGATCAGCAGACCCTTCGCGTCGTAGGGATTCGACGGCATCACCACCTTCACGCCGCAGATGTGCGTGAAGATGGCCTCGGGACTCTGCGAGTGCGTCTGGCCACCGCGGATGCCGCCGCCGCAAGGCGCGCGTATCACCACGGGCGCCGCGAAATCGCCGGCGCTGCGGTAGCGAATGCGCGCGAGCTCGCTCGCGATCTGGTCGACCGCCGGATAGATGTAATCCGCGAACTGGATTTCGGCGACCGGCTTCAACCCGTTGACCGCCATGCCGATCGCCGTGGCGACGATGCCACCTTCGGAAATCGGCGAATCGAGCACGCGTTGGTCGCCGTACTTGCGCTGCAGGCCGTCGGTGACGCGGAACACGCCGCCGAAGTAACCCACGTCTTCGCCCATCACGACCACGGACGGGTCGCGCGACATCATCACGTCCATGGCGGAGTTCAGCGCCTGGATCATGTTCATCTGTGCCATGGCGTTACTCGGCCTTCGCGGCGAGCCCGAGCTCGGCGTTGAGTTTGATCTCTTCGGCGAGTTGCTCGCTCTGCCGGCGCAGGTTTTCCGGGAACGCCTTGTAGACGTCCTCGAACATGAGATGGCGGTCGAGGCGCGGGCCCTCGTTCAAAGCGCCGAACTGCACGGCTTCTTTCCAGGCCGTGACCACCTGCGCGTCGAGCTCGGCGTGCAGATCCTTGTGTTGCCGCTCGCTCCACTCGCCGCGCGCGATCAGGTGTAGTTTGAGTCTCTCGACCGGATCGCCCAGCGGCCAATGTTCGTAGTCATCCTTGGGGCGATAACGCGTCGGGTCGTCGCTGGTCGAGTGCGCGGAGGCGCGATACGTGACGAGCTCGATCAACGTCGGGCCGCCGCCGGTGCGCGCTCGCTGCGCGGCCCATTGCGTGACCGCGTACACGGCGAGGAAGTCGTTGCCGTCGACGCGAATGCCCGCGATGCCATAGCCGGGACCGCGCGCGGCGAACGAACGCTGCTCGCCGCCGGCCGTTCCCTGGAACGTGGAGATGGCCCACTGGTTGTTGACGATGTTCATGATCACCGGCGCCTGGTGGACCGCGGCGAAAATGATGCCGTGATGGAAATCCGCTTCGGCGCTCGAGCCTTCGCCGATCCAGGTGCAGGCGATGTGATCTTCGTTGCGGATCGCTGCGGCCATGGCCCAGCCGACCGCCTGGGGGAACTGGGTAGTCAGGTTGCCGGAAATCGAGAAGATGCGGCCCGCATTCCAGTGATACATCACCGGCAGCTGCCGGCCCTTGCACATGTCGCGCGTGTTGGACAACAGCTGGCACATTAGATCGACCAGCGGCTTGCCGCGCACCATGTAGATGCCCTGCTGCCGGTACGACGGGAACAACATGTCGCCGGGCTGCAGCGCCATGGCCTGCGCCACGGCCACGGCCTCTTCGCCGAACGACCGCATATAGAAGGAGATCTTTCCCTGGCGCTGCGTGCGCTGCATGCGATCGTCGAAGATGCGCGTGAGCAGCATGTGGCGCAAACCCACCTGCAGATCCTCGGGCTCGAGCCGCGGATTCCACTGGCCGACGGCCTCGTGTTTCTCGTCGAGCACGCGCACCAGACCCACGGAGCATTCTTCCATGTCGCGGGCGCGGGCGTTGACGTCGGGTTTGTTGATCGCGCCGGCGGGTGACAGCGCTACGTAGCTGAAGTCGGGTTTGTCCCCGGGGCGGGTCGGGGGTTGGGGTACGTGAAGTCTGGGCATGGGCGCATGATACCTGCCCCAATCACGCTGGCGAATTGAGAAGAGCGGGCGCGCGCGGAGGACGCGCGATGCCATGCCGTTTCCTCCCTTCAGTCGCGAATGGGTTTTGTAAGACGGGGGCCGCCGCCTGTAGAGCGACGTTCGGCAACAGATGGTTACATCGGAAACTGTTTGGCGCGAAGGCGTGGAGAGCGGCTTCGTGCCTTGCGCTTGCAGACCGGCGGTGCGGCTGGATGGTGAGGTCGGAGCCCGGCATGGCATCACGCATCCTCCGCGCGCGCCCGCACGTCGCGGTTGGCCCGCGCGCTCGGGGCGGGCCATGCGGGGCTAAGAGGCGCTCGGACGCGGGCTCGGCTCAGACTGGCTTGAAGACCATGAGGAAGAGAGCGCCAATGGGTGCGAGTGTCGCGACCATGCCCCAGATTTCCCAACGGCGGGAAAGAGAGTGGTACTCGGCCTCATTCCAGGTACCGGCGAGGCCGGCGCGGACGTTGGCTAACAACTTTTTCTGGAGGGGTGCGACGAAGATGGAGAACGCGGCGCCGGAGATGCCGAAGAGCGCGAGCGACCAGCCGATCCACTTCGTGCGCAGCAGTGGATAGTCCATGAGCACGGCGAGCGTGACGCCGGTCGCGATGATGAGGATGACGCCGGGCACGGTGAACCAGCGGTCGCTCGCGATGATGCCGTCGAGCGCCTGCGCGCGGGCGCGCAGTTCGCTGCTACGATCGGCGTGAAACTTCCAGAACACTCCGGTGATGATGTTGCCCAGGAACAGGACCACGCTCACGATGTGCAAGGATTTCAGCGCCAGGTAAACCATGTCAGCCAGCCTCTCGCTTGAGCCAGTAGGCGAGTCCGGCGGCGTTCAACTCGAAATCCTTGGCCAGGATCGCGTCGATCGCATCGGCGCTCATCGTGCAGCCGTGTTCGCGCAGCGATTCGTGCGAGCGCTGGCGCAGCTCGAACTTCAGGCGCCGCTCATCGAGCCCGCAGCGGCGCGCGATCTTCACGTACTCGTCGATGGCGTCGTACATGTCGTTGGCGAGCCGTGCGCAATCGCCCACTTCGCTGTAGTGCGTGAGATAGACCTTGCGCGGCCGGAACTGCATGAGCCGCACGATGGACGCCTTGAGCTGCGCGGGATCGAACTGCGTCGGCGTGGTGGTCGGCGTGATCCACGGGCCGCGCGCGGTGTCGAATTCCCGATACGAGAGGCCGAAGGTGTCGCCCGTGAAGATGCCGGTGGTGGCGTGATCGACGATGGCCTGGTGATGCAGGGCGTGCCCGGGTGTGTGTACGCATTCGAACGCGCGCCCGGCCATCTCGAAGCGCTGCCCATCTTTGGTGATGACGATCCGCTCGGCCGCCACGGGCAGAATTTCGCCATACAGCTGCGCGTACAGCTCGTCGCCGTACACGGCGCGGGTACCGGCGATGAGCTTGGCGGGATCGATCATGTGCGGCGCGCCGCGCGGGTGCACGACGCAGGTCGCCCTCGGCAGAGCCTGCATCAACGCGCCCGCACCGCCTGCATGGTCGAGGTGCACGTGCGTAAGGAACAGGAAGTCCACGGCATCGGGCGCAACCGCAAGCTTTTCGAGCGCGGCCAGTATCAGCGGGACGGCCGTGTTCGGGCCGGTGTCGACGATGGCCGCGCGTCCGCCTGCGACGACAACGTGCGAAGCATCCATCTGCGGGCGCACGTATTCGGTGTCGACGGCGGTGATTCCATCGGCGAATGAAGTGAGACGTGGCATGACGGCATTCATGGCTTACGGCAACATAGCAGCATGAGACCCAATTTTCTGCTGACGATCGTCACCATTGTTTTGGCCTATGGCGCACCGGGCACGTACGGCGCCGTCGAGGAACGCGGCAATCTGGTGCTCGACAACATTCCGCCGGTCGAAACGCCACTGACCACCAAGTTAGACGACTACATGAACGCGCGCGGCGCGACCTTCGTCGACTGGCTACCCGACGGCGGCATTTTGATAGCCACGCGTTTCGGCGATTCGGAACAGCTGCATCGGGTGTCCATGCCATTGGGGATGCGCGAGCAGCTCACCTTTTCGCGCGAGCCCGTCTCGGTCGCGCGCGCGCCGCAATCGGCGGTGGCGCCCGGCTTCGTATTCCTCAAGGATGCGGGCGGCAACGAGCTGGCGCAGGTCTTTTACTACGACATCGCCACGCGCGCGCTGCGCATGATCAGCGACGGCAAGGGGTTGCACGGCGGTCTCGCCTGGAGCCACGACGGCCGCCGCGTCGCCTTTCACGGCACGGGCCGCGACGGCGTGAGCTACGACCTGTTCGTGGCGGAACCGGCTAACAACGTGGCGCCGCGCCTGGTCTACAACGGTTTCCAGAAGGACTGGTCCGTCCAGGACTGGTCGCCTGACGACACCAAACTATTGATCGCCAACTTCGTCTCGGCCAACGAATCGCACCTGTTCGTGATGGACCTGGCAACTGCCGCGTTGACGCCGGTGAGCGAGGGCGAGGACGTCGCGAGCGTTTCGGGCGCGCGTTTCAGCGCCGACGGGCGCAGCGTCTATCTGATCACCAACCGGGACAGCGACTTCGAGCAGCTGAAGCGAGTGGATCTCGCAACCGGTGTCGCCGAGAACCTCACGGGCCACATTCCGTGGGATATCGAGGAATTCGCGCGCAGCGACGACGGCCGCTATCTCGCCTGGGTCGCGAACGTCGACGGTATCGATCGGCTGACCGTCGTCGACGTCGCGCGTCGTGCCGAGAGCCTGCCGCCGCTGCCCGAGGGGCGCATCGGCCGGATCGCCTTCGATCGCACCGGCAAGCGTCTCGCGCTGTCGCTCGAAAACGCGCAGTCGCCGCGTGACGTGTTTGTGCTCGAGGTCGAGCGCAATGCGCTGGTGCGTTACACGAAGAGCGAGGTCGGGCCGAACGACCCGCTGCAGTACGTCCCCGCAGAACTCGTGCGCTATCCCACCTTCGATCGCGAACGCGGCAGTTTCCGGGAGATTCCGGCGTTCATCGTGCGGCCGCGCACGCCGGGCCCGCATCCGGTGCTCATCGACATTCACGGCGGCCCGGAATCGCAGGCCATGCCGAACTGGAATCCGTTCGTGCAATTCCTGGTGCGCGAGATGGGCTTCGTGGTGATCTCGCCGAACGTGCGCGGCTCAACGGGGTACGGCAAGACCTACATGAACCTCGACAACGACGAGGGCCGCGAGGACTCGGTCAAGGACATCGGCGCGCTGCTGGTCTGGATTGGCATGCAGAAGGACATGGACGCCAAGAACGTGTTCGTCTACGGCGGTTCGTACGGTGGCTACATGTCGCTGGCGGCGATGGTGAATTTTGGCGATCGCCTGCGCGGTGGCATCGACGTCGTCGGGATTTCCAGCTTCGTCACTTTCCTCGAGAGTACTTCGGCGTACCGCCGCGATCTGCGCCGTGCCGAGTACGGCGATGAACGCCTGCCGCGCACGCGCGCCTATCTACAGAGGATCTCGCCGCTGACCAACGCGGCCAGAATAAACAAACCGCTGCTGGTGGTGCAGGGTCTGAACGACCCGCGCGTCCCGGCGACGGAATCGCAGCAGATGGTCGCGAAGATCCGTGCGCGCGGCGGAGAAGTCTGGTATCTCGCGGCCAAGGATGAAGGCCACGGGTTCAAGAAGAAGGCAAACCGGGACTTCTACCAGAAGACGATCGTCACGTTCCTGCAGAAGCAGCTCGCGGCGAAGTAGCTGGTCCGCGGGAGTCTATTTCGAGGCGGCAGAGAAAAAGAAGCGCTTCTTCGGCAGGGTTTCCAGCGCCGGAGTCTTGGCCGAGTAATACTCGGCCAGCTCCTCGATGTCGTCCTTCGTCAGCGTCGCCGTCATGCCCGTCATGATGGGGTTCTTGCGACCGCCCAGCTTGTAATCGTGCAGCGCGCGCGCGATGTAATCCTTGTGCTGCCCGGAGATGGTCGGATAGTCCGCGGTGATGCCGACGCCGTTGGTGCCGTGGCAGGCGAGACAGGTTTCGGTAGCCTTGGGGCGCTGGTTGGCCGGCACATCGTTCGTGGACTTGGTGAGAACGTCCGGGCCGGCGAAATAGACGGCGATGTCCGCCATGTCCTGCTCGCTCAACGAGACGGCCTGCGCGTGCATCGTGCCGTGGGAACGTTCCCCGCTCTTGTAGGCCTTGAGGGCCGCGAACAGGTATTCGGGACGCTGGCCGTGCACCTTAGGCACCGAATAGGTGGGATAGACGTTCTTGTAGTTAGGAATGGCGTGACAGCCCTGGCAGGTATAGGCCAGGTCGTGGCCCCGCTTGGCATCGCCGACCGGGGCTTGCGCGCGCGCCAGCGGCGCGACCAATGCGGCGGCGATGAGAGTCAGCGAGACGACGAGCGGAATGCGCAATGCCATGGTGGATGTAAGCCTTTGAGCTCCCAAAAACAGGCCGCGATATTAAGGACTTGGGCGCGCAATTGCCACCGGGCACAATCCTCATGAACAGCCTTCAGGAGATCCGAGGTTGATAGCGCTCATTCAACGGGTCAGCGAAGCGGCCGTCACGGTGCAGGAACGCACGGTGGGCAACATTGGCCGGGGCGTACTCGCGCTCATCGGCATCGAACGCGGCGACGACCTGCCGCGCGGCGAGCGCCTGCTCGAGCGCGTGCTCGGTTATCGCATCTTCGAGGATGCCGGCGGGCGCATGAATCTGTCGCTCGGCGATATTGGCGGCGGCCTGCTGCTGGTGCCGCAATTCACGCTCGCGGCGGACACCCACAAGGGAACGCGTCCGGGCTTCAGCACCGCCGAAGCTCCCGAGATTGCGCGCGCCCTGTTCGCGCAGCTGCTCGCGGCGGCCCGCGCACGGCACTCTGTGGTTTCCGCGGGTGAGTTCGGCGCACACATGCAGGTCGCGCTGGTGAATGATGGTCCGGTCACTTTCTGGCTCCAAACAGCCCAGGAATGACAAGGACTTAACAGTCCTACACAGGGCGTGATGGGAGTCTCGGCCCGAGCCGAACTTTCTTAGGTTTGAGGCCTCTGTTGACTTATCATTCCGGCAGTTTTCGGAGGGGCTGCCTGCCCCCCACAGGAGCGCCTCATGGGCATTGGTTTTAGAGAATTACTCGTCATCCTCGTGATCGTGCTGCTCGTGTTCGGCGCCAAGAAACTGAAGACGATCGGCTCGGATCTGGGATCCGCCGTACGCGGGTTCAAGAAGTCGATGAGCGACGGTGATGCCGAAGAATCGGTCAAGCAGCTCAAGGCTGATGCCGAATTCCCCGATCCGGCGAAGTCCGAGACCGCGGAGAAGAGCGAGCACAAGGCGTGATCTGCGGCGCCCCGCGCCGACTCCTTGGCCCCTTGAACCGCTGCGAGCGGTGAGATCTCCATGTTTGAGGTTGGATTTTCAGAACTCCTGCTGATCTTCGCGATCGCGCTGGTGGTGCTGGGGCCGCAGAAGTTGCCCAAGCTCGCGCAGCAGGTCGGTCGCTGGGTCGGGCGCGCCCGCGCGATGGCGCGCCAGTTCCGCGAACAACTCGAAGAAGAAGCGTCGAACCTCGAGAGCAAGTTCGATATCGATCCGGGGATCGATACTTCGCTCGATCCCAAGTCGAAGCCCGCGCCTGCGCCCACGCCCGCGACGACCACGACCGAGGTGGCTGCGGTGACGGCCGCGGCAGCCGCACCGGAAGAGGAGTTCTATCCGCCGGATCATCACATGCACCCCTCGCATCGGGCGCCCGAGCCCGCACCGTCCGAAGAAGGCGGCTCGCAGGGTGAGTTCGACCTAACTACCTCGGAACCGCGACCTGAGACCGAGGCGGAGCACAAGTCGCCGTGAGCGAGGAGCAGAAGGGCGACGAGAAGAAAAGCGAGGAGCTCGCCGAAGGCACGTTGATGTCGCACCTGCTCGAGCTGCGCGACCGGCTGATGAAGGCCATGCTGGCGATCCTGATCCTGTTCCTGCCCTGCGCATATTTCGCGAACGAACTGTTCACCCTCGTCGCGCAGCCGCTGGTCGACAAACTACCCAAGGGCAGCACGCTCATCTCGACGACCGTGGTCGGGCCGTTCATGACGCCCTTCAAGGTGTCGTTCTACGTGGCGTTGTTCGCCGCGATGCCGGTGGTGATCTACCAGATCTGGGCGTTCGTCGCGCCCGGGTTGTACCGGCGCGAGAAACGCTTCGCGGTGCCATTGCTGGTGTCCTCGGTGCTGCTGTTCTACGTCGGTGTGTTGTTCGCGTATTACGTGGTCTTCCCGGTCATGTTCAATTTCTTCGTCGGCACCGTGCCGCTGACCGTGAAGTACCAACCCGACATGGCGAGTTATCTCGACTTCGTTCTCATGATGTTCTTTGCCTTTGGAGTCGCTTTCGAGGTCCCGGTCGCAGTCGTGTTGCTGGTGCTCACCGGCATCGTGAAGGTCGAAAAGCTCAGCCAGAATCGCGGCTATGTGCTCATCGGCATTTTCATCGTGGCGGCGTTCCTCACGCCCCCTGATGCGATTTCACAATGCACGATGGCCATCCCCATGTACCTGCTGTACGAGGGCGGCCTGGTGATGGCGCGCATCATGCAGAAGATGCGCCGTGAAGCCGCCGAGACGGCCGAGAAAGAAGAAGCCGGGGCGAGATAATCGCGCGCCGGTTCGATGGCGCTGTAAGTAAAGCCACCGGCGCAAGCCGGCCCGGCCGCCACCCCGCGATTCATGTGCCTTGCTGGCGCAGGCAGCCATAGGTCAGACTCGGCGCCATCGCGGCGCAACAGCGCCCACAAGAATTCGGGGCCTATAAAAAATGATTGATCCGACCACGACGACCATCGTGTCGCCCGATTACAGCCGCAGTTTCTTCGGACATCCGCGCGGCCTCGCGACTTTGTTCATGACGGAGTTTTTCGAGCGCTTCACCTACTATGGTCTGCGCACGATGCTCGTACTGTTCCTCGCCGCCTCGACCACCGCGGCGAATCCAGGCTACGGCATCGACAACGAAACGGCCGGCGCGGTGTACGCGTTGTTTGCCGGGTGCGCCTACCTCGTCACGGTACCCGGCGGGTGGATAGCCGATCGGCTCATCGGCCAGCGCAACGCGGTTTTCGCGGGCGGCATCTTCATCACCGTTGGCAACTTCATCTGCGCCATTCCCGCGACGCCGGCCGTCTTCTATGCCGGCCTCGCGTTCACGGTGCTCGGCATCGGTTTGCTGAAGCCCAACGTCTCGAGCGTGGTCGGCGCACTGTATGAAGGTCAGCCCGGCGCGCGACGCGACGCGGGTTTCTCGATCTTCTACATGGGCATCAATCTGGGCGCTGCCCTCGGCCCCATCATCGCCGCGGGCCTTGGCGAGGACGTCAACTGGCGCCTCGGCTTCGGGATCTGCGGCGTCGCGATGATCATCGGCCTCATCCAGTTCAAGCTGACCGAGAAGTATCTCGGCACCTCGGGCCTCGCGCCCATCGTTCCTCCGGAGCAACGCAAGCGCACCTGGATCATGGTCGCGGGCGTGTTCGTGCTGGCGCTGATCGGTGCCGCGGCGCTGTTCCTCGGCAAGGACGTGCCCTCCGAGCAGACGCTGGCGCGCGGCCTGTTCATCGGCGAAGTTGCGCTGGCCGTCGCGTTCTTCGGCTACGTATTGTTGTTTGGCGGTCTCGACACGGCCGAGAAAAAACGCGTCGGCGTCATCATCATCTTCTTCCTGTGCGCGGCTCTCTTCTGGGGCGGCTTCGAGCAGCAGGCAACCAGTTTCAACATTTTCGCGCTCGACTACACCGACCGTTCGTTCATGGGTCACCTCTACAACGAGGGCATGCACCCGGCCGCGTATTACCAGGCGATCAATCCGATCGGCATCATCCTGTTCGCGCCGTTCTTCGCGTGGATCTGGGTGACGCTCGGTGTGAAGAATCTCGACCCGTCCGCGCCATTCAAGATGGGTTTTGGCCTGCTGATGATGGGTTTCGGCTTCCTGATCATGATGTTCGCCGCGCAGCTCGTGGTGTCGACCGATGCAAAGGTCGGACCGCAGTGGCTGTTCATGGCCTACCTGATCCACACCTTCGCCGAGCTGTGCCTTTCGCCGGTGGGTCTGTCGAACGTCACCAAGCTTTCGCCGCCGAAATTCGTCAGCCGAATGATGGGCACGTGGTTCCTGGGCGCCGCGATCGGCAACACGGTCGCGGGTCTCGTCGGCGGACACACTTCCTCGCTCACCAAGGCGGAACTACCGCACCAGTTCTGGATCATGACGCTCATCGGCGGCGGCGCCGGCGTCGTGATCATGCTGTTCGCGCGCACGCTGCGCAGCTGGATTGGAGACCGGAAGTGAAAGCTTCTAGCTACCTGCGCGGCGCGGCCGCGCTCGCATTCGCCGCGACCGTTGCCTGCCTGCTCACCGCCTGCCCGGGTCCGGGACCCAAGCCGCCGCCGAAGAAGAACGATCCCAAGGGTTTCGTTGCGAAGGTGAACCAGGATCTCATCGACATCAACCGTGAAACGAATGCCGCGGGCTGGACAATGGCCACCGACATCACGGTGGACACGCAATTCCTCAATTCGAAGGCGACCGACCGTTACCTCGAGTTCTTCAGCCGCAAGGCGGGTGAAGCGCGCGCCTACGACAAGGACAAGCTCGATCCTTCGACCGAGCGCGCCATCAAGCTCATCAAGATCGCGGTGAGCGCGCCGGCGCCCGCGGATGCGGCGAAGCGCGCCGAGCTCGCGACGCTGTCGACCGAACTCGAGGCGATGTACGGTGAGGGCAAATACTGTCCGCCGGGCGTCGAGAAGAATGCCGCGGGCAAAGGCTGCAAGAACCTCGACGAGTTGAGCGACATCATCGCCACCAGCCGCAACTACCAGGAGCTCACCGACGCCTGGGTGCAGTGGCACACCATCTCGAAGCCGATGCGCGCCAAGTACCAGCGCTTCGTCGAGCTGTCGAACGAGGGCGCTCGCGAGCTCGGTTTCGCCGACGTGGGCGACATGTGGCGTTCGAAGTACGACATGCCCGCGGCCGATTTCGAGAAGGAAGCCGCGCGCCTCTACGACCAGGTGAAGCCCCTGTACCAGGGTCTGCATTGCTACGCGCGCAAGCGCCTGGCGCAACGTTACGGCCGCGACAAGGTGCCGGACGGCAAGCCGATTCCCGCGCAGTTGTTAGGCAACATGTGGGCGCAGCAGTGGAACAACGTGTACGACGATCTGCTCAAGCCCTACCCGGCGGCCAGTATCGAATCGGCCGACCGGCTGCTGCAAAAGCAGAAGTGGGATGCCGTGCGCATGACGAAGTCGGCGGAGAGCTTCTACACCTCGATCGGATTCCCGGCGCTGCCACAGACTTTCTGGGATCGCTCGATGCTCGTGCGTCCGCGCGATCGCGAGGTGCAGTGCCATGCCAGCGCCTGGGACATGGACGACAAGGACGACGTGCGCATCAAGATGTGCATGAAGCCGACCGAGGAAGACCTGTTCACGATCTACCACGAGCTCGGTCACGTCTATTACTACATCTGGTACAAGGACCAGCCGCAGCTGTTCCAGGACGGCGCGCACGACGGCTTCCATGAAGCGATCGGCGACACGGTCAACCTCTCGGTGACGCCCGCCTATCTACGCAAGATCGGCCTGGTCGGGGACGTGGTCCCGTCGAAGGAAGCGATCATCAACCAGCAGATGAAGATGGCGCTCGACAAGGTCGCGTTCCTCCCCTTCGGCAAGCTCATCGATGAATGGCGCTGGAGCGTGTTCGACGGCCGCATCAAGCCGGCGGAATACAACAAGGCCTGGTGGGAGCTGCGCGAGAAGTACCAGGGCGTATCGCCGCCGGTGACGCGCAGTGAAGAGGATTTCGATCCGGGCGCGAAGTACCACGTGCCGGGCAACACTTCGTATACGCGCTATTTCCTCTCGTTCATCGTGCAGTTCCAGTTCCACAAGGCACTGTGCAACGCGGCCGGTTTCAAGGGTCCGCTGTCCGAATGCTCGATCTTCGGCAGCACCGCTGCCGGCGAGAAATACGCGGCGATGCTCAAGATCGGCGCCAGCCAGCCCTGGCAGGATTCGCTCGAGCAGTTGACCGGCACTCGCACCATGGACGCCGCGGCCATCATGGAATACTTTCAGCCGCTCGAAGCCTGGCTCGCAGAGCAGAACAAGAGCGAATCCTGCGGCTGGAATTGAGGAGTAGATAGATGAACGTATCCGCCGCTCCGGCGCCGCAGCTCACCGCGCGCGCCATCATCCTTTCGGTCGTGCTCGCGGTAATACTCGCCGCGGCCAATACCTACCTGGGCCTGTTCGCCGGCATGACCATCGCCTCGGCGATTCCCGCCGCGGTGGTCTCGATGGCCGTGCTGCGCGCGCTCGGCGGCGGCGGCATTCTCGAGAACAACATCGTGCAGACCGGTGCTTCGGCGGCCACCTCGATCGCCTCGGGCGTGATCTTCACCGTACCGGCGCTGGTGATCATGGGCTACTGGCCCGACTTCAAGTACTGGTGGGTGTGCGCGATCGCCGGGCTCGGTGGCTTGTTAGGCGTGCTGTTCTCGGTGCCCCTGCGGCGTTCATTGATAGTCGATCAGCAGATGGCCTTCCCCGAGGGCAAGGCCGCAGCCGAAGTGCTGCGCGCCGGCGAGAACCCGAAGGAAGGCGTGAAGGTGCTGGGCGTGTCCGCGCTGATTGGCGGTATCGGCAAAATGATAGCCGCGAGCGGCATGCGCCTGGTGCCGGACAGCGCGCTCGCCAGCGGTTTCTTCGGCAAATATCTCTCTTACATGGGGACGAACATCTCGCCCGCGTTGCTGGGCGTCGGCTACATCGTCGGCCTCAACATCGGCATTGTCGTCGTCTCCGGCAGCATCCTGTCGTTCAACATCGCGATCCCGATCTATCACACGTATTTCCTTGCCGGTAACCCGGAGCTCGCCGCCACGGTGGCCGGCGCCTGCCAGGGGCTCAGCAGCGCGGTATGCGCGGAGACGACGGCGCAGATCCTGCGCGGCGCGCAGATCCGTTATCTGGGTGTCGGGGCGATGCTGGTCGGCGGCCTGTGGGCGTTGATTACGCTGCGCAAGTCGATCGTGTCGGGCGTGAAGAGCGGCCTCGCTGCCGCGCGCGCCGGCAGCGACGTGATCGTTGCGCACACCGATCGCGATCTGCCGATGAAGTGGGTGCTGATCGGCATCGTTGCCTTCACCATCCCGCTCGCCGTGCTCTACACCGGCATCGTCGGCAGCGTGGGCGTCGGCTTGGCGATGTCCGTCATCATGATCGTCACCGGCTTCCTGTTCTGCTCGGTGTCCGCGTACATGGCGGGCCTGGTGGGTTCGTCGAACAACCCCGTGTCCGGCATCACGATCGCGACGATCCTGTTCGCGGCACTGGTGTTGTTAGGCTTTCTCGGCAAAGACTCCGCGATCGGCCCGGTCGCGGCGGTGATGATCGGCGCCGTCGTGTGCTGCGCGGCCTGCGTCGCGGGCGACAACCTGCAGGATCTCAAGGCCGGCTACCTGGTGGGGGCCACGCCCTGGCGCCAGCAGGTGATGCTCGCGATCGGCTCGGTGTGCTGCGCGCTGGTCATGGCGCCGGTGCTGAACATGCTCGCGCAGAGCTATGGGATCGGGCCGCGCACGCTCGAACATCCGCGCTCGCTCGAAGCCGCGCAGGCCAATCTGATGGCGTCGGTCGCGAAGGGATTGTTTGGCGGACATCTGCCGTGGACGATGATCATGATCGGCGCCGGCATCGGTATTGCCGTGATCATTCTCGATCAGATACTCAAGGCGCGCGGCACGAAATTCCGGGTGCCGGTGCTCGCCGCGGCCATCGGTATCTACCTGCCGCTCGAGACGATGGTGCCGATCTTCCTGGGTGGGCTGCTCAACTACCTCGTGACCCGTACGTTCGGCAAGAATCTGTCCGAAGAGCAAGTCGAGAAGCGCAATCGCATCGGCACGTTGTTCGCGGCGGGCCTGATCACCGGTGAGGCGCTGATCGGCATCTTCATCGGCTTCGCGATCTACGGCAGCAAGAACGCGGAAGTGTTCGCGCTGCCGGCGGGAATGCAGGTCGGTGGCTCGCTCGGCGAATGGGTCGGCCTGATCGTCCTCGGCGTCGTGGGTTACTGGCTGTATCGTGCCGGGAAGCGCGGTCCCGCGTAAACGAGGGTGATTCCCGAACCCTCGCAGCGCGCGAAGCTCCTCGTGTGCTTCGCCACCGTCTACCTCGTCTGGGGCTCTACCTACCTGGTCGCCAGCATCGGTGTGCATGCGCTGCCACCATTTCTGTTCGGCGGCATCCGCTTCGTGGTCGCGGGCATCCTGTTGGGCGCGACGACGCTTGCGCTCGGGAATCGCTTCAAGCTCGATGCCACCGAATGGCGGCACATGTTCATCGTCTCGTTGGGAAACGTGGTGATCGCCAATGGCGGAACCAACATCGCCATGCAGCACATCGCCTCCAACCAGACCGCGATCCTGAATGCGTCCGCGGCCTTGTGGATCGCGTTGCTCGCGACCCGCGGGCGGCGCGCGCATGCGCTCGACCGGCGCACCCTCACCGGCCTCGTGATCGGCTTCGCCGGCACGGCGCTCATCATCTGGCCGGGCGGGTCGGTGCAGAGCAGCCACCTCGGCATGCAGTTGCTGATCCTCGTGGCGGTGTTCGCGTGGTCCGCGTCGACGGTGTACATCCGCAACGTTCACTCGAAGCTCGACGTGCTGTCGTTCACCGCCATTCAGATGCTGTTGGGCGGCATCATGCTCACGATGCTCGGGTTTGCGACCGGCGAGGCCGCCGAGTGGCAGTGGTCGAAGCCCGGCCTGATTGCGATGGCGTACCTCACCATCCTGAGCTCCTGCCTCGCCTACACCGCGTTCGCCTGGCTGGCCCGCAATACCACGCCCGCGTTGGTAGGAACCTACAGCTACGTGAACCCGGCGATCGCCGCCGTGCTCGGCTGGTGGTTCCTGGAAGAGAAGTTAGGCGTGAACCAACTGATCGGAATGGCGATCATGTTCGCGGGCGTGGCGCTGGTGAGCTGGCCGAAGAAAGACGTGAAGCGCCTGGATGATGACGCGCAGAAGGATCCGTCGACCGCGGGGTGCGGATAGCGGCACCACTTCTTCTTGGCACCGCTAATCGCGGCGTTGACGGATGACTTCCACGCGTCCGCGCGAGCCGATGAACCACGAGCCGATCCAGCTCACGAGGCTCACGACGATCGAACCGCCGACCGCGGTCCAGAAACCTGCGATCTTGAATCCCGGCAGCATCAACGCCACCAGCCCGATCATCGCGGCGTTGATGACCAGCAGGAACAGGCCGAGCGTGAACAGCAGTGCCGGCAGCGACAGCAGCAACGCGAATGGCCGCACGATGGCATTGACCACGCCTAACAACAGTCCGGCGATGATCAACGTTGTCGGAGTATCGATGTCGAAGCCGTCGAGCAGCGAAGTTGCGGCCCACAGGCCGAGCGCGGCGATGAGCGCGCGCAGAATGAATCCCGCCATGTCAATACCTTTGCGGTGGTTGGTCCTTATCGAGACCCTTCTCGAGAAACACCTTGAGCCGGGTCAGCGCCAGCTCCCAGTAGCGGCGCTTGGACAGATAGTACGTCACCCACGCGGGGCTCGATGGCACTCCGCTGCTGAGCAGCCGCACGACCGTCCCCGATTTCGGCGCCCGCTCGAACAGGAAGTCTTCGATGATGACGGCATCGCTGGTCGGCATGCCGCGCGTTGGCAGGAGAATCAAGCGGATGCGCTGCGGGGTGGCCAGCACGTCGATCAGCGCGTCGAGTTCGATCTCGGCGCTGAATACGACGTGCATGCGGCCCTTCTCGCGCGGCGTGATGCTGGCGGTCTCGGCACACCAGCGGCTCAAGGTCCGGCTGTCGGTGAAGGCGCGCCACACACGTTCGACCGCCACGCCGATGTCGACGCGATAGGCGAAGCTGCGGTACGCACTGCTCACCTTTTGAGCGCTTCTTTCAGCGCCACCCACGCCAGCGGCAGCACGGAAACCAGGACGATCAGGATGGTCACGATACCGAAATTGTTCTTGATCAGCGGAATGTTGCCGAAGAAGAACCCCGCCCAAACCAGCGACAGCACCCAGCCGATGGCACCCCCGAAGTTGTAAGCCTGGAAGCGCGCATAGGGCATGCGCGCGATGCCGGCGACGAATGGCACGCAGGTGCGCATGATCGGTACGAAACGCGCCAGCACGACGGTCATCGAGCCGTGCCTTTCAAAAAAGCGTTCGGTGCCCCGCAGGTACTCGACTTTGAGAAAGCGGTATTTGCCGCTGAACGCGGGCGGGCCAATCCACTTGCCTATATGGTAGTTAGTCGTGTTGCCGGACACGGCCGCGATCACCAGCACCAGGCAGATCAGCGGGGCGGACAGCGTGCCACTGGTGTCGACCGCGGCGAGCGCGCCGGTCGCGAACAGCAGCGCGTCTCCGGGCAGGAATGGCGTCACGACGAAACCAGTTTCGGCGAACACGATGAGGAAGAGGATCGCGTAGACCCACAGGCCGTAGTCGCGCAGCAGTTCGACCAGGTGCGAATCCAGATGCAGGATGAGATCTACAAACCAGCTGACTAACTCCATGACTCCCTTATTTTCGCGCGGCTGTCGCAGTGCTCGCGGTCATGCCGGGCGGCGCGGTCTTGAGCTTGCGCCCCTTGAGCAGTTCGAGCGCCGCGTGCACGCCGCTGTCGCGCAGCGGCAGCTGCAGACGCACGCGCGGGTCTTCGAGATCGAGCGGCGCGGCATCCACGCTTTCGTAGACCTCGTCGGGATCGATGCCGCGACCCTGGATCGAACGCCCCGACGGGGTGAAGTAGCGCGACGTGGTGAGCTTGATCGCGCGCCCCTCGGTGAGCGGCATGACGGTCTGGACCGAGCCCTTGCCGAAGGTCCGCCGACCTAACAACACGGCGCGGTGATGATCCTGCAGCGCGCCGGCGAGGATCTCGGCCGCGGAGGCAGTGGCACCATTGACCAGCACCACCACGCGCACGCCGGGCAGAATGTCGCCAGGCGTCGCATCCATGCTGAAACGCGACGCCGGCGTGCGTCCTTCGGCGCTGACGATGACGCCCTCGTCGAGCAACTGATCCGCGACTTCCACCGCGGACTCGAGCACACCACCGGGATTGTTGCGCAGATCGATGATGACGCCGCGCGGCTTGGCGTTGAAGTCGCGGCGCAGGCGGCCGACGCCGGCGGCAAAATCCTCCGCCGTGGTGTCGCTGAACGACGTGATACGCGCGTACAGATAGCCGCCGTCGAGTACCAGCGTCGCCACGCTGTGCACATCGACTTGCGCACGTTCCACGGCGAACTCCAGCGGCAGCGCCTGGCCGGCGCGGATGACGACGAGTTTCACCATGGAACCACGCGGTCCGCGCATGCGCGCCATGGCGCCATCGAGGTCCCCGTCCACCGGTTGCCCGTCGATGGCCGATATCATGTCGCCGCTGTGAATGCCGGCGGCCGCGGCCGGTGAACCGAGGAACGGCCGCACCACGCGCAGCACCCGCTCCGCGGTCGATACTTCGATGCCGATGCCGGCGTACGTGCCGGCGGTGCTCACGCGCAGGTCCGCGTATTCCTCGGCGTCCAGATAAGTAGAGTACGGATCCAGGCCGCCCACGAGCCCACGCAGGGCGTCGTCAATGAGTTCGGGCTGTTTCACGTCGTCGACGTATTCGCGCTTGACGCGTTCGAGCACCTCGGAAAGTTGCGCGGTTTCGCCGGCGCTCAGTGGCGCCTTGCCGGCGGCCGGCACGGCAGGGTCGACCTGGACGGACGGCGCGGCGGCTTCGCGGTGCGCGAAAACGTCGCCGCCGAGCGCGATCAGCAGCCCGATGACCACCCCTAGAGCCAGAAGCTTCATGGGCGCGAATGCTATCTCAACAGGATCAGCCGGTCTGCTGCGCCGGTTCGTCGGCCAGGAAGGCCCCGGGCGTCGCGGCCGCGAGCACCGGCAGCACGTCGAGCACCTCGCCCACCGGCACGGGACGCGCGATGGCAAAGCCCTGTCCGTAGTCGACGCCGAGCGAGCGCACGCGCGCGCGGATTTCTTCGGTCTCGACGTATTCGGCGACCGTCGTGATGTTCATCGCGCGCGCCAGCTGTGCGATCGCGCGCACCATCGACTCGGCGCGTTCGTCGCGCAGAATGTCGCGTACGAAGCTGCCGTCGATCTTGAGCATCGACACGGGCATGGAACGTAGATAGGAGAGCGAGGACAGGCCGGTACCGAAGTCGTCGAGCGCCACGCCGCAGCCGAGCTTGCGCAGGCGTGACATCAGCGCTTCGGCGTCCTTCATGCTCGCCACGGCGGCACTTTCGGTGAGTTCGAAGCAAAACGCGGCCGGGTTGATCCGGCTGTTCTCGATGCTGCGGATCACGTAGTCGGGGAACTCCTCGTCGGTGAGAGACTGGCCCGAGAAATTGATGGTGAACACCACCGGCGCATTGACCAGCAGCTCGCGGTGCGGGCGCAGCAGCTCGATGACGCTCGAGATCACCCAGCGGTCGATGGTGGGCATCATCTGGTAGCGCAGCGCCGCCGAGAGAAACCGGTCCGGGCCGATGGTATTGCCATCCGGGTCCAGCATGCGCAGCAGCAGTTCGTAGTGCGGCTTCGCGTCCGGCCCGTCGACGAACGGAACGATCATCTGCGCTTCGAGGCGCAGCCGGTTTTCGGCCAGCGCCGAACGCACGTCGGTCGCGACGTTGATGTCGGTGAAACGGCGAATGATGCTGACGTCGTTTTCCTGGAAGCTCTCGAGGCGGTTGCGGCCGCGATCCTTGGCGGCCTTGCAGGCCGATTCGGCCTCGGCCAGCGAGCGGCCGAGGTCGCCATCGCGCCCGCTGAACGGCGTGCAACCGAGGCTGATGGACAGCCGGAAGCGCGCATCGACGCCGGCGGTAGACAGACGGGTCACGCCCTCGCGCAGGCCCTCGCCGAACATCGCGGCCTCGTCGATGTCCGAGGGCATGACGATGGCGAAGCGGTCCCCGGAGATGCGCGCCGCGAACGAGCTGGCCGGCAGGTGTTTGCGCAGCAGCTCGCCGATCTGCGCGATGGCCTGGTCGCCCACGTGCATGCCGAAGTTTTCGTTGATGACGTGCAGCTCGTCGATGTCGACGTACAGCAGGCTACAGCGCTGCGCGCGCGTGCCGGCTTCGCTGAACATGAGCCTGACGCGCTGCTCGAGCGCGGCGCGGGTCAGGAGGCCCGACAGCGTGTCGTAACTGGTTTCGATGCTGGCCGCGATCTTGTGGGCCACGAGATCGGCGAGGTGCACGTCGCGCCCGACGAACTCCGGCGCCTCGAGACGCCGGAACAGCGCGAGCACACCGGAGGTGCGGCCCGAACCCTGGCGCAGCGGGCAGGCAAGAATGCGATATGGAATGGCGACCTGCCCCGCTTGGGTCGCGATCCGGTTGATCACCAGCGGCTCGCGGCGCGTCTGCGTGACGGCCAGCAGCTGACGCTGCGTGCGCGACAGAATGCTGACATCGCCGCCTTCGGGATGCGTGAGCACCAGGCCCTTGTCGGGCACCACGATGCCGGCGAGCACGCATTTCAAATGGCCGGCGGCGTTGGCCAGCAGCGATTGCAGATCGTCCGAACCTGCCGAGCTCGAATGCGAACCGGTCACCGACAGCAGCAGCTCCAGATCCTTGTCGCGCGCGCTCAGCGATTCGTTCAGCGATACGATGTCGGCACGCGCCAGCAGGTCCCGTCGCAGCAGCTCGAGCGCAGGCTTCAGGTGATCGTGCACGTACGAGAACGGCAACACGTGGGCGTCGGAGGGCAGGCGGTTGCAGACCACGGCCACAATCGCCGCGACTCCGCCGCGTGCGTCACGCAGCCAGAATAGATAGGCCGGCGCTTCATTCGGCAACGCGCACTGCTGACCCACGCTCTCGCCACTCTTTCGCAATGGGTCGTCGAGCTGTGAGATCGCCGACAGCACGAGCGCGAACAGATCCGGGTTCGAGCTCGCGGCGCTCGACCACAACAGCTTGCCCGTGTTGTCGAACAGGCTGACCGCGTTCGCCCGCGGCAGGAGCGATCGCACCAGCTGCGCGTAGGGCTGCATGGAGTTTTCGAAGGTCATCAACGGCAGACCATGGCCGATTGGCGGCCGTATAGCGTTGATGCAGTTGGCGTTTTGGTGTCCGGAAGGGGTTTCCGGGCACCGCTTCCTCGTCAGGGCGCGCCGTTCTTGAACCAGGGTCTGGGGTCGACCGGCCGTCCGCCTTTGCGGATTTCGAAGTACAGCGCGGGGTTAGCCCGCCCGCCCGTATCACCGAGGGTGGCGATGGTGTCGCCGGCCGTAACCCGCTCTCCGACCTCCTTGTAGAGCCGCTCGTTGTGCCCGTAGAGGCTCAAGTACCCATCGCCGTGATCGATGATCGTCAGCAGCCCGAGGCCCGAGAGCCAATCGGCGTAGACGACACGCCCGTGATAGATCGCGCGCACCGGTGAACCCTGCGCGCCCGACACCAGCACCCCGTCCCATTTGACGCCACCGGCGCGCGTCTGCCCGAACGACGCCAGCACTTTTCCGGCTACCGGCCAGGCAAGTTTGCCGCGCAGTTTCGCGAAGGCGTCCTTGCTGTCAGTGGGGAATTTGTCGATGCGCTCGAGCGCGCGGCGCAGCTCGCGCACGAGCTTTTCGAGCCCGCCCTGCTGATCCTTGAGGCGTTCGAGTTCCTTCGCCCGGCTCTTCGCTCCCGCGTCGAGCGTCACCAGCGCACGGCCCCGACGCTCACGCGCCGACTGCAGTCTCGTGAGCTCACCCTTGCGCTGCTCCTCGAGCGCGATCAGCCGCTGCTCCTCTTCCGCTGCTTGCGCGTCGAGCGTGGCGAGGTCCGCCAGGTGCGCATTGATCGCGGCGATCTGGCTGGCGCGCGCGCGGCCAAAATAGCGGTAATACGTGAGCACGCGGCCGGTCTGCGCCGGATCGCGCTGGTTGAGCAGTAGTTTGAGCGGCTCTTCCCGCCCGATCATGTGCGCGGCGCGGATCTGGCCCGCGAGCGCCGCGCGATCCGCAGCGAGCGAAGCTTCCTCGGCGCGGCGCTGACCCGCAAGCTCGGCCCTTCTGGCGGTATGCGCCGCGCGTTCGCGGCGCAGTTTCTCCAGCTCGCCGCGCGCGCTGCCAACCGTTCGCTCGGATTCCTCGAGCTCCCGCGACAGTTGCGTGCGCTTGCCGGCGTCGCGCTCCATCTCTTCGCGCACCTTGTCGATCTGCGACCGGACCGCGTTGAGCTCGGCTTCGGCCCTGGCCGGGTTTGGATCGTCGGCCGCCGCCGCGCTCAAGCCCAAGCAGATGAGAAGCAGCCCTGCGGGCCACCGGTGGATCGTCATGGTCATATTCTAGAGACGCGGCGCCGGCAGGATCAGAGAAAACGGGCAATGGATCGCTATAATGCGCT
>DATHJZ010000321.1:0-12237 GCA_035286365.1 Steroidobacteraceae bacterium | reverse complement strand
GCTCATGCAGGAGCAGATCAAACGTCCGCTCGCCGAGGAGCTGCTGTTCGGCAAGCTCGCCGCCGGTGGTCACGTGAAGATCGGCGTGAGCAGCGACGGCAAGGAACTCAAGCTCGAGACCGTGCCGAACGAGATGCCGGCCCTGCCCGCAACGTTGCAGTGATCGCGGCTGGCTATAACTTCGCCACGGGTACGCAGATGTCGCAGCTGAACGCGCCGGTTTTCTGGTCGTAGCGACCGTCGACCGGGTAGTACTCGAAGAACGGTCGCGCATCGAGCTGCAGCCCGCTCTGCGGCAGCCAATCGCGCAACAACGCATCCCATGCCGCGCCGATCCGCGCGCCGGTGCCCTCGAACGGCAGCGCGGCGTATGTGCCGCCCGGAATGACCTTGTGCTGCGGGTTCCCCGTGAGGACTTCGCCCTCGCGGCTCGCCACGCAGGCGTCGTATCGGCATTGCGCCGGCTTCGTCACGCTCGCGTCGTCGAGACTGATGCCAAAGCGCTCGCGTCCGAGCAGGTTGTTAGTCGCCATCCACGGTGCGACGGTCTGCATCCAGAACTGGCCCAAGGGCGGGCCGTACGGCCCGGTGTGGCGCAGGTAGGCGACGTGTACGGGTTCGCGCTCGATCAGTTTTACGTGCATGGCCAGCTCCTTCGTCCTGGAGCTGCCATCTTTGCGTCGGCCGATCGTTCGAGCCTGATCCTGCTTGCGCAGCACCTGACTCGCCTTGCTCTTTCGCCATTGCGTCGGTGTGCCGCCGAAGCGCGCTCGAAAGGCACGCGCGAAGGCTTCGGCGGAACCGAAACCAACGCCGAGCGCGATTTCGATCACCGGAACCGCCGGCTGTGCGCGCAGGCGGATCGCCGCCATCTCGAGGCGCCGGCGCCGCACGTAGTCGCCGAGCGCCTCGCCCGTCAGGGCGCGAAACAGGCGATGAAAATGAAAGTCGGAAAAATGGGCGACGGCGGCGAGAGCGGCGAGCTCTAAGTTCTGGTCCAGGTGTCGATCGATGTACTCGATCACCGCGTGCATGCGCCGTTGGTATTCCGCCTGACTGCGGCGCGAGGTGGCCAAGACGTTGCGGGGGAGGTTTATCTGCCGCGGTAGACGATGCGGCCCTTGGACAAATCGTACGGCGTCATTTCGACCGTGACCTGGTCGCCGGTCAGAATGCGGATGTAGTTCTTGCGCATCTTTCCGGAGATATGAGCCGTCACGACGTGGCCGGTCTTCAACTTCACGCGGAAAGTAGTGTTAGGCAAAGTCTCGACGACTTCACCTTCCATCTGAATCGCATCTTCTTTCGACATCCGTAACCTGGTGGCACCCGCGAAGGCCGCGAATTCTGCCAGAAAAGCACCTCTGGCGAGGGATTTTCAGGAAGCCGAAAACAGGGGTACGTCCAAGCCCGCCGTCTCTTTCGCAACCAGCGCGCCGAATTCCCCGCGGCTCATCGGTTTGCTGCCAAGCGAGCGCAAATGCGCTGTAGGTAGCTGGCAGTCGATTAGTTGGAGTTTTGCCACGATTGCCCGCTCCACGAGCTGTGCGAGGGCGACCTTGGATGCATCGCGCTCGCGGCTGAACATCGATTCGCCGAAGAACACGCGACCCATCAGCACGCCGTAGAGTCCGCCTGCCAGCACCCCGTCCAACCGGACTTCGACGCTGTGGGCGCGGCCGGTTCGATGCAGCTCGCAATAGGCCGCCTGCATCTCGGGCGTTATCCAGGTGCCGGCGGAGTGCTCCCGGGCTTGCGCACAGGCGGCCACGACCCCGGCGAAGTCGCAGTCGAAAGTCACCGCAAAGCCACGATTTCGCAATGTTTTCGAGAGGCTCCGCGAGCAGCGGAATTCGGCGGGCGCAAGGACTTCACGCGGATTTGGCGACCACCACAACACCGGTTGACCGGCCGAATACCACGGGAAAATGCCGCGTCGATAGGCAGCCAGCAGGCGCGCGGGTGACAGGTCGCCACCCGCGGCCAGCAACCCCTCGGGTTCGTCGAGCGCCTGATCGAGCGGCGGAAACCACTCGCGATCGCCGTCCGGCGTAAGCCAGGTGATCGATTTGTTCACGTTCGGCGGTTCATTTCGACCGCGCGTCGCGCCGTGCGTCGCGATACGGCACATGGGTTGCGATTTCTTGCGCGTAGCGATCGACGTGCGCGCCTTCGCGCCGCAGGTAATCGCCGATCGCGTCGCGAAAGCGCGCGTCCACGATCCAGTGCATCGACCAGGTATTGGCGGGAACGAAGCCGCGGCTCACCTTGTGTTCACCCTGCGTGCCAGGCTCGAAGCGCGCGATCCCTCTTTCAATGCAGAACTCGATGCCCTGGTGGTAGCAAGTCTCGAAATGGAGGCTGTGGTGCTGCTCGACCGCTCCCCAGTAGCGGCCGTACAGGGCCTCGGGGCTCCAGAAGAACACCGCGGCGGCCAGAGTCTCGTTGCCGCAGCGCGCGCGTTTCACCATGAAGCTGTCGCCGAGGGCCTTCGGCAGCTGCCGGAAGAACGCGCGCGTGAGATAGGGCTCATGGCCGTGCCGCAGGAAGGTGTCGCGGTGCAGGTCGTAGATCTCATCGATGGTCTTGCGATCGAGCGCGCCGCCTAACAACGTTTCGAAGCAAATGCCTTCATCTGCGACGCGCCGTCGCTCGCGTTTGGCCTTCTTGCGCTTGTCGGCCGTGAAGCCATCGAGGTAGTGGTCGAAGTCGCGGTATTGCTGGTTGTGCCAGTGGAACTGCACGTCGTGCCGCGCGAGCCAGCCGTCGCCTGCGAGCGCCGCGCGATCCGCCTCGTCGACGAACAGCGCATGAATCGAAGACAGCGCGTGCGCTTCGGCGTAGTCGCGAATGGCGGCGATCAGTGCGGCGCGCATGCGCGTGGCATCGAGACCGGGGCGCACGAGCAGCCGCGCGCCACTTGCCGGTGTAAAGGGCACGCCCAGCACCAGCTTCGGGTAGTACGCAAGACCGTGCTGCGCATAGGCCTGCGCCCAGGAGAAATCGAACACGAATTCGCCGAAGGAGTGGGCCTTGAGGTAGGCGGGCGCGGCGGCAGCCAGGCCATGCTCGTCGTACAGCACGATCGGCGCAGGCTGCCAGCCGGTGGCGCCGCCGACGCAGTGCGTCGCCTCGAGCTCGGCGAGAAATGCGTGACGCAGGAAGGGCGAGCCGCCCGCGTCGAGCGCGTCCCAGGCGGCGGAGTCAGTGGCCGTGATGCTGGTCGAGATATTTGTCCGCATCGAGCGCAGCCATGCATCCGGATCCGGCGGAAGTGACGGCCTGACGATACACGTGATCGGCGACGTCACCCGCCGCGAATACGCCGGGCACGCTGGTCGCCGTGGCGGCGCCTTCGCTGCCGCTCTTGATGGTGATGTAGCCCTCGCGCATGTCGAGCTGGCCGGCAAAGATGCCGGTGTTCGGCGTGTGGCCGATGGCGATGAAAGTGCCGGTGACGTCGATGTTCTCGATGGTGCCGCCGTGTTCGGTGGGCTTGATGCGCACGCCGTTCACGCCGCTGTCGTCGCCGACAATCTCAGCCACCGTGTGGTTCCACGCGATGCGCACCTTGCCGGCCTGCTCGAGCGCGAACAGGCGGTCCTGCAGGATTTTCTCCGCGCGGAACTTGTCGCGTCGGTGCACGACGGTCACGTGACTCGCGAGGTTCGATAGATAGAGCGCCTCTTCGACCGCGGTGTTGCCGCCACCGATGACCGCGACGCGATGGCCTTTGTAGAAAAATCCATCGCAGGTTGCGCACGCCGATACACCCTTGCCGCGGAACTTTTCCTCCGACGGCAGACCCAGATACTTGGCGGACGCGCCGGTCGCGATGATGAGCGCATCGCAGGTATAGCTGCCGTAGTCGCCGTTCAAGGTGTACGGACGCTTCGAGAAATCGACCGTATGGATGTGATCGTTGACGATTTCGGTGGCGAATCGCTCCGCGTGGGCCTTCATGCGCTCCATGAGGGCGGGGCCGAGCAATCCGTGGGCATCGCCGGGCCAATTGTCCACATCCGTGGTGGTCATGAGCTGTCCGCCCTGCTCCACACCGCTGATCAGCAGGGGTTTGCGGTTGGCGCGTGCGGCGTAGACGGCGGCGGTGTAGCCCGCGGGGCCGGATCCGAGGATGACGAGAGGGCTGTGTCGAGAAGTGCTCATGTATAATTTTGGCCATTCAAGCGGCGTTTAGACCCATAGATTGCGCGCGGAGCGCCGCTTTCAAGTTTTAGTTGGTCAAGCAGGGCGCGCTGCTGGTCACATCTTAAGAAAGGCGCTCGTTGCGGCCAAGTGCGCGAGCGATCGGTAACCCCATGCGTATTGGAATTCCCCGTGAGCTGAAACCCCGTGAGGGGCGCGTTGGTCTCATTCCCGCGGCCTGCGTCGAGTTGGTGCGTGGCGGCCATGAAGTGTTCGTCGAACATGGTGCCGGCGAAAAGAGCGGTTATACGGATCAGCATTTTCGTGACGTCGGCGTAACGGTACTGCCGTCGGCCGATGAGCTGTTCGCGAAAGCGCAGATGATCGTGAAGGTCAAGGAGCCCATCGAGCCAGACCTCGCGCGACTGCGCAAGGATCATTTGCTGTTCTGTTACCTGCATCTCGCCGCGCTGCCCGAACTCACGCGCCGGTTGTGCAGCATCGGCCTCACCGCGGTGGCCTTCGAAACCGTCGAAGATCGCACCGGGCGGTTGCCACTGCTCGCGCCCATGAGCGACATCGCCGGGCGCCTGTCGATGCAGTACGCCACCACGCTGCTGCATCAGCCGCAGGGCGGCAAGGGCATCTTGTTAGGCGGTGTGCCGGCGGCGCGGCGCGGCAAGGTCGTGGTGCTCGGCGGTGGCGTCGCCGGCGGCAACTCTGCGCTGGTCGCCGCGGGCCTCGGCGCCGAAGTCATCGTGTTCGACAAGGACCGCGACAAATTGGTGGCCGCGCGCGCCATGGGCGCGAATGTCACGGGCCTTTACCCACACGTCTCGGACGTTGCAGACGCGGTGAGCGCCGCCGACGTCGTCATTGGAGCCGTGTTGGTCACCGGCGCGCGGGCACCGCACGTGGTGTCGGCGCAGATGGTGAAATCCATGGAGGCGGGCAGCGTCATCGTCGACATCAGCGTCGACCAGGGCGGATGCATCGAAACGACGAAGCCCACCTCGTGGGAGGCGCCGACGTACCAGTGGGAGGGCGTCACGCACTTCTGCGTCACCAACATGCCGGGCTCGGTGCCGCGCACCTCGTCGCAGGCGCTGTCCGCGGCAATCGCGCCGTTTGCAGTGCGCCTGGCGGACGGGGATTGGCGCGACGACCCCGGGCTCGTGCGCGGTATCAACGTCGAGGCCGGCAAAGTCACCCATCCGGCCCTGATGAGCTGAGGCGTTTGAGTTAGTATTCGCCAGCCCAAACAGGCACATAGCGAGCAAATGGCAGAAACTACTTACGATCGGACCAAGCCGCAGAAGCGTTTCACTGCGGCCGTCTCGCGCGGCCTGCGCGAGAGCGCGGTGCTGGCCATCGGGGCCATCGCACTGGTCATGCTGTTCGCGTTGCTGAGCTATCGGCGCGAGGACGCGGCGTTCATGTCGACGGGCAGCAGCGGTCACGCCGTCGGCAACAGCATCGGTCCGTTTGGCGCGTGGCTGTCCGACATCCTGTTCTTCCTGTTCGGCAAGCCGGCCTATCTATTCCCCATCATGCTGGGGGTCGCCTGCTTCGTGATGTTCCGGCATCGCGAAGCCGAAGAGGGCCGCACGCGTGCCAACGCCTTGGTGCGCATCGGCGGCTTCACGCTGCTGCTGTTCGCGAGCTGCGGGCTGGCAACGCTGCATTGGAATCCGGGTTTCCTGCGCCAAAGTGCAGGTGGCGTGGTGGGGCAATACATCGGGAATGGCCTCGCGTCCAATCTCAACTTCCTCGGCGCCACGCTGTTCATGCTCACGGGCTGGATGGCCGGAGTGTCGTTGGCGTTCGGCGTGTCCTGGCTCACGATCATTGATCGTCTCGGGGCCAGCATCTGGAACGCCATCGGCTGGATCAAGGCGCGGCGCAGCGTCGCGCGCGATGTTGCGGTCGGCGTCGAGGCCAAGAAGGCGCGCGTCGAGGCGGCGAAGGTCGAAGAGAAACGCACCGCCACGCGTGTGAAGCCGCGCATCGAGGCGCTTGCGCCGGTGATGGAGAAGAGCGAGCGCGTAGAGAAAGAACGCCAGGTGCCGATGTTCGATGCGCCAAAGAGCGGGGAGTTGCCGCCGCTCAATCTGCTCGACGATCCAGCGGCGCGCGAAAAGGGCTATTCGCAGGAAGCGCTCGAAGCGATGTCGCGCCTGGTCGAGCTCAAGCTCAAGGATTTCGGCGTGGAAGTCGAAGTGGTCGCGGTGCAGCCGGGGCCGGTGGTCACGCGCTTCGAAATGCGCCCCGCGCCCGGCGTCAAAGTGAGCCAGATCAGCAGCCTGGCGAAAGATCTGGCGCGCTCGCTCTCGGCCATCAGCGTGCGCGTGGTCGAGGTGATTCCGGGCAAGTCGGTGATGGGGCTCGAGATCCCCAACGAGAAACGCGAGATCGTCACGCTCGGCGAGATCATCAAATCCAAGGCATACGACGAAGTTGCCTCGCCGCTGGCGATCGCACTCGGCAAGGATATCGGCGGCGCGCCGGTATGCGCGGACCTGGCGAAGATGCCGCACCTGCTGATCGCCGGCACCACCGGCTCCGGCAAATCGGTGGGCATCAACGCGATGATCCTGTCGTTGCTCTACAAGAGCACGGCCGAACACGTGCGGCTGATCATGATCGATCCCAAGATGCTGGAGCTGTCGGTGTACGAGGGCATTCCGCACCTGCTCGCGCCCGTGGTCACCGACATGAAGCACGCCGCGAATGCGCTGCGCTGGTGTGTGGCCGAGATGGAACGGCGGTATGCGCTGATGTCCGCGCTCGGCGTGCGCAACATTTCCGGTTTCAATCGCAAGGTCAAGGACGCGAATGACGCCGGCAAACCGATCCGCGATCCGGTGATGACCGCCGCGGCCGCCAACGATCCCACGATCGACCAGCGGCTCATTACCGATCTGACGCCGCTGCCGTACATCGTCGTGATCATCGACGAGCTCGCCGACCTGATGATGATCGTCGGCAAGAAGGTTGAAGAGCTGATTGCGCGCCTCGCACAGAAGGCGCGCGCCTCCGGCATCCACCTCATTCTGGCGACCCAGCGCCCGTCGGTAGACGTGATCACGGGCCTCATCAAGGCCAACATTCCCTGCCGCATCGCGTTCCAGGTCTCGGCGCGGGTCGACTCGCGCACCATCCTCGACCAGATGGGCGCCGAGTCGCTGCTCGGCCACGGCGACATGCTCTATCTACCCTCCGGCACTTCGGTGCCGACGCGCGTGCACGGCGCGTTCGTTGCGGACGCGGAAGTGCACCGGGTCGTTGAGGCGTTGAAACGATCGGCGGCGCCGAACTACATCGAAGAAATCCTCGATGGGCCGAGCTCGCCGTTGGCCGGAATTTCCGGCGAGCCGCCCGAGCCGGGTGCCGGCGATGGAGAGCAGGACGCGCTGTACGACGAGGCCGTCAAAATCGTCACCACCGAGCGCAAGCCGTCCATTTCGTACGTACAGCGCCGGCTCAAGATCGGCTACAACCGCGCCGCGCGCCTGCTCGAGAGCATGGAGAACGCGGGCGTGGTCGGGCCGTTGCAACCCAATGGCGCGCGCGAGATTCTCGTGGCTGCTCCGCCGGGCGGCGAGTGAAGCACAGCTCCGGGCGGCAGATGTTCCGGCGCCTGTTCCCGCTCTCGGGGTTGTTAGTGGCGCTCGGTGCCGCGTCGCTCGCGCACGGCCAGACTCCGCTCGACGACTACCTCGCGCACCTGAAGACGCTGCGCACCGGGTTTTCCCAGGTCGTGACCGATGGCCGCGGATTGCAGGTGCAGAAGGCCGCAGGAACCCTGTTGATCGTACGCCCGGGAAAATTCCGCTGGGAACTGACTCCCGACGGCAGCGCCGCACCGCAACTCATGGTCGCCGACGGCAAGAATCTCTGGTTTTACGATCGGGACCTCGAACAGGTGTCGGTCAAGTCGGCCGCCACGGCGTTGACGGCAACGCCCGCCAGCCTGCTGGCCGGCGATGAAAACATTCGCGAGCTTTTCACGGTCTCACCGGCCGGGAGGCGCGATGGATTCGACTGGGTGAAGGTCGTGCCGAAGCAGGGTGACGCTGACTTTCGCGAAGCGCAGCTGGCTTTCAACCGCAGCGAGCTCAAGCGCATGGTGCTCAAGGACAAACTCGGGCAAACCGTGCGGCTCGAGTTCGTGAGCAGCGAACGCAATGCGCCGGTGTCAGACGCCGAGGTGAAGTTCACGCCGCCGCAGAGTGCCGACGTGATCGGTACACCGGTTCCATGATCCCGGCCACAGTCCTCACGCGCGTGTGGTGGGGCTTAGGGTTCGTTCTGGTCGCCGCCTCGCTGGTGATTTGCCTCGTCCCCGGCCAGGAATTGCCCACCGCGTTCGAGTTCAACGACAAGCTGAGCCACATCGTGGGTCATGGAGGGCTGGCCCTCTGGTTCGCCGGTCTCGTGCCGCGGCGCTCCTGGTGGAAGATCTTCGTGGCATTGCTGGCATTCGGCATCTGCATCGAGTTCGCGCAGTACTTCATGCACTTCGGACGCGAAGCGGATGCGCGTGACGTCGTCGCGAATTCCTGCGGCGCGCTGCTGGGTCTCGGCCTGTCGAGGCTCGGGCTTTCGCGCTGGCCGGACTGGGCCGCATGGTTGTTAGGTCAACGGCGGGCCGTCGAGTGAGCGCAGGCAGTCGTGGGTCGCAGCCCGACCTGCTGCGCGACATGGCGCCGAACGACGCACTGCGTCCGCTGGCCGATCGCATGCGTCCGCGCACTCTCGACGAGTTCATCGGGCAGGAACAGGTGATCGGACCGGGCAAGCCGCTGCGCCAGGTGCTCGAGCGCGGGCAGCTGCATTCCCTGATCCTGTGGGGGCCGCCCGGCACCGGCAAGACGACGCTGGCAAGACTCATCGCCAGACGCGCCGACGCGGAGTTCATGCAGCTGTCGGCCGTCATGGCCGGGGTCAAGGACATTCGTGAGGCGGTCGAACGCGCGCGCACGGTGCGCGCCGAGCGTGGCCGGCGCAGTGTGCTGTTCCTGGATGAAGTGCATCGCTTCAACAAATCGCAGCAGGACACTTTCCTGCCGTACGTCGAAGACGGCACGCTGACTTTCATCGGCGCGACCACGGAGAATCCGTCGTTCGAAGTCATCAGCGCGCTGCTGTCGCGTGCGCGCGTCTATGTGCTGCGTTCGCTCACCGTAGATGACATCGTCAAACTACTGCGCCGCGCGCTCGACGATACCGAACGCGGACTCGGCGGTCGCGCGCTCGCCATCGACGACGCGGCGCTGATCGCGCTGGCGCATGCCGGCGATGGCGACGCACGCCGTGCGCTCGGCATGCTGGAGATCGCCGCGGACCTGGCGGTCGAACAGGACGGCCGCCCGACCATCACCCTCGAGCAGGTGAAAGAGGTTGCGACCGGCGGGCGGCGCCGCTTCGACAAGGGTGGCGAGCAGTTCTACGACCAGATCTCGGCCTTGCACAAGGCGGTGCGCGGCACCGACCCGGATGCGGCGTTGTATTGGTACGCGCGCATGCTCGACGGTGGTTGCGATCCTCACTACCTGGCGCGACGCATCGTGCGCATGGCAATCGAAGACATCGGGCTCGCGGATCCGCGCGGTCAGCAGATCGCGCTCGACGCCTGGGAGATCTTCGAACGCCTCGGCAGTCCCGAGGGAGAACTCGCGATCGCCAATGCGCTGGTGTTTCTCGCCGTCGCGCCCAAGAGCAATTCCGTCTACGTCGCGCTCGGTGAAGCCAAGGCCGACGTCGAGCAGTTCGGCACGCTCGATGTGCCGCTGCGTTTCCGCAATGCGCCGACCAGGTTGATGAAGGGCCTTGGTTTTGGCGAAGGGTATCGCTATGCCCACGACGAGCCTGGCGCATTCATTCCAGGCGAGCGCTATCTGCCCGATGAAATGCCCGACCGGCGTTACTATCGTCCGGTGGCACGCGGCCTCGAAATCAAGATTGGCGAAGCGCTGGCGCGCCTGCGCGCAGTTGCGCCAGGGGAGGATGACAAATGAACTGGCTGCTGGTAGCGGTCGGCGGCGCGCTCGGAAGCGTGGCGCGTTACGGAGTCGCGCGCATGTGGCCGGCCGTGCCCGGTGGCTGGCCCGTACCCACGCTCACCGTGAATCTGCTGGGCTCCTTCGCCATCGGACTCTTATATATATGCCTGTTGACCCCCGGTATTGCGGCCGCTGGCGGTGGCGCAGACAATGCGCGCCTTTTTTGGATGACGGGCGTGCTCGGTGGATTCACTACCTATTCCGCCTTCGCGCTCGAATCCGCATTGCTGGGTTTTTCCGCGACTGGTGTGCTGTACATGCTCACCACGTTCGCGGGATGCCTCATTGCGGCGCTGCTCGGAATGAAGATAGGGACCGCGCTGGTCATCGGTTAGGTCTGGTCTCAAAGGGGAAGGGTTTTGCTCGATTCCAAACAATTGCGTTCCGATCCCGCGGGGGTCGCCGCCAATCTTGCGCGCCGCGGAGTCACGCTTGACGTTGCCGCATTCAACGCGCTCGATGAGCGCCGCAAGACCGCGCAGGTCGAATCGGACCGTGTGCGCGCCGAGCGCAACGCCAACGCAAAAGCAGTGGGCATGGCCAAGGGCAAGGGCGAAGACGCGAGCGTGCTGCTCAGGCGCGCCGAAGAACTGACCGGGCAGCTCGGCGCGAGCGATGCCGCTATCGCGAGCGTGCAGGCGGAACTCGATGCGTGGCAGTTAGGCCTGCCGAACACCTTGCACGGCTCCGTGCCCGAGGGTCGCGACGAGTCGGCCAACCAGGAAATCCGCCGCTGGGGCGAGCCGCGCAAGTTCGATTTCACTCCGAAGGATCACGTCGAACTCGGCGAGTTGTTGGGCGGGCTCGATTTCGAAACCGCCGCGAAGATATCCGGCGCGCGTTTTTCGATCATGCGTGGCGGCGTCGCGCGCCTGCATCGCGCGCTTGCGCAGTTCATGCTCGATCTGCACACGCGCGAGCACGGCTATACCGAGCTGTACGTGCCGTATCTCGTGAGCGCAGCGGCGCTGCAGGGCACGGGACAGTTGCCGAAGTTCGAGGCGGATCTGTTCCGTGTGCAGGGTGAGCCGGGGTTCTTCCTGATTCCCACCGCCGAAGTGCCGGCCACCAATCTCGTGCGCGACAGTATCGTCGAGGCCAGCAAACTGCCGATGAAGCTCGTGGCGCACACGCCGTGTTTTCGATCTGAAGCGGGCGCCGCGGGCAGGGACACGCGCGGCCTGATCCGCCAGCACCAGTTCGAAAAGGTGGAACTGGTGCACATCGTAAAGCCGGCCGACTCATATGCCGCGCTGGAGGAGCTCACGCGTCACGCGGAGAACGTGCTGCAGAAACTCGAGCTGCCGTATCGCGTGGTCGCGCTGTGCGCCGGCGACGTCGGCTTCTCCGCGGCGAAGACCTACGACCTAGAGGTGTGGCTGCCGGCGCAGAACAAATACCGCGAGATTTCCTCCTGCAGCAACTGCGAGGCGTTCCAGGCGCGCCGCATGCAGGCGCGCTGGCGCAATCCGGACAGCGGCAAGCCCGAGCCGTTGCACACGTTGAACGGATCGGGTGTGGCGGTGGGTCGCGCGCTGGTCGCCATTCTCGAAAACTTCCAGAATGCGGACGGCTCGATCACCGTGCCGGGCGCATTGCGCAGCTACATGGGCGGCGCCGACAAGATCTGAAATAGGCTTGGTCCCCAAATGCGTCGCGACTCGTCCGGGTCAGCTGGCATCACGTTTTCTGGCAGTAGTTGCTAGATTGGATTCAGAAAGGCTGCAAACTGGACCGAGCACACGGATTGCAGTAGCGTGCGCGCGCGAACCGTTTCACCCGGAGAGGTGGCAGAGCGGTTGAATGCACCGGTCTTGAAAACCGGCGTCCCCTCACGGGGACCGTGGGTTCGAATCCCACCCTCTCCGCCAGCCAATAGGACCGTGCTTACAGAGGTCGGTGGGTACGACGGACTGTGGCGGGTGGGAGAGAAGAGAAGAATGGGACGCATGAAAGCCATACTTCAAGCGACGCTCGCGGCCGTGCTATCGGGAATCCTGGTGGGCGTGTTGCTCAAGAAAAAGGT
>DATHJZ010000320.1:0-2549 GCA_035286365.1 Steroidobacteraceae bacterium | reverse complement strand
GCCGACATCGACTACGGCCTGGGCGAAGCCCGCACCACCTACGGCGTCATCGGCGTGAAGGTGTGGATCTTCAAAGGCGAAGTGTTCGACAAGGCCGAGCTCGCCCAACAGGCAGAGAACGTTGAAGCCGCGCAGGCCGCGCAGGCTGCACAGGGCGCCGCCGCGAGCGCTGCCGCCGCTGCTGCAGCGGCTGCTCCGGCACCGCCACCGGCTGTTTAAACAGGTCCCAAATTTATGTCCATGCTTCAGCCCAAGCGCACGAAATATCGCAAGCAGTTCAAGGGAACGAACACCGGCCTCGCCCAGCGCGGCAGCAAGGTGTCGTTCGGTGAATTCGGCTTGAAGGCGACCAGCCGCGCCCGCATGACGGCGCGCGAGATCGAAGCCGCGCGCCGCGCCATGACCCGCTACGTCAAACGCGGTGGCCAGGTGTGGAACCGCGTGTTCCCCGACGTGCCGGTCAGCAAGAAGCCCCTCGAAGTCCGCATGGGCGCGGGCAAGGGCAACATCGAGTACTGGGTGGCGAAAGTGCAGCCCGGCAAGGTTTTGTTCGAGATCGAAGGTGTCGATGAGGCGACGGCGCGCGAAGCGTTCCGTCTCGCCGGCGCCAAGCTCTCGGTGTCCACCATGTTCGTGAAACGGCAGGTCCGCTGATGACCGAGAAAATTCGCCGCATCGTCGAGGCGATGCGCAAGAAGGAACCCGCGGAAAGCCGCGCCGACCTCATCAAGTTGCGCCGCGAGCAGTTCAGCCTGCGCATGCAGGCGTCGAGCGGACAGACGGTCAAGTCGTCGGATTTCGGCAAGGCGAAGCGGAACATCGCGCGCCTGAAGACCGTGGAGCGTGAGAAGCAGCTGGCAGTTGCCAAGGTTGCGGGAGCCAAGAAATGAGCGCCACTGAAGAAAACAAAGTCGAAGTCAAAAAGCCGAGCCGCGCGTTAACCGGCATCGTGGTCAGCAGCAAGATGGACAAGACCATTGCTGTCGAGATCGAGCGCCTGATCAAGCATCCGCGCTACGGCAAGTTCATTCGCCGCACCACCAAGCTGCTGGCGCACGATGAAAACAAGGAAGCCCGCGAAGGCGACACCGTGTCGATCGCGCCGTGCCGTCCGCTGTCGCGCCGCAAGTCGTACAAGCTGGTCTCGGTCGTCGAGAAAGCGAGCGCGCAATGATCCAGTTACAGACCATGCTCAACGCCGCTGACAACAGCGGCGCCCGCACGCTGATGTGCATCAAGGTGCTCGGCGGTACCCGTCGTCGCTATGCGCAGGTCGGCGACGTCATCAAGGTTTCCATCAAGGACGCGATTCCGCGCGGCAAGGTCAAGAAGGGCGAGGTGTACGACGCCGTGGTCGTGCGCACCAGGCGGGGCGTGCGTCGCGCCGATGGTTCGCTGCTGCGCTTCGACACGAACGCCGCGGTGCTCCTGACCACCAAGCTCGAGCCGGTTGGCACGCGCATCTTCGGACCCGTCACGCGCGAACTGCGCACCGAGCGGTTCATGAAGATCGTGTCGCTCGCGCCTGAAGTGCTCTGAGGTAAATAGCGATGAACAAGATCCGCAAAGGCGACACGGTCGTCGTGTTGTCGGGCAAGGACAAGGGCCGTCAGGGCACCGTCCTGGTCGTCGATGGCGACAAGGTCACCGTCGAGAACATCAACAAGGCGAAGAAGCACCAGAAGCCTAACCCGCAACGCCAGATTGCAGCCGCGATCGTCGACAAGACGATGCCGCTGCACATCTCGAAGGTGGCGATCTGGAACGTGGGCGCGAAGAAGGCCGACCGCGTCGGCATCAAGCAGTTGAATGACGGCAAGCGCGTGCGTTTCTTCAAGTCGAACGGCGAAGTGATCGACGCCTGAGGGCGTCGTTCTCAACAGGAATAGGCAGCAATGGCCAGGTTAAAAGATTTCTACAAAGAGACGGTGATCCCGAAGCTCACCAAGGACCTCGGCGTGAAGAACGCCATGCAGGTCCCGAAGCTCTCCAAGATCACGGTGAACATGGGCGTGGGCGAGGCAGTGGCCGACCGCAAGGTCATGGACGCCGCCGTCGCCGATCTCACCAAGATCACGGGGCAGAAGCCCGTGTTGTGCATGTCGAAGAAGTCGATCGCGTCCTTCAAGGTGCGCGAGAACCTCGCGATTGGCACGAAGGTGACGCTGCGCGGCGAGCGCATGTGGGAGTTCTTCGATCGTCTCGTGACGATCGCGATTCCCCGCATCCGTGACTTCCGCGGCATCAACCCGCGCTCATTCGACGGCCGTGGCAATTTCAGCCTCGGCATCAAGGAACAGATCATTTTCCCGGAAATCCAGTACGACCAGATCGATCAGCTCCGGGGAATGGACATCACGATTACGACGACGGCGAAGGATGACAAGCAGGGTCGTGCCCTGCTCAGCGCCTTCAATTTCCCGTTCCGCAAGTAAGGAACCATAGGGTATGGCCAAGACAAACATGGTCGAGCGCGAGAAGCGTCGCGCCAAGATCGTGAAGAAATACGCGGCGAAGCGCGCTCAGTTGAAAGAGCTCATTCGCAGCCC
>DATHJZ010000319.1:0-11823 GCA_035286365.1 Steroidobacteraceae bacterium | reverse complement strand
CGAGCTCGGCGCGACCACGGTGCGCACATCGATCTCGCGCACCGTGATCGACATGAATCGTGATCCGACCGGCGCGTCGCTGTATCCGGGTTTCGCGACGACGGGCCTGTGCCCGCTGATGACCTTCGATGGCGAGCCGCTCTACAAGCCTGGTCTTACGCCCGATGCCGAAGAGATCAAACGGCGCGAACAGCAGTACTTCTGGCCCTATCACCAGGCGCTGGTCGACCAGACGCAGCGCCTCGGAGCGCGCCACGGCGGCATGGTGTTGTACGACGCGCACTCCATCCGCTCGCGCATCCCGCGGTTGTTCGACGGCGAGCTGCCGCAGTTCAACATCGGCACGGACCACGGCACGACCTGCGCTCCGGCCCTCACCGCCGCCATCGAAAAAATCTGTGACGCCTCTGGCATGTCGCGCGTGACCAATGGCCGCTTTCGAGGCGGCTGGATCACGCGCCACTATGGCAACCCGAGAAGCGGCATCCATGCAGTGCAAATGGAACTTGCCATGCGCGGTTATCTCCGCGAGCCCACCGATGGAATCAGTGAAGAAAACTGGCCGGCGCCACTCGACGACGGCCATGCCGCGCTGTTGCGCGTCGCGCTACGTGACATTCTCGATGCCTGCATCGCATTCGTGACCGGTAAATCCAAATGACCTCGAACGCCAGAGAGGATCGCCGCATCGACCGCAGCCGCGTGATTCGCGCGGCCACCGGCACGACGCTCGCCGCCAAGAGCTGGCTCACCGAGGCGCCGCTGCGCATGCTCATGAACAACCTCGATCCGGACGTCGCGGAGCGGCCCGAGGAGCTGGTGGTGTACGGCGGCATTGGCCGCGCGGCGCGCGACTGGGATTCCTTCGATCGCATCGTCGCGACGCTCAAACGTCTCGAAGCCGACCAGACGCTGCTCATTCAATCAGGCAAACCGGTCGGCGTGTTCACCACGCACGTAGATGCGCCGCGCGTGTTGTTGGCCAACTCGAACCTCGTGCCGCGCTGGAGTACCTGGGAGCACTTCAACGAGCTCGATCGCAAGGGCCTGATGATGTACGGGCAGATGACCGCGGGCTCGTGGATCTACATCGGCTCGCAGGGCATCGTGCAGGGCACGTACGAAACTTTCGTCGAGATGGGCCGGCAGCACTTCGGCGGCAATCTCGCGGGCCGCTGGCTGCTGACCGCGGGCCTGGGGGGCATGGGCGGCGCGCAACCGCTGGCCAGCGTGATGGCCGGCGCTTCGTGCCTGGCGATCGAGTGCCAGCGCTCGCGCATCGACATGCGGCTCAAGTCCGGCTATCTCGATCACGGCACCGACAAGGTCGACGAGGCGCTGAACCTCATCGACCAGGCCTGCGCCGACCGGCAGCCAGTCTCCGTCGGGTTGCTGGGTAATGCGGCCGAAATCCTGCCGGCGCTGTTCAAGCGCGGCGTGCGCCCGGACATGTTGACCGACCAGACGTCGGCGCACGATCCGGTCAACGGCTATCTACCCATCGGCTGGCCGGTGGAGCAATGGCTCGCGACCCGTGCCAGCGACCCGGCCGCCACGGCCAAGGCCGCAAAGGCTTCGATGGCAGTGCACGTGCGCGCGATGCTCGATTTTCAGAAGGACGGAGTACACACCGTCGACTATGGCAACAACATTCGCCAGATCGCGCTCGAAGAAGGCGTGAAGAACGCGTTCGATTTTCCCGGCTTCGTGCCCGCCTACATCCGGCCGCTGTTCTGCCGCGGCGTCGGCCCGTTCCGCTGGGCCGCGCTGTCGGGCGATCCGGATGACATCGCGAAAACCGATGCGAAGGTCAAAGAACTGCTGCCCGACGACAAACACCTGCATCACTGGCTGGACATGGCGCGCGCGCGCATCAGGTTCCAGGGGCTGCCCGCGCGCATCTGCTGGGTGGGCCTCGGCGACCGTCATCGGCTCGGCCTCGCGTTCAACGAGATGGTGGCGCGCGGGGAACTGAAAGCGCCCGTGGTCATTGGCCGCGATCACCTTGACGCAGGATCCGTCGCCTCGCCCAACCGCGAAACCGAAGGGATGAGGGACGGCTCGGATGCCGTGTCCGACTGGCCGTTGCTCAACGCCTTGCTCAACACCGCGTCCGGCGCGACCTGGGTCTCGATCCACCACGGCGGCGGCGTGGGCATGGGGTTCTCGCAGCACGCCGGGGTCGTCATCGTCTGCGACGGAACCGAGGCCGCGGGCCGGCGCATCGCGCGCGTGTTGTGGAACGATCCGGCCAGCGGCGTCATGCGCCACGCGGATGCGGGCTACGACATTGCGCTCGAAGCCGCCCGCGCACACCAACTCGATCTGCCGGGAATTCTCTGAAGTCGGCGCGCTACGGGGCGATGATGCGGGTATCGAGCACACGCGGCTCCGGCTGGCCCGCGTCGATGAATTCGCGCAGGGCCGTGATCAATCCGTCACTCGCGTAGGCGCCAATACGTTCCTGAGGCTTGAGGTCGCCGAGGCGCTCGAGTGTCTGCAACAGCTCCGATTCATCGAATGCCACCGTGATCTTGCCGAGCGCCGCCAACCGCCGGGCGGTTGCGAGCTGGTGATCGTTGCGATGCTCGTGGAGCGCCGCGCGGCGCGGCATCACCACGATCGGCTTTTGAAACTGCAATGCGGAAAGAATGGTGCCCATGCCGGCATGCGACACGATGACGTCCGCCGCGGCAAAGCGCCGTGCGAAATCCGCCGGCTCGATGAAGGTCTTGTAGTGGATATTCAGTGGGCGCCGATAGCTGTCGCCGATCTGCGCGAATACATCGGTGCGATCCGAAGTGCCGGCCCACTGGTCCACCACGGCGATCAGCCGGTCGAAAGGCAACTCGGTGCCGACGGTGACGAAGATCATGTCAATACGCTGCCGCGAAACCCCGGGCCGCCGTCCTTCGCCAGATGCGGCCACTGCGTCAGCCACAGGTCGGCATGCGGACCGGCCTTGCGACCGGAGAGCGACAACTCGTCGACGTTCGCGACGCTGTCTACCCAGATGGTGCGCGCGCGCAGCATTTTGCCGAAGCGGATGGCGAAATAGCCCGGCGCCGCGCCCGTCGTGATGACCACGTCAGGCCGCTCGCGCAGCATCAGCCGCAGGATCTTCCAGCAGGAGCGCAACAGGGCGATGCGGTCCCAACGATTCGCATCAGGAATCAGGACGAAAGCTTCGCCGGGAACGTCGATCCGGTAGCCGTCGTTCGTCGTCGCGTACACAACCTTGCACCCGGCGAGCGCAGGTCGCATGCGCAAGAGCTGCACCCAATGCCCGCCCCCCGATGCCAGCGCCAGAATTTTTGTTGGATTCACTGCAGTCTCGTACTGGGTCACGCCTTCTCCCTTTTCTCGACCGCACGATAACGCGCACCGCGTGCCAACCACTGCAACCGAAGTCGGAACGACGCGTACGAATGCAGGCGAATACTCGTGCGCGTTGTCCGACACGAAATCCGCCTGCCCGGATCACGGACGGGTCGCTCAATAGCGACGCTTTCCGACATGATTGTTCGCCGCAATGCGCAATGTTCATTTCGTGCGGAACAGCCAGCGTGCTCATGCATCGAAGGCAGTGAACCCAGAGAAATGAACTGAAGATCAAAGGAGCACAAATATGGCCTACATCGATGGATTCGTACTCGCGGTCCCGACCGCGAAGAAAGATGAGTACCGGAAACACTCCTCGAACGCCGTCTCGTTCTTCAAGGAATTCGGCGCGACACGCCAGGTAGAGGGCTGGGGCGACGACGTCCCGGCGGGCAAGGTGACCGATTTTCAACGCTCGGTGAAGGCCAAGCCCGACGAAACGATCGTGTTTTCCTGGCTCGAGTATCCCGACAAGGCGACGCGCGACGCGGCCAACAAGAAGATGATGGACGATCCGCGCATGAAGGAAATGGGCGACAGCATGCCCTTCGACGGTCAGCGCATGATCTTCGCCGGATTCACGCCCATCAACGACAGTGGCAAGGCGTCGAAAACCGGCTACATCGACGGCTTCGTGACGCCCGTCCCCGCCGACAACAAGGATGCGTATCGCGAGATGGCGGACAAGAACGCCGCGATCCTCAAGGAGTATGGCGCGACGCGCACGGTCGATGCGTGGGGCGATGACGTGCCGGACGGCAAGGTCACCGACTACAAGGGCGCGGTGAAGGCCAAGCCCGACGAGACGGTCGTCTACTCGTGGATCGAGTGGCCTTCGAAAGAAGCGCGCGACAAGGGCTGGCAGAAAGCGATGGAAGATCCGCGCATGAAAGGCATGAAGATGCCGTTTGACGGCCAGCGTGTGATCTACGGCGGATTCGCTCCCATGCTCGACGCCTGATACACACTGCCCCGCTGGACGAAGAAGGCCGCCGCGAGCGGCCTTTTTCTTGGGCGCATACAGCATCGCGCGCCCGCGCTTGCTGTGGATGCCGGTAGCGCAACTATGCTCATCGCATGCCCAAGACCACCGCCACGCTCTTCATCGAATGCCGGCGCTGCGGTCACAAGGCACAGCGCGAAGTCACCCAGCTGCCCCTGCCCGCGGGCGCGCGCTGGCGCTGCTCGAACTGCAGCAACCGCGAAGCGAGCTCGATCAAGGTGTGGCACACGGGCGGGTCGTCGTCCGCGCGAATCATTTCGTTCCCGAAGGGCAAACGCAGCCGGTAGCGTCAGTAGACCTGGCGCGCGCGCCGCAGCGTCTCTCGTCCCATCGTGAACAACACGATGAACGCGCCCAACATGCCGCCGAGATGCGCGAAGTGCGCTACGCCCTGCTGCGTGCCCAACACGCCCTGAGCGAGTTCGATGACACCGTAGCCCGCCACCAGCACCCAGGCCGGCATCGGAATCGGTGGAATGATCAGCAGCACACGGCGGTGGGGGAACAGCATG
This sequence comes from Steroidobacteraceae bacterium, assembly GCA_035286365.1. Lineage (GTDB taxonomy): Bacteria > Pseudomonadota > Gammaproteobacteria > Steroidobacterales > Steroidobacteraceae > CADEED01. The sequence continues at coordinate 6,927 of DATHJZ010000319.1, read as the reverse complement.
CCAAACGCGAGCAACACGCCAAACACGCCGCCCGATGCGCCGAGCGTGGGGATGATCCCATCGGACGTGTGCATCGATACGACGATGAGCTGCGCGATGCTGCCGGTCAGCACCGACGCGCCGTACAGCCACGCGAACGCGCGCGAGCCCATGACGCGCTCCACGTCCCCACCGAACTGATACAACGCGAACATGTTGAGTGCGATGTGCGCGATGGAGTGGAAGTCGTGCATGAAACCGGAGGTGATCAACTGCCAGGGTTTGAAGCCCACCGTGACGTCGCCGTCGTGGAATTCTCCCCACGGCCACAACGCGAAGTTGATCAACATTGGTTCGGGGAACAGCTGCTGCAGCCCGTACACGACGATGTTGGCGATGATGAGAAACCCGACGACCGATCTGATCTGAAACAATTTGCTCAAGGCCTCTTTTTGTATTCCGCGTCGAAGCGCGCTTCGAGCGTGGGATGGGTGCCGCGCATCTGATCCACGACGGCCTTCGACCAGTCGAAGTATTCGCGCTTGCGTTCGAGCGACCACCCCGCGGGCGGCGCGCCTTCGATGTCGCTGACGTTCGCGATCTTGTCGGCGAGCTTCACGAGCCTGGCGGCGCGGCTCAATGTCGCGGCATGGTCGATCTGCGCCTGCTTGCGCTCGAGCTTGCTCAACTTCTTGTCGTCGGAACACTCGGCGACCACGCGCGCGATCTCGAAGCCGAACACGATCTCGATTTCATCGAGCGTGGTGTTGGTGTCTTCGATCGTGTCGTGCAGCAGCGCGGCGGCCAGGATCTTGGGATCTTCGACGTCCGCCTGCACCAGGATGTAGGCGAGCTGGATCGGATGATTGATGTACGGGGTTTCGATGTCCTTGCGCCGCTGCGTGCGGTGTTTTTCCGCGGCAAACGCAGCTGCCTGGAGCACGAGTTCCATATGGGTTGGCATGGATGGGTACCCTACCTCATCGCGTCGCCGTGAGAAAAGCTTAAGCAGCCTTTCGGACATCTCAACCATGCGCACGCGCACGCGTGCGAACCTGCTGGCGCGGGATTTCAGGGCCTCCTCCGAAAGGGGTAGATGGGAACCCCGCTAATGGCGCCAACGGATTGGCTCGCCCGGTGAATATCTACCGCGCGCATCGAAGCACAAGATGTGCCTCACAAACCCCGGGAGGAATTCCTCGTGAAGCATTCGTTCAAGTTCTCTGTCGTCGCTCTGCCGATCCTCGCTTTCATTCTCGCCGCCTGCGCGCGCAACGAAGCGGCCGAAGCGCCCGCGGCACCGCCCGCAGTCCAGGCTTCCAAAGTCATCTCGAAGCCGATCACCGAATTCGACGAATTCACGGGCCGCATCGAAGCGGTCGAAAGAGTCGAAGTTCGCCCGCGCGTTTCGGGCTACGTGGCCGAGACCCGCTTCCAGCAGGGTCATGAAGTCAAGAAAGGCGACATCCTCTATGTCATCGACCCGCGCCCCTACCAGGCGACGCTCAAGCACGCGCAGGCGGAATTGACCCGCGCGCGCACGCAGCTTGCACTGGCCGAATCCGAGCGCGCCCGCGCCGGCAAGCTGGTTGCCGCCCGTGCGATCTCCGAAGAAGAGTTCGACTCGCGCACCTCGGGCAACGAGCAGGCCGCGGCGAATCTCGAGGCCGCCAAGGCCGCGGTGGAGTCCGCCGCGCTCGACCTGTCGTTCACGGAAGTGCGCTCCCCGATCTCGGGCTTGGTGGGCCGCGCGGAAATCACCGCGGGCAACCTCGTGGCCGCGGGCCAGACACTGCTGACCACGGTCGTATCGATCGATCCCATCTACGTGTCCTTCGACGGCGACGAGCAGGTGTACCTCAAGTACGTCGGCCTGGATCTGCGTGGCGAGCTCAAGAGCTCGCGCAATGCGCACAACCCGGTCTGGGTCGGTCTTGCCGACGAACAGGGGCATCCGCACGAAGGCCACATGGTGTTCCTCGACAACGAGCTCGATCCGAACACCGGCACGATCCACGCGCGCGGCCTCCTGGAGAACAAGGATCGCCGCTTCACGCCGGGCATGTTCGCCCGCGTCAAGCTGATCGGCAGCGGCCAGTACGATGCGTTGCTCATCAATGACAGCGCGATCGGCACCGACCAGAGCGTCAAGTTCGTGCTGCGCGTCGGCGCGGAAAACAAGGTCGAGTACGCGCCCGTGAAGCTGGGCCCGCTCGTCGACGGTCTGCGCGTGGTGCGCGCGGGCCTGAAGGCCGACGACGTGATCCTCGTGAAGGGCCTGCAGCAGGTGCGCCCGGGCATGCCGGTGGCTCCGCAGCTGATCGCCATGGGCGAGCAGCAGCGCGCGGGCGGCAAGACGCTCGTCGCGCAGAATTGATAACGACCGACCGGTCTGGGGAAGAACTAACATGAAATTCTCGAGCTACTTCATCGACAGACCGGTCTTCGCCTCTGTCCTATCGGCCTTCATCCTCATCGCAGGCGCCATCGCGCTGTTCAAACTACCGATCAGCGAGTACCCCGAAGTGGTGCCGCCCTCGGTGGTGGTGAGGGCCGCTTATCCGGGCGCAAACCCGAAAGTCATCTCCGAAACGGTGGCCGCGCCGCTCGAGCAGGAAATCGTCGGCGTCGAGAACATGCTGTACATGTCCTCGCAGGCGACGATCGACGGTTCGCTGGCGCTGACGGTCACCTTCCGCATCGGCACGGACATCGACCGGGCCCAGGTCCAGGTACAGAACCGGGTGGCACAGGCGCTGCCGCGTCTGCCAGAAGAAGTGCGCGACATCGGCGTTTCCACGCTGAAGAGCTCGCCGTCCTTCCTGATGGTGGTGCACCTGACCTCCCCCGATGGCCGCTACGACTCCTTGTATCTGCGCAACTACGCCACGCTGAACGTGCGCGACACCCTCGCCCGCCTCAACGGTGTGGGCGACGTGCGCGTGTTCGGCGCCGGGGACTACTCCATGCGCGTCTGGCTCGACCCGCAGAAGATGTCCGCGCGTGATCTCACCTCAGGTGACGTGGTCGCCGCGATTCGCGAGCAGAACGTGCAGGTGGCCGCGGGCCAGATCGGCGCGCCGCGGTCCGAGGGCTCGGAATTCCAGCTGGCGCTCAACGCCAAGGGCCGGCTCGAGAACGAAGAGCAGTTCGGCGACGTGGTGGTAAAAACCGGCGAACACGGCGACATCGTGCGCCTCAAGGACATCGCGCGCCTCGAGCTTGGCGCGGCTACCTATGCGACGCAGTCGCTGCTCGGCAACGAGAATGCGGTGGCGATCCCCGTCTACCAGGCGCCCGGCTCCAACGCACTCGAGCTTTCCAAGCGCGTGCGTTCGGATATGGAAACGCTGAAGAAGAGTTTCCCCCAGGGCATGGACTACAAGATCATCTACGACCCGACGCAGTTCGTGCGTCAGTCGATCAACGCCGTCATCGAGACCTTGCTTGAAGCCGTCGCGTTGGTGGTCCTCGTGGTGATCCTGTTCCTCCAGACCTGGAGAGCCTCGGTCATTCCGCTGGTTGCCGTGCCCGTGTCCGTCATCGGCACATTCGGCGTGCTCTACGCGCTCGGGTTCTCGATCAATACGCTGTCACTGTTTGGCCTGGTGCTCGCAATCGGCATCGTGGTGGACGACTCCATCGTCGTGGTGGAGAACGTCGAACGGCACATTGCCAACGGATTGAAACCGCTCGAGGCCACGAAGCAGGCGATGCGCGAGGTCAGCCGGCCGATCATCGCCATCACGCTCGTGCTGTGCGCGGTGTTCATCCCGGTGGCGTTCGTCGAAGGCCTCACGGGCCAGTTCTATCGCCAGTTCGCGCTGACGATTGCGATCTCGACCGTGATCTCGGCCTTCAATTCGCTCACGCTTTCACCGGCGCTGGCCGCGGTGCTCCTCAAGCCGCACGACGCCAAACCCGACGCATTGACGCGCGGCATGAACAAGGTGTTCGGCCGATTCTTCGCGTGGTTCAACCGGATGTTCACCAAAGCCGGTGACAGCTACTCGAGGGGCGTAACGCGCACCGTAAAGCGCGCGCCCATCGCCATCGCCGTGTACGCCGGCCTCGTCGCGCTGACGGTATTCGGCTTCTACAAGACGCCCGCCGGGTTTATTCCGCAGCAGGACAAGCTGTATCTCGTCGGCGTCGTGCAGTTGCCGCCGGCGGCATCGCTCGATCGCACCGCAGATGTCGTGCATCGCATGGGTGAGATCGCCAAGAAGGAACCGGGCGTGCTCGACTCCGTGCAGTTCGCCGGCGTGTCGGCGAATGGTTTCGCGGCACAGTCGAGTGCTGCGCTGGTGTTCTTTCCATTGAAGGACTTCGATGAGCGCAAGGGCATCACCGCCGGACAGATCGCGGGCTCGCTGAACCAGAAGTTTGCCGGCATCCAGGACGCGTACATCGCGGTATTCCCGCCGCCGCCGGTCATCGGTCTCGGCACGTTGGGCGGCTTCAAGCTCAACGTCGAAGACCGCCAGGACCGCGGCGCGGAAGCGCTCTACGGCGCCGTGCAAGGCGCGCTGCAAAAGGCCTGGGCGGACCCGTCGCTCGCCGGGGTTTTCTCCAGCTATCAGATCAACGTTCCTCAATTGGACGTCGACGTGGATCGCCTCAAGGTCAAGCGCCAGGGCGTGAAGCTCAGCGACGTGTTCCAGACGCTGCAGGTCAATCTGGGGTCTCTGTATGTCAATGACTTCAACCGATTTGGTCGTACTTACCGAGTGGTGGCGCAGGCGGATGCGCCGTTCCGTTCGCAGGTGGATGACATTGCTTCACTTAAAACGCGTAACGCCGCCGGAGAGATGGTCCCACTCGGCTCGATGATCTCCGTCAAGGAGGCGTTCGGCCCGGACATCGTGGAGCGTTTCAACGGCTACGCCAGCGCCGACATCAACGGCGGTCCGTCGCCGGGTCACAGCTCGGGTGAGGCACAGGCGACCATCTCGAAGATTCTCGATGAGAACCTGCCGAACGGCATGACCTACGAGTGGACCGATCTGGCGTTCCAGCAGATAGACGCCGGCGACGCCGCACTGTTTGTCTTCCCGCTGTGCGTGTTGTTCGTGTTCCTGGTGCTGGCCGCGCAGTACGAGAGCTTCTCGCTGCCGGTCGCCATCATCCTGATCGTGCCGATGGGATTGCTGGCGGCGCTCGTGGGTATTCACCTGCAGGGCGGCGACAGCAACATCTTCACGCAGATCGGCTTCCTGGTGCTGGTGGGACTTGCGAGCAAGAACGCCATTCTGATCGTGGAGTTCGCCAAGCACTTGCAGGAAGAGCAGGGTCGCGACCGCGTGAGCGCGGTGCTCGAAGCTGCACGCCTGCGACTGCGCCCGATCGTCATGACGTCTATCGCGTTCATCATGGGTGTGCTGCCGCTGGTCACCGCCGACGGCGCGGGAGCCGAAGTGCGGCGCGCCATGGGCGCGGCGGTGTTCTCGGGAATGATCGGTGTGACCGTGTTCGGTCTGATGCTGACGCCCGTGTTCTATGTACTGGTGCGCCGTGGCGAGAAGGCGAAAGCCCTCGCCGCTCCGCCCGCCGATGAGGTTGCTTCCCATGTCTAAGGTGCGTTTCCTGTTAGCTCCCCTTGCTGCGGCCGTGCTGGCCGCCTGCGCGGTGGGCCCGAACTACCATCAGCCCGATACCAAGGTGGCGGACAAGTTCGAGGGTGCGGAGGCCACGGCCTTCTCCACCGCGCCGAACGTGGCGGACTTCTGGCAGACCTTCGACGACGCCACTCTGACGCGCCTCGTCAATGAATCGCTGCTCGCCAACCACGATCTGCGCATCGCGCTCACGCGCATCAAGGAAGCGCGCGCGTTGCGCGGCGAGAGTTACCTGGACCTCGCGCCCACGATCACCGCGGGCGGCGGATACACCGAGACGCGCACGAGCGCGGCGCAGGCGCTGCCCGGTGTGTCCCGTGATGGCACGTTCTACGACGCCGGCTTCGACGCTGTCTGGGAACTGGACTTCTTCGGGCGCGTGCGCCGCGGCATCGAGGCCAGCAACGCCGAGCTCGGCGCGGCCGAGGCCGGCCTGCACGATGCGCAGGTCAGCGTGACGGCGGAAGTCACCCGGACTTACTTCGAGCTGCGTGGCTTTCAGCAGCAGCTGGAAGTTGCGAACCGCAACGTGGTGAACCAGCGCGATACGCTCGGGCTCGCCAAGGTGCTGCTCGATGCCGGCCGCGGCACGGAGTTCGACACCGCGCGCGCCCAGGCGCAGTTGTCGACCACCCTGGGCACGATCGGCCCGCTCGATGCGGCCGTGGCGGTCTCGATTCATCGCTTGAGTGTCCTGATCGGCCGCGAACCCGGCGCACTGCGCGCCGAGCTCACACCGTCAAAGGACCTGCCCCCGCTGCCCGGCATGGCCGCGGTCGGCAATCCGTCCGACATGCTGCGTCGCCGGCCCGACATCCGCGTGGCGGAACGCCAGCTCGCCGGCGCCACGGCGCGCATCGGCATCGCGGTCGCCGACATCTTTCCGCGCGTCACCTTCACCGGCAACCTGGGCTCGGTGTCGAGCACCTACGATGGCCTCGGCGACAGCGGCAATGACGCCTGGACCGTTGCCCCCGGTATCTCCTGGGCGTTCCTCGACCTCGGCCGTGTGAAGGCGCGCATCAACGCCTCGCGCGCCCGCTCCGAAGGCGCGCTGCTGCAGTACGAACAGACCGTATTGCGCGCGCTCGAGGACACCGAGGATTCGCTCGTGACCTACGCCCGCGCCCGCGACCGCCTGGTCCATGACCAGGAGGCCGTGACCTCCAGCGGCACTGCCTCCCGCCTCGCCCGGCTGCGTTATGAAAACGGCAGCAGCGACTTCCTGCAGGTGCTGGATGCCGAGCGGATACAGCTGCAAACCGAGGATCGGCTGGCCCGCAGCCGTACCGAGGCCGCCACCAGCCTGATTGCCGTCTACAAGGCCCTG
>DATHJZ010000318.1:0-4768 GCA_035286365.1 Steroidobacteraceae bacterium | reverse complement strand
TATGCAACCGACGGACACTTCGCAACCCGACTATTTTCACAAGGTCGTGGATTGCCAATGGGCTTGCCCAGCACACACAGACGTCCCCGAATACATTCGACTTATTGCGCAAGGCCGCTTCACCGACGCCTACATGGTGAATCGGGAATCGAACGTCTTCCCCGGAATTCTCGGACGCGTCTGCGACCGCCCGTGTGAGCCTGCCTGCCGTCGCGGACGGGTCGAAGAGAAACCGGTGGCCATCTGCCGGCTGAAGCGCGTCGCCGCGGATAACAAGGAAGACATCAGCGCGCGCCTGCCCAGGATCCCGAAGCTCAAGAACGGCAAGAAGGTCGCGCTGATCGGGGCGGGCTGCGCCTCGCTCACCGTCGCCAACGACCTCATGCCGCTCGGCTATTCCATGACAATCTTCGAGCAATTCGCGGTGCCGGGCGGATTGATGCGCACCAACATTCCGTCTTTCCGCCTGCCGGCCACGGTGCTCGACGACGAGATCGCGCAGATCGTCGACATGGGAGTCGATCTCAAGCTCAACCATCCGGTCAAGTCGCTGAAAGAGTTGTTAGACAAGGGCGGCTTCGATGCCGTGTTCGTGGGCGCCGGCGCGCCGAAGGGCAAGGAATTGAAACTGCCCGGCCGCGCGGAAGGCGCAGCCAACATCCACATCGGCATCACCTGGCTCGAGTCGGTCGCCTTCGAACACATCAAGTCGATCGGCAAGAAGGTGTTGATCATCGGCGTCGGCAATACCGCGATGGATTGCTGCCGCACGTCGTTGCGACTCGGCGCCGATGACGTGAAGGTCATGGCGCGCAAGCCTCGCCAGTTCTTCAAGGCCTCGGCCTGGGAACTGGAAGATGCCGAAGAAGAACACGTCAAGATCGTGATCAACCGCTCGCCCAAGGCGTTCGTCGTCGAAGGCGGCAAGTTGAAGGGCATGAGCTTCGACGTGATCGAATACGACATCGACGCGCAAGGCCGCATCACGGCCGAGCGCATCACGGGCGAGGAATTTCTCGCAGCCGACGACGTGATCCTCGCCATCGGCCAGGAAAACGCGTTTCCGTGGATCGAGCGCGATCTCGGCATCGAATTCGACAAGTGGGACGTCCCCAAGGTCGACCTCAAGACCTTCCAGTCGACGCGCGCCGGCGTGTTCTTCGGCGGCGACGCAGCCTTCGGCCCCAAGAACATCATCTGGGCGGTCGAGCACGGCCACCAGGCAGCGATCTCGATCCACAATCACTGCCAGAAGAAGTCGGTCGCAGAGCGCCTCGCGCCCGGCGTAAACCTGCAGTCGGTCAAGATGGGCATGCACGAGTGGGCCTACTCGAACGACTACAACCCGGCGGAGCGGCGCCTGATGCCGCACGTCTCGCTCAAGGAAAGATTCAAGAAACTCAACATCGAAGTGGAGCTCGGCTTCACGGTCGAGCAAATCGAAAAAGAAGTGCAGCGCTGTCTCAACTGCGACGTGCAGACGGTGTTCGAGACGAAGCTGTGCATCGAATGCGATGCCTGCATCGACATCTGCCCGGTGGACTGCCTCACCATCACGCACAACGGCGAGGAAGCCGATCTGCGCAGCCGGCTCAAGGCGCCAGCTAAAAATGTCACTCAGGCGTTGTATGTATCGCCGCCGCTGAAACACACGGCCCGCGTCATGGTCAAAGACGAGGACCTGTGTGTGCACTGCGGATTGTGCGCGGAGCGCTGCCCGACCGCTGCCTGGGACATGCAGAAATCCGTGATCAAGTGGCCGAACGCCACGGACGAGGCGATCGCCAACGCGGCCAAGCTTCCCCTTACTGCATGAAGATTGGGCGCCAGATATGACAGATCTGATCAACAACTTTGCGATCAAGATCGCGACGGTGAACGGCACCGGTTCGGCCAGCGCCAACTCGCTGCTGATGAAGTCCATTTTCAGAATCGGCATCCCGGTGATGGGCAAGAATTACTTCCCGTCGAACATCCAGGGCCTGCCCACCTGGTACGAGATCCGCGTCACGAAGGATGCCTACGTCGCGCGTTCGGGCCGGATCGACATCATGGTGGCCATGAACGCCGAGACTTATTCGCGCGACGTCCGGGAAGTGAGTTCCGGCGGCTACCTGATCTACGACTCGACCTGGCCCAGGCCCGCGCTGCTGGCGCGCGACGACATCACCGTGCTCGGCGTGCCGCTCGCCCGGCTCTGCAACGAGAATTTCAACGGGGTGCGCACCCGCATCCTCATGAAGAACATCTGCTACGCCGGCGTGCTGGCGGCGCTGCTCGATCTCGACATCGCGAAGATCCGCGAATTGCTGGCCGAGACGTACGCAAAGAAGCCCGCGCTGGTCGACTCGAACATGAAGGCCATCGAGCTCGGCTACAACTACACGCGCGAGAACTTCAAGTGCCCGTTGCCCGTGCACGTGGCGCCGCTCGCCGCCGGCAGCAAGACGCGCGGCCACATCATGATCGACGGCAACACGGCCGCAGGCCTCGGTTGCGTGTTCGCAGGCGCGACCGTGGGCGCCTGGTATCCGATCACGCCGTCGACCTCACTGATGGATGCCTTCAAGAGCTTCGCTGACAGGCTGCGGGTGGACCCCGAAACCGGCAAAAAGAACTTTGCGTTCATCCAGGCGGAGGACGAACTCGCCGCCATCGGCATGGTGCTGGGCGCATCGTGGAACGGCGCGCGCGCATTCACGGCGACCTCTGGCCCCGGCGTCTCGCTGATGAACGAATTCCTGGGGTTGGCGTATTACGCCGAAGTGCCGGCGGTGCTGTTCGACATCCAGCGTGTGGGTCCCTCGACCGGCATGCCGACGCGCACACAGCAATGCGACATTCTCGAGGCGGCGTACGCCTCGCACGGCGATACCAAGCACGTTTGCCTGTTCCCGCGCGATCCGGAAGAGTGCTTCTACTTCGCGCGCGATGCGTTCGATCTCGCCGAAAGACTGCAGACGCCGATCATGGTGATGTCCGATCTCGACATCGGCATGAACGACTGGATGTGCCCCGACCTCAAGTGGGACGACAACTACGTTCCCGACCGCGGCAAGGTGCTGGGCCTCGAGGAAATCGTGAAACTCGAGAAATTCCATCGTTATCTCGACGTCGATGGCGACGGCATTCCGTACCGCACGTTGCCCGGAGTGCATCCCAAGGGCGCGTATTTCACGCGCGGCTCGGGGCACACGCAGTACGGCGCGTACACGGAAGACTCCGCCGAATACCAGATCGTGCTCGATCGCCTGACGCGCAAGTTCACCACCGCGAAGCGGCTGGTGCCGAAGCCCGTCATCGAGCAGGACGCGCACATCGACATCGGCGTGGTGGCGTACGGCAGTTCTGACGGCGCGGTGCGCGAGGCGCTCGATATACTTGCGGCCCACGGTGTCAAGACTAACTACATGCGCCTGCGCTCGTTCCCGTTCGGCGAGGAAGTCGAGAAGTTCCTCGAGCAGCAGAAGCTGGTGTTCGTCATCGAGCAGAACCGCGACGGGCAGATGCGCTCGCTGCTGACGCTGGAAACGCGCGTCGAGAAAGCGAAGCTGCGCGCACTGCTGCACTACAGCGGTCTGCCGATCTCGTCCGAATTCATCGTCAAGGGCGTGCTCGCCGAGATCGAGCCCAAGAACCGCAAACCCGAAGTCGTTCCCGGCAACAAAGTCGGTGTCGCATGACATTCCTGCCGAAACCGAAAGTACGTCACCCGTCGCTGCCCAAAAATTCGCTCGGGCACACGCGCCGCGATTACGAAGGCGGATTGTCGACCCTGTGCGCGGGCTGCGGCCACGACTCGATCACCGCGGCCATTATCGAAGCTTCCTGGGGTCTCGACATCGAGCCACAGAACATGGTGAAGCTGTCGGGGATCGGCTGCTCGTCGAAGACGACAGCGTATTTCGTTTCCGGAGGTCACGGCTTCAACTCCGTGCACGGGCGAATGCCGTCCATCGCGATGGGCGCGAACGCCGCCAATCGCGACCTCACGTACATCGGTGTTTCCGGCGACGGCGACACTCTGTCGATCGGTCTCGGGCAGTTCTGCCACGCGATCCGCCGCAACCTGAACATGGCCTACATCATCGAGAACAACGGTGTGTATGGCCTTACCAAGGGACAGTTTTCCGCCTCGGCCGACGTCGGCACCATGGCCAAGAAAGGCGAGGTGAATCAGCAGCCGCCGATCGATCCGGTGCTGCTGGCGTTGACGCTGGGCGCCACCTTCGTCGCGCGCAGTTTCTCCGGCGACAAACAACAACTGGTGCCGCTGATCCAGGCGGCGCTGCGTCACAAGGGTTTCGCGCTTATCGACGTACTTTCGCCCTGCGTCACTTTCAACGATCACGAAGGCTCCACGAAGAGTTATCAATACACGCGCGAGCACTACGATGCCGCGGTGCACGCGGACTTCGTGCCGTTCCAGCGGGAGATCTCGGCGGAATACGCCGCAGGCGATAGCTTGCCGGTCGTGCTGCACGATGGCAGCCGGATTCTGCTGCGCAAGATCGACGCGAACTACGACCCGACCGACCGCGCCAAGGCGACCACCGCCATCGGCGAAAGGTTGAAAAAAGGTGAATTCCTGACCGGCCTTTTGTACGTGGATCCGACCGGCAAGGACTTCCACGATGTCAATGAGACACCGGCTATTCCGCTCAATCAGATACCCCTGAAAGTGCTGTCGCCGGGGTCGGCGGCGCTAGCGAAAGTTCTGGCCAGATATCGTTAGCCGCGCTATGTTTCGGCCCGCTACAGGAACCGG
>DATHJZ010000317.1:0-3377 GCA_035286365.1 Steroidobacteraceae bacterium | reverse complement strand
GACGGCGCAGCGTCGCGAACAAAGAGGACCATGGTGGATCGAGTTCCTTCAGGACCTTGCGGATCAGTCCCGTGAGTAACGCTGCGGATGGAAGCGTTCCGGCAGGCTGGCCGGGATCGAGCGGTGTCTTCCAGATGAAGCGGCGCTTTACGCCGTCCGGCTGGTGGGCCGTCAGCATGCGCAGGACATGCCAGCCGGTGGCGTCGGGGTCGCTGCCCACGACCGGCTTCACGTGCCAATAGAGCGGGACGCGTTTCGTCAGGAAATCGCGATCGTCTTCATCGAGAGACGTCAGCGAATCGCACGCCTTCGCGCCGTGCAGCGCGATTCCTGTGCGGCGAGCGAGGCACGCCAGCGGTGCCTGCGACAGCAGTGCCAACAGGAACCCATCGGCGTTGCTGTCGTAAGTCGGCGCTTCGAGCAGGCCATGCGAGCTCAGCAGGTGTCGCGACACATGCGCGAGGCCGCTCGCGTCGGACCAGATTTGCGCGGGCCAGCCCGGCAGCAGCGAGTCGCGACGCGTGGGATGCAGATCGGCGGCGGGCGACCACAGAAAACGGCCGATCCAGGGCCACAGCGCCACTTCGCCGCCTAACCACTCGGTGTTCACCGGCTCAGCCACTTTTCACCGGCGCGGCAAATTTCGCCTTGAACAGCAGGAAACCCACTCCGGCACAGGCCGCAAGCAACGCCAGCATCAGCCCACCGATGATGATCCTCAGCATGCCGGCCGAGTCGGCCGCGACCGCGATGCTCCACACGGTGTCGAGGTGCGCTGCCGCCGCGGCGCGTGCCGCCGGCGCTGCCGACGGAACGAGCTGCACTGACACTTTCTCGTAGGTGAGCCCCGGAATGCTGTTGGCGACGAGTCGCCGGATCTGCGGCACGACGGAAGCCAGGTCCGCCGTGTCCTCGTACTTGATGAACACCGCGGCCGATGACGGATTCGTCGTCTCGCCGAATCCCGCCTGTTCCGGCAGCACCACGTGCACCTGCGCAAAGATGACGCCGTCGATTTTCGAGATCGTGCCCGACAACTCCTGCGACAGCGCGAACACCATGCGGGCGTGCTCTTCCGTCGGCGAGGAGATGAGGCCATCTTTCTTGAACACTTCACCGAGGCTCGAGTACGGTTCGCGCGGCAGACCCTGGGCCCGCATGATTTCGATGGAGTGCGCGATCTTGTCGTCGGCAACCTGAATGGATACCACGCCGTCCTTGCCCGGAATCTTCTGCGACTCGATGCCCTGATCGCTGAGGGCCGCGATGACATCGTTGGCCTGCATTTCGGTGATGCCGGAAATCAGCTCGACCTCGGAGGAGCACGCCGCGAGCAACAGCACGAGGCAGGCACAGAAGAGGCCACGCCACTTGCGCGAATCGCCTTTGAGCGGAACTTCCATATAGGTGGCGGCGCGCGCGCTCACTGCATTTTCACGAGCTGATCGATGCTCTGCGATGTCTTGCCCGCAACCGTGGCGATCAACTGGGTTTCGAATCCCATCTGTTGCAAGCCGGCTTGAGCCTGCAGCATCCCGGCCGCCGACATCGAGCCGCCCTCGAGCGGCGCCACGGCGGAAGCCCAGCCGGCCTTGAGGTGGCCTCGCAAGTGATCCAGGCCGTTGAGGATCGCATCGCCGAAACTCGGCGGCGCAATGGCAGACGGCGCGGACGCAGAAGAAAAACCAGTGGTCGCCGACGCCCCCGAAATGTCGGCACCGCTTGCGGGGGGTACGGAGTCGAGCGAGGCGCGAAACTGCGCAACCTGCGCCGGATCGGCGGCGGCGGGAGCCGTGGCGGCAGGCGTGACGGGCGTTGCCGCCTTCACCGCCTGCGCGAGAACCTTCGAGAACTCGATTGCCACGGAACCTCTCCCGAAAAATCGCCGCTATAACGACAGCTTGAGTAACTGCCGGGCGAATCGGGTTCCCGCGGAATCACCGGACCGCGCGGCGAGCGGAGCCAGCACGGCCCCGGCCTGGCATACGCGATTCGCCATTCGCAGCGACATTCCCAGGAAAACGCGCACCTGCTCGTCGTTCGGGCAGCGGCGCAAGGCTCTTTCGAGCACCCTGACGGCCTCCTCCGCCTTGCCCTTCTGCATCAGCGCGAGCGCGCAGCCGATGCGGGGGAACCCATGGTCTGGACGCACGACGCTCAAACCTTCGAAGAGTCGCTGCGCGGCTTCCGGCTTGCCGTTGAGCACGGCGTGAAATCCGATGGACACGAGCCGTCGGACTTCATCGGCCTCCAGCGCAAAAGCCAGTGGCTCCACCGCCAGCCCGGATGAGTGTGCGGCAATCCCTGGCGCGATCACGGTGCGATGACGCCTCGCGGCAGCATGCCGGCCATGGCAAACGGCATTTCCGGCGCCGTCACCGATGTCGCCGTGGAGTTCTCCGCCTGCACGGATACCTGACCCGTGAGCGCAATATCGACAAACACCGCCAACTCCGCCGCGAGCGGATCCACGTCCAGTCCTTCCAGCAGAAACAACCGGCTCAATACGATTTCATCTCCAGACAGCGACCACGTCGCTCCGCGGCTGCCATCCCACACGTGGTTGGCTTCGAGAAGGCCGCGCAGAACGCCTTCCGCGCCATCGTGCGGCAGCTCGCCGATCGGCGCGTACGCCAGCAACGACGGCGGATTCGGCTCATAGCGCAGCGTCACGTCCACGCGATCATCGATGCGCATCGCGCACGCTCCGGCGCTGTCCGGCTGCAGTTCCAGGCCAAAGTTGTCGCCCAGCGCCTTCATGAGCGCAGCGGCCTGTTCGGACATGTCGATCATGGACACTCTCCTCAGGTCGCCGTCAGGTGCGACGTGCCGTGGAAATTGCGGGTGAGCGCGTCATCGCCATCTCCGCCGAATTGCTGGTACAGGGCGCTCACGCCTTGCAGCTTGTAGCCGGCGAAACCCGTGTTGAGCTCCTGCATGCGCTGATTGCCGCCGTTCGTGACGACTTCGTGGAAGCGGCGGATTTCTTCCGGCGCGCGCTCGCGTTTGTAGTGAGGCACCTCGCCGGTGATCGCCATCGAAAGCTTCATGTGTTTGATCTCGGCGTCGAGCTCGCCGGTGCGGTCCTTGCCGCTCTTGCAGTTGAATGCGACCTTCACACCCAGCAGATCCGCCAGCACCGCGAGGCGCGTCGGCATCTTGTAAGGTTCGGTGCCGGCGTTCCGATGCGCGCCTTCGCGGTGGATTTCACCGATCTGGCGCGCGAGCGCCAGGGCTCCGCCAAGCGGGGTGCGCGCGTCGTTCGGCACGCTCTCCAGCGCTTTCACTTTCGCTTCGAGTGCCATCCTGCGAGCGTTCGCGGCATCCGGATTGCTGCCGCCACTTCGCATGACAGCGATGTTGTGCGTCTGCAGCGC
>DATHJZ010000316.1:0-4083 GCA_035286365.1 Steroidobacteraceae bacterium | reverse complement strand
ACGTAGTGCGTCACGCCGACGTACTTCACCTTGCCTTGCTTCTTGAGCTCGCGCGCCACTTCGATCTGCGTTTTCCAGTCGCCCAGGTTGTGGACCTGCAGCAGCTGCACCTTGTCGGTCTTCAAGCGTCGCAGCGTGCTGTTGAACTGCTCGAGTCCTTCGTTGCGTCCGGAAACACCGGATAGTTTGGTCGCGATGAAGACTTTCTTGAGATGGCCGCCCTCGGTGAGCAGCGGGCCCAGGTTGTCCTCGGCATTGCCGTAGGTCGGTGCGGTGTCGATCAACGTGGCGCCGCCTGCGAAGAAACGATTGAGCACTTCCTTCAGTGCTTCGTACTCGGGCCCGCTCGGCGGAATCTGGAAGCTGCCGGAGGTGCCCATGCCGATGGCGGGGACCAGCTCGCCGGATGAGGGGATGGGGCGGCGCAGAATGTCGCCCTTCGATGCGGCCTGAGCGAGCTGCGTGAGCGATGTGGCGCCTAGCAACACTGCGCCGGTGGCGGTTTGGCTGAGGAAGTCGCGACGGGTGTTCATGGCAGCTCCTTTGAGACCGGTAATTGCGGTGTTTGCTGAGACCGCGCGCGACTGCAAATGTTCATGGGTTTGCGGGCGGGCTGCGTGGATCGAAATCGCCCCCTTCGAGATTCCGCGTTTCGGCCTTCGCATCAAGGAGTTACAAACTTGAGGTCACAGATTGTGACCTCAAGTTGGCGCGGGCCGCCCCGGTCGATGCGTTTCCGCACATTCACGGCAAGTACAAAGCTACCGGCGTGCCCAACACGGGCCGAAACTTCGGCATGACCCCCGATGTGTCGGCATTGCAGGAGATCGACGCGCGCATCTGCCAAGTCCGCGGCGTCAGCGTGCTGATGGATTTCGACCTTGCTCATCTATATGGCGTTACGGTTAGTGCGCTGCTTCAGGGTGTGCGCCGCAATCGAAAACGTTTCCCGACGGATTTCATCTTTCGACTTACGAATCAAGAGCTTACAAACTTGAGATCACAATCTGTGATCTCAAGTTTGGAACGCAGATATGGCGGCAGGCGATATAGCCAGTGGGCATTCACCGAGCGAGGCGTGGCCATGCTCTCGAGCGTCCTGCGCAGCGACACAGCCGTTCGGGTGAACATCGAAATCATGCGCGCCTTCGTTCGTCTACGTCGCGCAGCGCTAGTCAGCACGCAATTGATGGGGTTTGTGGAAGATCTGTCGAAGCGCGTCGATGTGCACGATGCGGTGATCGCGGACATCGTGGAGTCGATCCGCCAAATGGTCGAAGGGGGATCGACGGGAATCTCGCGGCCCATCGGTTTCACCGCGGACATCGAGCCAAAGCCAGGCTGACCCCCGGCCCGCGGCAGCAACGGATTTACCTCACGCTAGGCGGTTCCAAACGCCTGCCTGAGCTGCTGCCCGGCAAACTTCTGCGCTTCGCGCGCCTTCTCGAGCACTGCCGCCGCGCCGAAGAACTCGTGTGTCACGCCGGCGTAATCGCGCCTGACTACTTCCACGCCGGCAGATTCCAGCGCGCTCTGCATCTTCACGCCATCGCCGCGCAGCGGATCGATGTGCGCGGTGATCAGCGTGACGGGTGGCAGCCCCTCGAGTTCCGCATCGATCAACTGCAGCCGCGGATCTTCCAGATCCTGCGCGTCCTCGACGACGTGCTCGAAGAACCACTGCATCATGGAGCGGTTGAGCGGCTTGGCGATGGCGTTTTCCAGATAGGCCTCGGTATTGAGACTGGTCTGCGTGACGGGATACACCGCGAGCACATGCACGGGCGGCACCAGCTGACTGTTGCGCGCGGCGATCGCGGTAGCCAGGGCGAGATTGCCGCCGGCGCTTTCCCCGGCGAGCGCGACGCGTTCGGGATCGCCGCCGAGCGTCGCGCCGTTCGCCAGCGTCCACTTGTACGCCGCGAGCGCGTCATTCCACGCCGCGGGGAATCGGTGCTCGGGCGCGCGCCGGTAGTCGACGGAGATCACGATGGCCCCGGACTGTTTGCACAAGCCCCGCGCGCCGGCGTCGTACACATCTTTGTTAGCCAGCACCCAGCCACCGCCGTGGAAGTACACGACGACGGGAAACGGCGCCGTGCCGGGCGGCGTGTAAATGCGCGCGTGCAGCAGGCCCTCGGCGCCATCGATCGTGATATCGCGGCTCCTGACACCGTGTACGAGCGACTCGGGGTCCGAGCTGCGACCCTGGGCTTCGAGCATCACGCGCATCGCATCTGCGATCGTAGGGTTCCGGCGCGCCGCCTCGTAGTCGAGCTTCTCGATGGCGAGCGGATTCAAGGAGGCGTGCGCCTCCATCAGCGCGAGCATGTCGTCGTCGGCGCGCAACTTCACCATGGCCTTCGAGATGGCTCCGATGAGGGGATTTGGCGTTGTACTCATGACTGCGCTCCTCGTATGGGAGTTGAGCATACGAGAGCAGGCACGGCGGGGCTGTCAGCGACGCGAGCCTTTCCCATAGGCGGTATCCGCGGATTTCCGGCGGACGGCCTGATTCCCCGGCACCCTCCTAACCAATCTCATTGCCTGTGCCTACACCGTTGTAAAGCTTGCGCTCCTACGCTGTGCCAAAGACGGCTCTAAAGCCTCAGAACACAGGGATGTTCCAATGCGCCTTCCTATCTATCTGGCTGCGGCAGCCGCCGCCTGGTATGCGCGGCCTCTGCCAACGCCCACGGGCCGCACCGGCCCCCTCGACCCGCCGCCCCGCAAGTCACCGTCGGCGCTGATCTCAAACAACTGACCTTCGACTGGAACCCGGTCCGCGGGGCCGCTTACTACCGGCTGCTGGTCAACGCCGATGGCCACTCCGGGTTGAAGCCCGTCGGCCGCCCGATCCCCGCGTGGAAAACGTTCGCCACTTCGCTCGCGCTCGATGGCAGCGGTCGCACGCTCGCGATCGGCGCGGCTCGAGAAGCAAGCGTGGCGCGCGGCATCGACGGAGACCGATCGGACAACAGCGCACGGGGCGCGGGCGCGTTCTACTTGTACTGAAAACGTCCGAGCTTCGTCCGTCTCACTGCTCGTCGTCGTCGAGCTCCTCGATCTCTTCGTCCGTGATGCCGAGCTGCGCCTCTTCGGCCTGATCAAGTCCGCTGCCGAGTCCCGCCTGCCTGGCCTCGACGATGCGGTCGGCGCTGATGTCCGCCGAATCGAGTAGTTCGGGGTCATCGTCCGCCGACATGCGCTCGCCGGTGCCATTGCGGTCGCTGGTTTCGTCGCCGTGACCCACCCCAACTACATCGGACCCAGCGTCCGAACTGTCGCTTGGCCCGGTTGAGCGCGCATCGTGGCCTTTCTGAATCTCGTTGCCATCTTCATCGAGAAGATCTCGTGGGGCTCGCGCGCTGGGGTTCATGGGGTTTTTCCTTAGTGGCTGGCAGGGCGCGACAGTTGCCGCGCTGGGGCTTGAGCGTACGCAAGGAAATGCAGCGGCGATATCTGGCGATTCCAACTCTTCCTATAGGCGATATCTGGCGAGAGCTCCCTTAACCCCCCAACGCAAACTCGATCGTGCGCTTGATCGCGCGGCGCGGCGCCGGATCGTCGATGAGCGAATCGAACGCATGCGGCGCTTTCGGCAGATTGACGAGCTCGAGGCGTGCATCCTGCTTCAAGGCTTCGGCCACGGCGGCATCGAGCATGGGCAACAGACCGGGAACCTCGTCCGCGCCACTGCGGAACATCAATATGGGTGTGTCGCGCTTCACCAGCAGCGGCAACGCGTCGACAAAGCGCAGCTTCGCTCTTACGTCCGCATTTTCTGCGGGGTTGTTCTCGGAACCGAGCAACGGGTAGTAGAGGACATATTTGCGAATGCGTTCGTTGCGTCGCGCGAGCTCCGGCACCACCAGGCCACCGGCGGAGAACGCGACGGCTGTGATCTGCGCGGTGTCGAGGCGGTGCGTCGCGGCGGATTTCTCCAACCACTGCGTCACCTGCGCGATCTCGTTCATCGCTTCATCGATCTGGCGTTGCGGATATCCAAGCCGGTGGTTGAACATCGCCGCTGCAACTCCGGATTGCGCGAGCACGGTTCCCCAATCCTGGTACATCTGCCAT
>DATHJZ010000315.1:0-27288 GCA_035286365.1 Steroidobacteraceae bacterium | reverse complement strand
GTGGGCTTAAGCGTCAGCGTCCCGTCCGCGTTGCGGGCCTGCCGGCACGCCCAGCGCACCGGGTAACGCTGCCCTTTCACCTCGATCTCTCCTTTGACGCGCAGGCCCTTCCAATCCGTTCCCTTCGGCAAGGGAAACCTCGCCTGCCGCACTTTGCCCGGCAATGGATAGCCCGCATCGAGGCCGCCGGTAGCTAGTACGCGGCCCGCCGCGTCGAGGATGCTGATGCGCAGCACCCCGGGAACCCCCGAGATCCCATCGTTGACCATCCCGAGGACGACACCCGCATCGTCGCCGGCATCGTAAGTCCACACCCACGACGGCCGCACGCGATAACCGATCGAGCGCGCGAGGCCGTTGATGGCGTCGGGATACCTGTCGTAATAGCCCTGCAACCGATCGGCGCGAATGCGGTGCCAGTTCCACAGCGAGAAATAGCCGGCGCCCACGTCGCGCACGTGGCCGATCACGTTATCGGTGAGCGTCACTCCCTCGTCGAGATGGAGACTGTCGGGTGTTCCATCGGCATTGGGCACTTCCACCGTCACGCCGGTCCACGCCGGACGATTGCTCAGCGCCTCGATCTGCTCGTTCTCGATGAAGATCGTGTCGGTGCGCAGCCAGTTGTGGCTGCGCACGGTGCGCTCGAGCAGCTCGAAATTGCCAACCTTGCTGAAGTCAGGCTGCGTGTTCGTCGCGAGCGGCGTTTTCTTCCAGTGCTCGAGCTGCTGCTCGAGCATGCGCACGAAGGTGGCTTCCGCGGTCGCGGAATCCGGAAACGGATGGCGTTCCAGCGGCCACGTGTGCCCTTCACCCCAGAATCCGTACATCGCAGTGTCGACGTATTCGACTTCGGGGTGGCCATCGTAGGCATCAGCCAGTAGTCCGGTGAGCTCGTTGAAGGCGGATTGAAATGCCGGGTCATCGTAGCGCGGCTCGAAACGCCGCCGGTTCTGCCACTCGCCGAGCTCGACCATCGGCACTCGCTTCGCGAGGAAGTCCGGCAGCGCCGAGCCTTCGATGTCGGGATTGCTCATCATGACGCGCAGGCCGATGCGCTTGTCGTAGCGTTTCGCCAGATCGAAGGCGATGCGCCAGTGTTCGCACAGATCGAGCCTGCCCGGCTTGCGCTGCACGTCTTTCCAGTTCACGCGCAGGTACAACTTTGTACCCAGTGCGAAACGCGCCAGATCTTCCAGGGATTTTTCCAAGCGCTCGCCGGGCTTCGCAGGGGGCCCCACTTCGTCGCAGAGATAAGTGACGAGACCCATGCCGAAACCGGGAATGATCTCCTTCGATGCGGTGGTCGCCATCACGACCTGCCAACCCGCGAATCGCTCGGTGGGGAACGGACCCTGATAAAGGCGCCCGGAGACAGGCGGCCCGGCACCGAAATCGTAGCCATCGAAGTTATGGACCGGCGCGCCGTAACCGCGCGTGCTGGCCAGGAGCGCCGTGGCGCTACCGGCCTTGATGAAGTCCCGCCTCCGCATGTTTCCCCTGGATGTGCTCGAGCGCCGGCCGACTATCGGCGGATCACTCAATATCATTCATCGGGAGAACCGGTGAAAGTTGCCTTCATTTACTTACGGTCTGGCCCCGGGCTGCGAGAAGACTGCCGCCGCGCGGCAAAGTTGGGTACAACTCCGCAGATTCGCGAGGTGATCGGTTTTGACCAACCACACGGTGATTTGTATGCCACGTTTTTTGGGCTTTCTTGGTACCGCGCTGGTCGCGTGCTCCACGTTGTTCGCACAATCGACACTGGCGGCCGACTATTCCGAGCCAGTCGAGGGCGATTTCATCATCCGCGACTTTCGTTTCTCGAGCGGCGAGAGATTGCCCGAGCTGCGCATTCATTACCGTACGCTCGGCAAACCGGTCAAAGACAAGAAAGGTGTCGTGCGCAACGCCGTCATCATCGGACATGGCACTGGAGGAACTGGCGGCCAGTTCATCCGCCCAGAGTTCGCGGGTGAGTTGTTCGGTGCCGGGCAGTTGTTAGACGCGACGCGCTACTTCATCGTGCTGCCGGACGGCATCGGCCACGGAAAATCCGCCAAGCCGAGCGATGGACTGCACGCGAAATTCCCGAAGTACGGCTACACCGACATGGTGGAGGCGCAATACCGCCTGCTCACCGAAGGACTCAAAGTCAATCATCTGCGGCTCGTGATGGGCACCTCGATGGGCGGTATGCAGACCTGGGTCTGGGGCGAACGCCATCCCGATTTCATGGACGCACTCATGCCGCTCGCGAGCCTGCCGGTGCAGATCGCGGGACGCAATCGCGTCTGGCGTAAGACCATCATCGACGCGATCACCAACGACCCAGACTGGATGGGCGGCAACTACACGGCGCAGCCGCCGAGCCTGCGCACCGCCGCCGCGCTCATCTTCTTCATGGGCAGCAATCCGATCCTTCGCCAGGAGCAGATGCCGACGCTCGCCAAGGTCGACGAGACGCTCGAAACCACGACGGCGAATGCGATGCGCGATCAGGACGCGAACGACCTGCTCTATCAGGTGAGCGCCTCGTGGGACTACGATCCGAATCCCGGCCTCGAGAAGATCCGCGCGCCGTTGCTCGCCGTGAATTCCGCCGACGATCTCATCAATCCGCCGGAGCTTGGAATCCTGGAGCGTGAAATCAAACGTGTGCCGCGCGGTTCGGCCGTGGTGATCCCGCTCAGCCGCGAAACGCGCGGACATGGTTCGCACACCATCGCGGTGCTGTGGAAACAATATCTGTCGAAGCTGCTTCTGGAGTCGGAATGAGCGCCGCCGCGATCGTGAGCACGACCGCGGCGAGCAGCGCCAGTACGGCGCCACTCGCCCCGGCCTGACTACCGTTGAATCCGCAGGATGACACCGTCGCCTGGCTCGAACGACAAGGCCCAGTTCGAGGTGTACAACGCACCATCGGGGCCGGACACGAGGCCGGTGGGCAGGCTCGCGAAGTCGACCAGCACTTCGGTGCGCTTGCCGGTGCGCGGATCGAAGCTCACGAGGTTCGCGTTGTCAGTGGTCCACGGATCGTCGTGCGGGAAGATCTCGAGGCCGTACAGCTGGTTGCCGCTCCATGCCAGTCCCACCAGCGGATGCAGGGACTCAAAGGGCAGCGTGTAGGCTGAGAAATCCTTGTCGAATACGGCGAGCTCGGAAGGTCCACCGTCCTCGCCGAAGGTGCCGACATAGAACTTCTTGTCGTGACGCGTCATCACGACGGGGTTGTGCTCGGCCATGTCGATCGACATGTCGTAGAGCTTCTCGATCACACCGTTCGCCGGGTTGACGCGCAACAGGAAGCCGCGATTGGTCTCTACTACATAGAGCTTCTCGCCGATGGCGGTCATCGAATGGAATACGCCGCCCGGCTCCTGGTCGGTGGTCGCCGGATTCGTATCTTTGATGAAGGTCGCTGGATTGGCGCGGTGCCACGCCCCGAGGTCGGCAATGTGCGTCGTTGAACCATCCGCATTGACCCTTAGGATCGCCGGCAAATTCAGCTCGTCGGGGAGCCCGTGCGAGCACCCGCCCATCTCGATCAGCACGTAAAGAGTCTTGCCGATGAAGGCAACGTCGGTGGGTCCGTAGCTGGCCCCGGACGCTTCGGTCATGCTCGGCAAGCCGTCGGCGACCGTCTGTGTCGTGCCGTCCTTGAGCACCCGCGTGACGCGGCCTGAAAAGCCCGCCGTGTACGGACTGAAGATGTTGATGTCTCTCGGGCAATCCGCCTCGTTTGTCGGCACCAGCTCGCCGCCCATACCGGCCTCCGCCACATAGAGGTTGCCGTCGGGGCCGAAAGTCAGGCCCCGTGGATTGGTGAGCCCGGTGGCGTACTCCTCCACCGTCGGGTCCTGGAATCTGCATGCACCGGCGAGTGCAAGGATTGCACCGCAGATTGTCATTCCGATGGCCGTTCTGAGTTTCGCGGGGTTCATGGTTGTTTTCTCCCTGGCGGGAAATCCGCCTTTCCCATCAGGACACCGCCTGCCCGCCAAACACGACATGCCTCCGCTAACATGACCCGCAACGAGGACTGAACGAGGTCTCCGGAAGGTCCCACGTGGAACTCACCCAACTCTTGCAGCAGGCCCAGGCTGGCGACGCGCGCGCGCGCGCGCGCGGCTCTTTTTGCCGCCGCCTATCCAGGATTGCAGCAGCTCGCGCGGGCGCGGCTGCGCGACGGCGGGCGTAGCACGCTGCTGGATACCCGCAGCCTCGTGCACGACTCCTTCCTGCGATATGTGAACTCCGGCGAACTGCACGCCGAGGACCGGCGCGCCTTCTTCGCCTTTGCCTCGCAGGTCATGCGCTCGGTGATCGTCAATACGGCGCGCGACCGCGGCCGGCTGAAGCGCGGTTCCGGCCGGCGGGCGCTCACGTTGAGTACCCAGATTGCCGACAAGGTCGCGGCAGGCGACGACGACGTCCTGCGTGTGCACGAAGCGCTTGAATCGCTCGAGCAGGCCGATGCCCGGCTCGCGCAGCTCGTGCAGATGCGCTATTTCGGCGGCTACAGCGAACAGGAGGTCGCCGACACGCTGGACGTCACGGTGCGCACGGTGCAGCGGCTGTGGTTGAAAGCGCGCGTCATGTTGCAAGCGGCGATGGAGTAGATTGGCCGCATGGCGTTGACGAGCAGCCAGATGACCCGCCTTGGCGAACTACTGGATGCGTCTCTGCCGCTGTCACTGGTTGAGCGACGCGACTGGCTCGCGTCACTGCCCGCCGAAGACGAACCATTGCGTCAGACTCTGAGCGATGCGCTGCTGACCGATGATCCCGCGCCCCTTGCGGGAAGGCTGCTCGAACGCCCGCCGCGTGTCACTGCATCCGGTCTCCCGAGTAGTGAGATTGAGCATCAGGCCGGCGAGCGGCTCGGCGCGTATGAATTGCTGCGGCCGCTCGGCGCCGGCGGGATGGCCGAGGTCTGGCTGGCACGCCGCGCTGATGGCGCGTTCGATCGCCAGGTGGCGCTGAAGATTCCGCGCTTGGGCCTGCTGCCAGCCGAGATATCCGCGCGCTTCGCACGCGAGTGCCGAATCCTGGCCTCGCTCGAAGCTCCCGGCATTGCCCGCCTCTACGATGCGGGCGTCGACGAGCGCGGTGTCCCTTACATCGCGATGGAGTACGTGGCGGGC
Organism: Steroidobacteraceae bacterium; assembly: GCA_035286365.1. Classification (GTDB taxonomy): domain Bacteria; phylum Pseudomonadota; class Gammaproteobacteria; order Steroidobacterales; family Steroidobacteraceae; genus CADEED01. The sequence goes on along the minus strand of DATHJZ010000315.1, from coordinate 22,141 downwards.
GAGCCGCTCACGAGCTGGTGCGATGCGCGCAAGCTCGACCCCGCGGCCCGCGTCGCGGTGATTCTGCAGGTGCTGGACGCTGTGGGCCGCGCGCATGTACAGCAGATCATTCACCGCGACCTCAAACCGTCTAACATCCTGGTAACGCAGGGAGAAATACGGCTCCTCGATTTCGGCATCGCGCGACTGCTTCAAGGCGAAACCGGTGACGCGGCGCCGACTCATGCCTGGGGCCGCGCACTGACACCGGAGTATGCGAGTCCGGAGATGCTGCACGGCGCGAGCGTCGATGCGCGCACTGACATCTATTCGCTTGGCGTGGTGTTGCACGAGCTGCTCACCGGCGCGCGTCCGGTCATCTATGCCGCACTGCATTCAGGCGGCGACACGCAAGGGCTCCCAGCCGGGTTGCGCGCGGTGCTGATGAAGGCACTGGCGCCATCGCCGAACGATCGGTACCCGGATGCGGCTTCGTTTGCGGCGGCACTGCGGCCATTCGCTGCCACTGGGGAACCCGCGACGGCAGCAGGGTGGCGACTGTACAGTCGCCCCCTCCTGTTGGCGGGCATTGCAACAGTTTTCATCCTGGCTAGCTACTTGCTGCTCGGTCGCCGTCCGATTACCGAACAGAACCTGGCAACTTCAGCTCCCCCGAGCGGGGTTTCGCTCGCCGTGCTGCCGTTCGCCGATCTGTCCGCTGCGCGCGACCAGGAATACTTGAGCGAGGGTATGGCCGACGAGATCATCAATCAGCTCACGCATATCCCGGCGCTGCGACTGGTCGGGCTGCGCTCCACGCTTTTATTCAAGGGTCGGAATGAAGACCTGCGAGTTATCGGCCAGAAGCTCGGCGTGGATCACTTGCTCGACGGCACCATTCGCAGGGACGGCGACCGGCTGCGCATCGCCGCGCAGCTGCTGCGCGCGCGCGATGGCACGCCCTTGTGGTCGAACGTGTACGAGCGCGAGTTCCGCGACGTATTCAAAGTCCAGGAAGAGATTGCACGCGACGTGGCGCAGGCGCTCTCGGTGAAGCTGGACGTCGGGCCTATGAATCGGGCACAGGGCGGGACCACCAACCTCGACGCCTACAATCGCTATCTCAGGTGGCGACAGCTGTTCCTCGACGAGCGCCACGCATTGGACGACCATCGCCAGCGGGTGCAGCTGCTCCGCGAGGCGGTGCAATCTGATCCGCGGTTCGTGCTCGCGTGGGGTGAACTCGCGGGTGAGCTCGAGTTCCTCGCGCAGGACCTGGATACAAGGGCCGAGCAGTTAGGCGGCAGCCAGGTCGCGTCGCTGCGGAAAGAGGCAGTGAGGGCGCGCGCCCGGGTACAGGAACTGGCGCCGGAAAGCTGGATGGCGCTGCGCATCCGCTCCGAACAACTGGCGAACGAGAGGCGATGGGCCGAATCCATCGAAGTCGCGCGGCGGATCCTGGACACCGGTCCATTCACTTTCGAGCGCGCGTATCCGTATATCAATGTGATCTTCGTCGTGGGCCACTTCGACGAGGGCACCGAACTGGTCGAGCGAGTGATCCGCACCGAACCGGTGTTCATGTTCCCTTCCCGCGACCAGCAATGGAACCTCACCATGGGGCGCAGGTACCGGGAAGCAGAGGCTGAATACCAGCGCAGTCGCGAGTTCGAGGGTTCCCACGCCCAGCCGAATAACATTCGATTCCTGCGCACACTGGCTCTTGACCCATCGGACCGCGCCGCTGTGCACGCGGCGTACCAGCTGCTCCTGCGGGATATCGGCCCTATCGGCGAAAACCGGTATCCACTCATCAGAGGGCTCGAGCCCGTGCTCGACGACCGCGCGGCCATGCGGGCCATGGTTCGCAAGTTTGTCGAGGAGCGGCGGTCGGGCTACGAGGGAGCGTTCGTGCTCGCCGACGCGTTAAATGAACCGGAGGCGGCTCTGACCTCGGTGCGTGCCTTACTGGACCGACCCGAAAACGTGGACTTCCGGAAGTACTGGCAGCCCTGGATCATGCCGTACTCCCGTGTGCGCACGTTGCCGGGCTTCAAAGCGCTGCTGCGCGACGCGGGCATCGTCGATTACTGGCGGAAGACGGGCAAGTGGGGCGACTTCTGCAAGCCTGTGGGGGCTGACGACTTCGAGTGCCGCTGATTGTTCGTCGCAGCAACCAGTGAAAATCGCCCGGCAATGAGCGTCTAGCTAGATCGTGTCACAAACCCAGGCGGTCCATGTTCGGGGCTTCGTATTCGCCGGCTTCGCTGGGATAGCGCGGTCGTTTGGTTTTGCCGTTTTGGATTGCCAGGGCAAGTACCAGGCTATCCCCGGCGGGCAGGACGTCTGGCTTTTCGCTGAAGATGGGGTCGGTGTACGCGTGCTCAGCGTCGATCAGGTCCCAGCCATGTCGCTTGTATTGGTCGAGGATGTCGCCCAGATAGAGCTCGTTGAGCACGTTGTGGTGGACAAGTAGTGTGTGCTTGACGCTGCGGTTCAGTGAGCGGCGTGACAGGTCGTCGTAGTAAGTGGATCGATCGCGGATGTGCTGTAGATAGTAGTCACGATAGCCGGTCGTATCGGCGTTTGAATCGGTAGTGAGTCGTTTTCTCAACCGCTCGTCGATGTACCAGTCGGAGGCATCGATGGTGACGGCGCCGTTTTTGTATTTTTGGTCGGCGAGGAAGGATCGCATCCGATCGCGCTGCTCGGCGGTGTTGCCTTCCCTCAGAAACGGAAATCGGAACAGCCGGCGGAATTGCCGATAGTCCTTGATAAGCGCTTCGCAGCGGAGCATGTCCGCTGTGTACACGGAGAAGTCACTGTCCGCGTAGTTTCGGTGTGAGTAAGTGTGGTTGGCGATGATGTGGCCGTCGTCGTTCCATTGCTTCAGCAGGCGCTGTCCGGGGTCCGAGTCGATGCACTTGCCGGCGACGAAGATGGCTGCTTTGACCGAATGAGAGCGAAACGCTGAAAGGATCGCCTGGTTGCGCTTCTCAGCTGTTTGTTCGTCGGCGCCGTGCAGGTTGAAGTCGTCCATGGTGATGGCGACTTGTGGAGGCGTTGCTGCAAGCGCGATGCGCGGCGTGATCGCCGAGGCCAGCAGGCCAGTTCCAAGGAGCTTCGTGAGTTCGCGGCGGTTCATGACTGCAACTTATCGCTGTATGAACAACTCGAAGTCAAGGTTGCAGATCTGCAGGACTACCATCTTGCCGGATATGACTATGGCCAAAACCATGGCAGGCCTTGTCCTGATATTGACTGCGGCGACGCTTTCGGCCGGGCAGCCCGGAGTTAGTCCGCCGAAGAACGCGATACCTTTGTTCAGCGAGGCGCTTGCCAAAGAGCGCGGGTCCACGGAAGCGCCGTTCATCGTCACGTACCGCTCCGGGGGAGATGTGCTCGCTTTCGTCGGCGCGGATCACGTGTTCACGAGCGAGAACAGCACGATAGATGCCGTCCGGCGCGCCTTCACCGACACGAATCCGTCGCTGGTCATCGTCGAGGGTTTTCCGACAGCGTTCGGTCGAAACTTCGAGCCATTCGTGGAAGCGGCACACCGGCGCGACAGGCCGGACGCGGATGCCTTCGCGAAGAGCGAAGCGATTTTCGCAGCCTCTCAGGCACTGGCCAGAAATGTGCCCTTCATTGGCGGAGAACCCACCGTCACCGAGGAGATCGAGGGTCTGGTCGCCAAGGGGTACAAGCGCGATGACGTGCTGTTCGCCGTTCGATTGAGGTCCCTCGGTCAAGCGCGACGCAGTGGCGAGATGCCCGCAGGAAATGCAACCGCGTTCACGTCCAGGTATGAGCGAGAGTCTCGCGCCGTTGCCCAAATGACTGGAACCGAACCCGCCACCGCAGCGCAATTCATCGCGGATTACACGAGGATCGTGGGCGTCGATCCCGTTTCCGATGTCGAGATGCCTCACCGATACGATCCCGGAACGGAAACTCTGCTGCAGAGAATGGGCGCCGACAACATGCGCGTGCGCGACGAGCACCTGTTGTCGACGATCCTGCAACAACTCGACGGGAACGATCGCATTCTCATCGTCTATGGAAGCTCACATTGGACGACGCTGTCGCGCGCCTTGCAGGATCGGTTGGGGAAACCGGTGATAATCGTCAAGAAGACGATTGAGCAGTTGCATCGAGCGCCTGGTACGGCAGGGCAACCGTGAAGCACGCGCCCTTGTCGACTTCCGCCTGCGCGGAAATGCGCCCTCCATGGCGCTCGACGATGCGCTGAACGATCGACAGCCCGATACCGGTTCCCTCGAATTCGTCATCCCCGTGCAATCGCTGGGCGATCGTGAACAGGCGGTCGGCGTACTGCATATCGAATCCCGCGCCGTTGTCGCGGACCAGGTATATCGATTCGCCGTCTTGATGCTGTCCGTGCACTTCGATGGCGGCATTCTCGGTACGGCGGGTGAACTTGAAGGCGTTCGCGAAAAGATTCTCGAACAATTGCCGCAGCAACAACGGATCGGCCCATGCGTCCGCGAGTGGGCCGACCTGAATCGCAATCTTGCGATGAGGTTCCATCTCGTGACGTTCGCGTAACAGCTCGTGCACCAGATCGCCGACCTTCACTCGCTCTTTCGCCAGCGGCTGGTGGCCCAGGCGTGTCAGGCGCAACAAGCCATCGATGAGGCGCACCTGTTGTTGGCAGCCCTCGAGCATATGGCCGAGGAATTCTTTCTGTTTCACGTTCAGTGGGCCCGCCTTCTCCTGGAGGAGAAGTTCGGCGAAGCCAATGATCCGGGTTGCGGGGGTGCGCAGGTCGTGGGACGCAGAGCGGGCGAAAGCGTCGAGCTCGCGATTGGCAATCTCGAGTGCCGCCGTGCGCTCTTTGAGCTGCAGCGCGAGTGCCGCCTTCTCCAGGCGCAGCCGGCGCACGCCGAGCACGCGGGACAACACCGGCAGCATGCCGCTGGGATTGAAGGGTTTACGGATGTAATCGAGCGCCCCGCTCTGCATTGCCGCGACTGCAGTGTCGATAGTTCCTTTGCCCGTCATCATGATGCCGACCAGGTCAGGATCGATCTTGTGCGCAGCGCGCAGAAAAGCGATTCCGTCGAGCTCTGGCATCATGAGATCGGTGATGACGATGTCGAAGGCACCTTCTCGAAGTTGCTGCAGAGCCTGCGACGATGATTCGAATCCCGTGGTCGCGTAGCCCTGCCCCTGGAGTGCCCGGCAGAGCGCGGTCACCTGTGCCGCTTCGTCGTCGACGATGAGGATGCGGGCGATTGCAGAGTTGTTCACGCGGCGGCCTCAGGCGCAGACCCCGGAGCATGCGAGGTGGTCGTCTCGGCGAGTGCGGCGCGCAGCTCTTCGAGCTTTGGAGGTTTGGCAAGCACCCGATCGATATGTTCGGGAACTTCGTTATTCTGCCTCAGGCGATGCCCCCAGCCGGTGAGCAGGATAACGGGCGTCACCGCAGACATCGCTTTGATCGCCGCAGCTACCCTGCGGCCATCAATGTAAGGCATTCCCAGATCGGTGATGACCGCGGCAAATTGCTCGCCCAGCCGTTCCGCGACCGCGAATGCGTCTATGCCCGCCTGGCCGCCATCGGCGATCGTGATCGTATGTCCGTCTCCCTCGAGCGCGTCCCGCAGTGATTTCAGGAGCATTGGATCGTCGTCCACGACGAGGATACGCATCCGTTTCAACGGCAGCGCAGCTTCGTGCGGCTGCCCGAGCACGGCCGTCGTGGCTTCAAGGAAGCTGAGACGCATCGTAGTGCCCTTTCCCCGCTCACTAACAATCTCGATCTCTGCGCTGTGACGTTGCACCATGCCGTAGACCATGGAGAGCCCGAGACCGGTGCCGCGCTCGCCTTTCGTAGTAAAAAAAGGCTCGAGGCACTGGAGCCGGTTCGCCTCGCTCATGCCGACGCCCGTATCGCAGACCTCAACCTGCACGCGGGCGATGCTGCCGCTGCCGACCACACGGGAACGCACGGTGATCGTCCCGCCGTCCGCCACTGCATCGACCGCGTTCAGAACGAGGTTCGTGAGCGCATCGCGAATCTCGCTTTCCGCACCCATGATGGCCGGTAAATCTGCGGCATAGTCGGTCTCCATCCTTATGACGACGCCGCGCTTTTGCGGCATGTCGTTCCAGATGGCGCGAGTCAGATTGACGACTTGTCGCAGCATCTCATTCAGATCGACGGGCGCGAGAGCGAGCTCATCCTCGCGCGGTCGGGAGAATTGCGACATTCGTGCAACTGTATTCGCGACGTCGTCAATGGCCCTTTGAACGATCTTGAGTTCCTCCCGCGCCCGCGTACTCAGGCTTGGATCGCGCTCGAGCAGTGATTCCATGTACAGCGTCGCGGGCGAGAGCGCGTTGTTGATGTCGTGCGCGATGCCGCTTGCCATCTGGCCGAGCGCACGCAGCCGCTCTTGCTGCAACACGGCCTGTTGCGACTGGCGCAGATCCTCATACGCACGCTGGAGCGCGGTGTAGAGCTTTGCCTGGTGAGCGGCAAGCGCGACGTGTTGGGTAAGTTGTCGAACGAATTCGCACTCACCACTCGTGAACCCCGCAATCTGGCCTCGGGCGACGATCATTACGCCGAAGACTTCGCTCTCGACCAGAAGGGGTGCAATGACCAGGCTGCGCAGGCCCGCGCGTGCGAGGCGCGCCGGAAAGGCGACCGGCGATGCTGCAACGTCCGGCTCGTAGAGCAATTGCCCGCGCATGCAGCGGCCAAAGCAACTCTCATCGATATCGATGCGGCTCTGCTCGGTCAGCGCAATTTCCTGCGCGATTGCGGAACTCCGTGCTCCGATGCAGGAGACGGACAGCGCCTTCTGGCCGGGCTGGCCGAGGCATATGCAGCCAAAATCGATCGGCAGGTGATCCTCCAGACTGCGCAGAACGGCCTGAAAGATGCTGCGCAGATCCTGCCGCTCACCAATGGCGCGTGTAGTTTGATCGAGGAGACTCAAGCGCGCGATCTGGGCGAGCAGTTTTGCTTCCGCCTCGTGGCGCTCGGTGATGTCGCGCAGAAAACCCGCGAACTGCGGTGGACCGCTGCCGGGCATGTGGTTGATGCTCAATTCAATGGCGACAGTCGAACCATCCGCACGCAAGCCAGTGACCTCGATTCGCTTGCCGAGAATCCTGGAATCGCCGTGGGCAAGGTAACGGGCAAGCCCCTGTCGGTGCGCCTCGCGCAGATCGGGCGGGATGATGGTCTCATCGAGCGGCTGACCGATCACGTTCGCGCGGGCATGGCCGAAGATACGCTCGGCGGCCGGATTGAATTCCGAGATCCGTCCTCTCTGATCGATGGTGACAATGGCGTCGAGCGCGGTCTCGAAAATGGCTCGCGTGCGCAGGTGGCTGTCTTGCAGGGCGGAATTGGCGGACTGCAACTCCACGGTGCGTTCGCCGACCCGACGCTCCAGCGTCGCGTTGGTTGCGGCCAGGGCTTGCTCTGCGCGAATGCGCTCCACCGCGTCGAGCGATGCCCACCTTATCAAGATCAGCACCAGTGTCAGATACCCGCACGCCTTGCCAAGATGAGCGGTCATCGCGGGCGCGTCGCTTGGCGCCCGCGAATAGAGCATTGCCAGGCTCGCGAGGAACAGCAATACGGCGACGAGCGCCAACGCCGGGAAGATCCGATGGTTCGCGCGGCGCTGCCAGCAGACAAAGCCAACTAGTACCCAGAGCGGCGACACGAGCACCAGCGTCGGGCGCGAGATTCCAAACAGACCCGGTGCTGAATAGCGCGGTAGATAGCTGAAGATGACGAGCAGCGCCACGCCGAGTACGAGCAGACCAGCTCCCACCCCGAGGTCATTCAAACGCGCGCGGCTGGCCAACCTGATCGCACAGGCGATTCCGATCGGGAGCAGGTACGCACCGGACGGCCAGGTCGCCGGACGCAGCCATTCGCGCGAGCGCGCGATGGGTGCAAGCGCACCCGACCACTCAACGGTGACCAGCACGTGCCCGAGCTCGCACAGCGAAGTCATAGCGAAGCTGAGCGCCAGCAAGCGCAGCAGGCGGTCGCTGGTCCGAGCGCCCAGATTCCACAGCGCTAGCGCAATGACGGTCGACAGCAACCACACGCCCGTATCGAGCACGGCATGCCCCAGCGGAGAGTCGCCACGTCCAACTGAAAACAACACCGTGCCTGCGAGCGCGAAGACCGTCGCCGGTCCGAAGGCACCCACGGAAAGCACTGCATCGCGGGGGCGCATGCACTTCCTTGTCGGCGAGGCTTGATGGACCGTGCCCCTCGGCTGTAGCGGCTCCAGTATAGGCGCAGCAAAGGCGTCGAACCGGTAAAACCGCTCTCACGCAGTAGATTGACTCGATGTGTCCAGCGGCGTGCGACGGCATTACATTCAACGACATGCACGACGCTGGCACCCCAGACCAGGCGCGAGTTGGTTGGGATCGCGGGGCTCAACATCACACTGGCTCGTAGGTGAATGACCTGACCTGCGTTTCCCGGCCATCTCCTACAACGCTCCTGGTCGCTCGCACTTCATCGCCCGAGGTTACGCACACTCCGCGCGATCCGCCTGAGATCGACGTCTCAGCGCTCGCGAACTATGTAGTTAGGGTATGCCGACCGAATCGACGCCATTGCGTCGTGCCCCAGTGATCGAGTCCCGGTGCGCCTGGTTAGTGAGGCGGTGGTCGTAGCTCGGCACGAAGTTCCACGCGTTCGATCTTCCCTACGACTAGCAGGTAGGAAGCGAGCGCCACCAGTGCATTCAGCGCCACGAACGCGAGTGCACCGGCGAACGAACCGCCGCTGGCCTTGACGATGTAGCCGATCGCTATTGGTGTGGTAATGCCTGCGAGGTTGCCAAAGGTATTGAAGAGTCCCGCATTGAGCCCCGGTGCCTGCCGCGGCGAGGTGTCCGAGACCACGGCCCAGCCCAGAGAGCCGATTCCCTTTCCAAAGAAGGCCAGGGCAATCAGCGCTACGACCACCGCCGAACTATCTACAAAGTTGCAGGCAATAATCACGGTCGACAGCAGCATGCCAGCAACGATCGGGGCCTTTCGGGCCAGCGTCAGTGAGCCTGTGGACTTCAACAGGCGGTCAGAAATGATGCCTCCCAGAATTCCACCCAGGAATCCGCACAGCGCCGGTGCCACTGCCGCGAACCCCGCCTGCAGGATCGTGAATCCGCGTTCCTTGACGAGATACACGGGAAACCATGTCAGGAAGAAGTAAGTAAGCGTCGTAATCGAGTACTGAGCGAGGTAGATGCCAACGAGCATTCGGTTCGTCAGCAACTGGCGGATGACGTCCCAGCCGTGTCCCTTTCGGGTCGCCTGCGTGCTCTCCTCCGAGTCCAGCAGCGCGCCGCCTTCGCTCAGCAGCGCCAGCTCCTGCTGGCTCATCCGGGGATGCTGACGGGGCGAATGAATGACGCGGATCCAGGTCAACGCGACACCGAAGCCAAGCACGCCCATCACCCAGAACACTTTCCGCCAGCCGAAGTCATGAACGATCCACGCCATGAATGGCGCGAAGATCACTGTCGCGAAGTATTGTGCGGAGTTGAAGACTGCGGACGCGAAGCCGCGCTCTACGCTCGGGAACCAGGCCGAGACCAGTCGCGCATTCGCAGGGAATGAGGGCGCCTCTGACAGGCCCACCATGAAACGCAATCCAAACAGCAGCGCAAACGCCGCTCCGCCGGTCACGAATCCGACCAGGCCCTGAAAAAGTGTGAATGCAGACCACAGCGTGATGCTCGCTGCATACACCCACTTGGTGCCGAACCTGTCCAGAATCCAGCCCCCCGGCAGCTGGCCCAGCGCGTACGACCAGCCGAATGCGGAGAAGATGAGCCCCAGCGCGACCGGATCGAGACCGAATTCGTCGGCCATTGCAGGCCCTGCGATGGATACGATCGCGCGGTCGGCGTAGTTCACCGCGGTTACGGCGAAGATCAGGAAGAGAATGTAGTACCGCAGATTCCCGAGCTTCGGAACCGCGGGATTCGCAGCGCTCACAAATTGCGCACCAGGCAGGGTAGTTTGGGATTGAAAGTCCAGCCGGAAATCAGGTGCTGCATGGCCACAGCGTCGTCGCGAGCACCGGTTGGCAGGCGCTTGTAGAGGCGATGCGCAGCCCCGATCCGATCAATATCAATTTCGATGCCGAGGCCAGGTCGCTGCGGCACTCGCACTTCACCGTCTTTGATCTGCAACGGCTCTTGCGTGAGACGCTGGCCGTCCTGCCAGATCCAATGCGTGTCGATCGCCGTGGTACGGCCCGGAGCCGCAGCGCCGACGTGTGTAAACATGGCCAGTGAGATGTCGAAGTGATTGTTGGAATGCGATCCCCAGGTGAGTCCAGCTTCGCGGCACAGCTGCGCGACGCGGACAGAACCCTCCATCGTCCAGAAATGGGGATCAGCCAGCGGAATGTCCACCGCCTGTAGTTGGACGGCATGGATCAGCTGCCGCCAGTCGGTTGCAACCATGTTCGTTGCGGTTGGCAGACGAGTCGCGCGCCGGAACTCGGCGAGAATCTCACGACCGGAATATCCGTTCTCCGCTCCGCACGGGTCTTCTGCATAGGCGAGCACGTTCTGCATGCCACTGCAAAGCTCTACCGCCTCATTCAATGACCACGCGCCATTCGGATCCAGGGTCACTCTTGCCGACTTGAAGCGCTCCGCGAGAGCGGTGACCGCTTCGATCTCACTCGGCCCTGCAAGAACACCACCTTTCAGCTTGAAGTCAGTGAAGCCATAGCGGCCCTGGGCGGCCTCCGCCAGCCGCACCACGGCGGAGGTCGACAGCGCTTCCTCGTTGCGCAACCGTAGCCAGTCGTCTTTGGAGTCGGGCTCCTCTCGATAGGACAGACCGGTTCGACGGCGATCGCCTATATAGAAGAGATAGCCCAGCATGGCCACCGAATCGCGCTGCTGTCCTTCTCCAAGCAATGCAGCGACTGGAACGCCGAGAAACTGACCCAAAAGGTCGAGCAGGGCTGCTTCGAGTGCAGTCACGGCATGTATGGTGACTCGCAGATCGAACGTTTGCAGTCCGCGGCCGCCCTGGTCTCGATCAGCGAAGGTACTACGCACCCGGTTGAGGACGTCACGGTATCGCCCAATGCTCTGGCCGATGACAAGAGATTGGGCTTCCATCAATGTCTGGTAGATGCGTTCGCCGCCGGGGACCTCCCCTGCCCCGGTGCGCCCGGCGCTATCGGTGAGAATGACGATGTTGCGAGTGAAGAATGGGCCATGCGCGCCGCTGAGATTGAGCAGCATGCTGTCCTCACCGGCGACAGGTACGACTCGCATCGATCTGACGATCGGAGCATCCAACCCTGGTTCGGTGCGATCGTCGCGGGGCGTAGTTGTTTTGAGCATGGTGTGATTGTAGGTTCGCGCAATCAGGAACTCACCGCCTGGCAACACGGACCTTGTCGATGAGGTGTCGCAACTCAGCGAGTTCCTGTGGCAGCAGGTCGGTGAGCGGTGGGCGGACCGGACCTGCGGGACGTCCGATGACGCTGCAACCGGCTTTGACGATCGACACTGCGTAACCACGCCCGCGGTTGCGGATTTCCAGGTATGGAAAAACGAACTCATTGAGTTCGCGCAACACCGTCGCCTTGTCGCGCGAACGGACCGCCCGATAGAACGCGATGGCCCACTCCGGGAGAAAGTTGAAGATGGCGGATGAGTACGTGCTGACTCCCATCTCCTGGTAGGCAAGCGCGAAGGTTTCAGCCGTCGGCAATCCGCCAATGTAGATCAGGCGATCGCCCAGCCGTGCGTAGATCCGCATCATCATTTCAATGTCGCCGACACCATCCTTGAAACCAACCAGGTTAGGGCAGCGCTCGCACAACTGCTCGAGGGTGTGCTCACTGACGATGCCATTGTCGCGGCTATATGCGATGACACCGAGAGATGTCGCGCGACAGACTGCCTCAATGTGCGCGGCCAGTCCGGCTTGCGAGGGAATCATGAGATATGGGGGCATCAGGAGAATGCCATTGGCGCCTGCCTGCTCGGCGGCTCGCACCTGTTCGACCGCCATGGCGGTGCCGTAACCGCAGCCTACGACGACGGGAACGCGGCCGCGCGTCTCTTCCACGGCTGCCCGGCACAACTGGAGTACTTCAGATGGCGTGAGCGAGAAGAACTCTCCTGTACCGCCGGCTGCAAACAGGCCGCTGACTTCGTACTGCAGCAGCCAATCGCAATGACTGCGAAAGCCACGCTCATCGAAGCTCAGATCGGATTTGAAATGTGTCACGGGGAATGACAAGAGACCCGCGCTGATCGTCTTTGCCATTTCGCCGGGCGTCATCGTATTCATCGTGAGGTTCCTGGATTGCAACGATTCATCTTATGAGCAGCTAGTTAGCGCATGAGGGCCGCATCCACCATTCCGATGGTCCCCAACCATGTTTCCACCAGCCGCGGCCCGCACGCAGGCCGAAGGCGTGACCGCCCTGGCCCGTGCCGATGACGAAATCGCGGCGGGTGGTGGACAGGAGGTAATACTATTCGACGGTATGCCACTTGGAACTGACTTCACCGGGGAGCTGCTTCGATGCGCCTGATTTCCAACGGATTGCTCTTGTTCGGCCTCGTCTCGTCCGTCACGAACGCACAAGTGCCGCCGGATCCCTGGTGTCAATCCGAATCCAAAGCCCCCTTTTGCGAGGCGATTCGCGGCGTGCGCGCCGAAGGTTGGCCTGCCCAGACTGGCTCCGAAGTGATGGCGCGCAACGGCATGGTCGTCACGAGCCAGCCGCTCGCTGCGCAGGCCGGGCTTGCCATGCTCGCGCGCGGCGGCAACGCGGTCGATGCGGCGATCGCGGCCGCGAGCACCCTGAGTGTCGTCGAACCAATGATGGTCGGCGTCGCGGGCGATGTGTTCGCGGTGATCTACATCGCGAAGGAAGACAAGGTTTACGTGCTCAACGCGAGCGGCACCGCGCCGACCGGCGCGACGATCGAGCGATTCAAGAAGCTGGGCTATCAGCAGGATCTCAAGTCCTGGGGTCCGATGTCGGGCATGCCCGATGGCGGCATCCTGACGGTCACGGTGCCGGGCTCCATCTGGGGCTGGCATTCGATGCTGCAGCGGTTCGGCAAGTTCACTTTCAAGGAAACCCTCGAATCCGCCGCGCAGTACGCAGAAAACGGCTTCGCGGTCTCGCAGCGAATTGCCACCGATTGGAAGTTGATGCCCGCGCTGCCGCTCCAGAAGTGCTGCACGGAGCTCGATCCGGATTCAGTGAAAGTCTGGTTGCCGGGCGGCAAGCCGCCGGCGCCGGGTCAGATTTTCCGCAATCCCGATCTCGGCAGGACGCTGCGCCTGCTGCAGGCGCATGGAATCGAGGTCTTTTATCGAGGCGAGATCGCGCGCGCGATCGTCTCCAAGTCGAAGGCGGTCGGCGGCACGATGACGCTGGCCGACCTCGAACAGTACGCCGGCGAGTGGGTCGAGCCCGCTCGCTCGACCTACCACGGCTATGAGTTGTTAGAGCTGCCGCCACCGTCGCAGGCATGGGCCACGAACGAGATGCTCAATATCCTGGAGGCCTGCGTGCCGACGTGGGCAAAGGGTCAGTCACTCGCGTCGCTGGGACCTAAGAATCCGCTCTATTGGCACATGCTCGTCGAGGCAAAGAAGTTCGCTTACGAGGACCTGTACCAGTACAACGCCGATCCGAATTTCTCGAAAGTCCCGCTCGCGCGCTTACTGTCGAAGGCGCATGCCGAATCGAAGTGCGCGCGCTTCGACGCCAGGCGTGCATCGCCGACCGGACCGCCCGGCAAGAATGACATGCGCGGCGACACGATCGTGCTGTCGACGGCGGACAAGGACGGCAACCTCGTGTCGCTCGTGAACAGCAACTTCGACGCGTTCGGCTCGGGCCTGACGGTGCCGGGCTACGGCTTCCCGCTGCACAACCGCGGCACGCTGTTCACGCTGGACCCCAAGAGCCCGAACGCGATCGCGCCCGGCAAGCGGCCCTACAACACGTTATCTGCGGGAATGCTGATGCGCGCAGGCAAGCCGGTCATGACGGTCACGCTCATGGGCGGCGACATGCAGGCGCAGGGTCACGCGCAGATGCTCGTGGACATCATCGATCTCGGCGCGAACCTGCAAGCGGCAACTGACATTGCGCGCTTCCGTCACGCGCAGGAGCCGAACCGGTTGAGCCTCGAGACATCGCTGTTCGATGCGGTGGGCGCGACGTTGCAGTCGATGGGACATGACGTGCGTGCCGTCACCGGCGCAAACGTCGGCGGCGCGCAGGTGATCGGCGTGCGCAGGACAGATGACGGCCTCGTGTTCGTTGGCAGCTCGGACTTTCGCAAGGACGGACAGGCCGCCGGCTGGTGAGCGGAGTAGACTTTTTGGGTGATGTCCGGATCTCTTCCACGTGAGGCCGCGATGACCCGCTACGTAATTCCGCTGAACCAGCTCGGTCGCCAGGATGTCGAAACTGTTGGCGGCAAGAACTCCTCGCTGGGCGAGATGCTGCGTGAACTCACCACACTTGGCATCCAGGTGCCTGACGGCTTCGCGACCACCGCCGAGGCTTATCGAGAATTTCTGAATCAGGGCGGGCTTGCTGCAAGCATCCATGCACGGCTCGCCGCGCTCGACGTCGATGACGTCGCAGAGCTTGCCAGAGTCGGCGCTACCATCCGTGACGAGATCCGCGCAACGTCCCTGCCACAGCAATTGCAGAACGAAGTGCTTGCGTCGTGGCGCGCGATGGACGGCGGCAAGGGAGTTGCGGTAGCCGTCCGGTCGTCGGCGACTGCGGAAGACCTGCCGGAAGCCTCTTTCGCAGGCCAGCAGGAGACTTTTCTCAACGTACAGGGCGAGGCGGCGCTGTTGACAGCGATGCACGAGGTGTATGCCTCGCTATTCAACGACCGCGCGATTGCCTACCGGGTGCATCAGGGCTTCGACCATTCGCTGGTATCGCTGTCGGTGGGCGTGCAACACATGGCGCGCAGCGACCTCGGGGCGAGCGGCGTGATGTTCACGCTCGACACCGATTCCGGATTCCGGGAAGTGGTATTCATCACGGCCTCGTACGGACTCGGCGAGACGGTCGTGCAAGGCGCCGTGAACCCGGACGAGTTCTATCTCTACAAACCCGGGCTGCGCGCCGGCCGGCCCGCTGTGCTGCGGCGAAACCTGGGTGCGAAAGCCATCAAGATGATCTATGCGCCGGCTGGCTCGGCTGATCGCGTGCAAACGGTTGACGTGCTACGCGAGGACCGCGAGCGCTTCTCGATCAGCGACGCAGACGCCACCGCGCTTGCGCAGCAGGCACTCATCATCGAGCAGCACTACGGTTGCCCGATGGACATCGAATGGGGCAAGGACGGTGCGACCGGCGAGCTGTACATCCTGCAGGCGCGGCCTGAAACCGTGCAGAGCCGCTCGGGCCGCAGCATCCAGCGCTTCACGCTCAAGAGTCGCGGGGCTGTGCTCGCGCAGGGACGTAGCATCGGCCAGCGCATTGGTTCCGGGCATGCGCGCGTCATCGCAAGCGTCAAGGATATCGAGCGCGTGCGACCCGGCGACGTGCTGATCGCCGACATGACGGATCCGGACTGGGAGCCGGTGATGAAGCGTGCAGCGGCCATCGTCACCAACCGCGGCGGGCGTACCTGTCACGCCGCCATCATCGCGCGTGAGCTCGGCGTACCAGCGGTAGTTGGGTGCGGCGATGCAACCCGGGCGATCAAGGAAGGCGCACCCGTTACGGTGTCCTGCGCCGAGGGTGATACGGGCTACGTGTTCGAGGGATTACTCGATTTCGATCATCAGCAGATAGAACTCGACGCGGCGCCGGACCTGGCCCTGAAAATCATGATGAACGTCGGCAACCCTGACCGCGCGTTTACGTTTGCCCAGCTGCCGAACCGGGGCGTGGGTCTTGCGCGGCTCGAGTTCATCATCAACCGCATGATCGGCGTGCACCCGAGGGCGCTGCTCGAGTTCGAAACGCTCGATTCCAAGTTGCAGGAGACGATCCGTGTACAGATGGCCGGCTATGCAGATCCGGTGCGATTTTTCATAGACAAGCTCGCCGAGGGCATCTCGCAGATTGCCGCAGCGTTTGCACCTCAACCGGTCATCGTGCGTCTGTCGGACTTCAAGTCAAACGAGTATGCAAACCTCATTGGCGGGTCGCAGTACGAGCCGCACGAGGAAAATCCGATGCTCGGATTTCGCGGTGCTTCCCGCTATGTCGATCCGACCTTCCGACCCTGCTTCGAGCTCGAGTGCCGTGCGTTGAAATACGTGCGCGACGAGATGGGCCTGACCAACGTCTGGATCATGGTGCCCTTCGTTCGCAACGTCGAGGAGGCGCGCAAGGTTATCGAGCTGCTCGCGGCCAACGGCCTCGTGCGCGGCGAGAACTCACTCAAGATCGTGATGATGTGCGAACTTCCGACCAATGCGCTTCTGGCAGATCAGTTCCTCGAACATTTTGACGGTATGTCGATCGGCTCAAATGACATGACGCAGCTGACACTGGGGGTGGATCGGGATTCCGCTGTCGTCGCACCGTTGTTCGACGAACGCGACGACGCCGTGAAAGCACTGTTGTCGATGGCGATTCAGGCATGCCGCAGGAAAGGAGCCTACATAGGCATCTGCGGCCAGGGTCCGTCCGACCACCCTGACTTCGCAGTCTGGCTCGTCGATCAGGGTATCGAGAGCATCTCGCTCAATCCGGATAGCGTCATTGAAACCTGGACGCTGCTCGCGAGCCACAAAGCGTCGTGATCCCACGCACCGTTTGTTTCGTCTCTGACCGCACGGGCATCACCTCCGAGACACTGGGGCAGGCCTTGCTGGCTCAATTCGAGGGCGTCGAAACCCGCACGGTGACCATGCCATTCGTTTCAACACGCGAGGAGGCGCGTGGAGTGGTGGAACGGATCAATGCGATTGCGCGTACCGAGAAAGCCCGGCCGATCATTTTCTCGACGCTGGTCGACGATGATGTCCGCGCGCTGGTGAAGGAAGCGAATGGCTTCTTCCTGGACTTTTTCGACGCTTTCCTGGCGCCGCTGGAAGCGGAGCTGGAAGTGCGTTCCGCGCACATCACCGGTCATGCCATCGCGGGAGCTGCCGCAGATCCTGCCCACTCGGCGCGTATCGACGCGACCAATTTCGCACTTGCGAACGATGACGGTTCCGGCGCGCGGGACTACCGCGGCGCTGACTTGATCCTCATCGGTGTTTCGCGGACCAGCAAGACGCCGACCTCGCTCTACCTCGCACTGCAGTACGGCGTTTTCACAGCCAACTATCCGCTGACCGACGAGGACCTCGAGACGGGAAAGCTGCCGAAGGCACTGCAGCCTTATGTGGCCAAACTGTATGGCCTCACGATCGGAGCGGAACGACTGCAGCTGATCCGGCAGGAGCGCAGGCCTGGTAGTCGCTATGCATCGCCGCAGCAGGTGCGGTACGAGGTGCGCACGGCTCTCTCACTCTTCGAGCGACAGGGCATTCCCCACCTGGATGTGTCGGAATGCAATGTCGAGGAAATTGCGAGCCGGATTCTTGATCGCATGAATCTCAAACGTCGGGCCCGGGGCTAGTTGATTGGTCCGAACGTCGGGCAGTGCCCGCTACCAGCCATTGATCCGCGGCCACGACTCCAGAATCTCTATCGACGATCCGCGCACCACCTGATATTCGGCATGTTGTGCCGCCATCGCGCAGGCGTGATTCGGCAGCACACGCAGCATGGTGCCGATGGGATATCGCGCCGGATCCACCGGCATCCCATCGCGCCTCGCAAGAATCCCGTGCTCCTGGTTGGCGGACACGACCAGCAAATCCTCTTCCGTCGGAAGTCCGCGAATGTCGCGCACCAATCCATATCCCTGGTCTACGGCCTGGTGCGCCGTGCCACGATCGCGCGACAGCGCCATCCAGCCGCCGTCGGTGATCAGCCATCCGCGTTCCGCCTGGTGACCAATAACGGTGACCAGAGTCGCGATCGCAATGTCCGTCAGCTGGCAGACGCCGAGGTTCCACATGACCAGGTCCTGAAACATGTATACGCCGACACGCACCTCGGTGACCCCATCGAGGGCACGCGCAAATCTTGCAGTCGGAGTACTGCCGACGGAGACAATGTCCAGCAAATGATCCATGGCGCGTAACCGCTCGGCCGCCAGCACGGACCCAGCGCGTTCTTGCTCCGCCATGTCGCCGATCGCATCGGTGCTGGCGCAATTGTAGGAGTCCCCGGCGTGTGTCATCACGCCTCGGAGCCGCAGATGCCTGTGAACCTTGAATTCCCTTCCCAGCTCGAGCAGCAGATCGGAATCCGGCCGGACACCCGAGCGATGGCCGTCGACGTCGAGCTCAATGACCATTGGCACGATCACGTCCCGCGCCGCGGCGGCGGCCGCGACCGCCCTCACTGCTTCGATATTGTCGGCGGCAATCTTCAGTTGCGCGCCGCGGGCGATCAGGCTCAGGACGTGCGCGATCTTTCCAGGCGCGATGCCAACGGCATACAGGATGTCCGACACACCCGCCTCGAAAAAGTAGTCAGCCTCCTTGAGCGTGGATACGGTGATCCCTTGCGCCGGCGACACGAGCGCGCGGCGGATCACATCCAGAGACTTGGCGGTCTTCACGTGGGGGCGCAGTCCCACGCCCAACTCACTCATGCGGGAACTCATGCGCGCCAGGTTGCGATCGAGCGCCACACGATCCAGCACGAGTGCGGGCGTCTCGAGGGAACTGAGTGTCTTCATCGCATGATTCCGGTCACTCACAATGCCGCGATGGCATCGATTTCGATGAGTGAGCCGTAGTGCATTGGCCCGACGGGTACGACGGCACGGGCAGGCCGGTGATCGCCCAGCGCACGCCGATACTCGGCATCCACCGCCGGCCAGTGATCGACATCGGTGATGTACACGGTCACCTTGAGTAGGTTGGACATGTCCACTCCCGCCGTCTTGAGAATCGCGGCGATGTTGGCGAGGCACCGCCGCGCCTGCGCGTGAATATCACCGGCGTCCGCGTCGGACATGTCAGGCCCGCGGCCCAGCTGGCCGGAGAGGTAGAGGACGTCACCATGCGCCATGGCATGCGAGTAGTGACCGTTGGGGGCGGCAACGTTTGCAGCCACGAGAGCCCTGATTTCCCGCATTGAAACGCTCCTTCAGAATTGCACGAGGAAGTCGCGGCCGTCGATCGGCGGAAGAATCGGTGGCGCCGGCAAATCTGGTGGTGCGGATGTCGCGGCTCAGCCGCTGGCGGGCCGCTTGTATCCCGGCCGGCGCAGCGCCTTGCCGGGCTTCGCGCCCGTATGTTCGCCGGCACGAATCACGATCGTTCCATTCACGACGACCTCGCTGATGCCCACCGAATACTGGTGCGACTTCTCGAACGTCGCCTTGTCGATGATGGTGTCCGGATCGAACACCACGATGTCCGCCGCCATGCCCTCGCGCAGTACGCCGCGATCAAGCAGGCCCATCCGGCTGGCGGCCAGCGAGGTCATCTTCCGCACCGCTTCCTCCAGCGTCAGCAGCTTCTCTTCGCGCACGTACTTGCCCAGGATGCGCGGAAACGTGCCGTAGAAGCGCGGGTGTGGATTGCCGCCGAATTCCGGAGTCACCGAAGAAGCGTCGGAATCGAAGGCAATCATGGGATCCACCATGGCGCGACGCAGATCCGACTCGGCCATGTAGTGCATCAGGATGCTCACGTCGCCGCCCTGCTCGACGAACAGGTCCAGCGTGGAGGCTGCGGCCGGCTTGCCGGCTTCCTTCGCGATTTTGCCGAGAGTCTTGCCGAGATACTTTTCCGGGTTGTTAGGCACGCTGTTGACCACGGCCGCGTCGAAGCCGACCGCGCCCGTACCCTCGATCTTGTACTTGCCCTCCATGTAGGTGGTCGTTTCTTTCATGATGCGCGGCCGCAGCTTTTCGTCTTTCAGGCGCTCGATCATCGCCGCCGTGCCACCCTCGTGCGTCCAGCGCGGCAGCTCGGTCTTCATCCCATGCGCCGCAGCCGTGTAGGGATAGGTCTGCGCTGAGATGTCGATCCCCTCGGCACGCGCCTTCTTGATGGCCGCCAGTATCTTTTCCATCTTGCCCCAGTTCTGCCAACCGGCCGCTTTCAAGTGGAAGATTTCCACGCGGATACCCGCCTCCTTGCCGATGCGTGCCGCCTCGGCAACCGCCTCCTCCACGAACGAGCCCTGGTCGCGCAGGTGCACGCCATACATGCCGCCATAACGCGCCACGACTTTGCCGAACTCGATGAGATCCTCCGTCGACGCCTTGTTCTCCGAGATCTCGTTGCCCGGCCCCAGCTGGTAGACACCCGGCGTATCGAGCGAGTCCGACATGCCCATGGCGCCTTCTTCCATGCCCTGGGCCAGGAGTTTCTTCATCTCCTCCATTTCTGCAGGCGTCGGGCGGCGAATTGCTCCTTCGCCCATCACGTAGGTGCGCAACTGGCCGATCGACATGTAGCTGACGATGTTGCCCGATATGCCTTGCGATTCGAGCTTGTCGAAATAGCCGGCGAGCGTGGTCCAGTCCGGCTTGATTCCCCACCGGCCGTCATCTGCATCGGGCTTGCGCGGCGCTACCGATGCGCCTTCGCCGATCACCTCCGTCGTCACACCCTGCGTGATCTTGCTCATGCCGCGTCCATCACGTAACAGCGAGAGGTCCGAGTGCGTATGCAGGTCGATGAAACCCGGCGCGATCACCTTGCCTGTGGCATCGATCTTCTCCTTCGCCGGGCTGCCGGCGAGTTTGCCGATCGCGACGATCTTGCCGCCGCGCACACCGATGTCGCCGTGGTACCAGGGTGCGCCGGTTCCATCGACTATTCGGCCGTTCGTCATGAGAATGTCGTAGGGCACGTCGGCGGGTGCTGCCGACGAAACGGCTGGCGCACCTTCCCGGGAACCCGAGCAGGCCGCCAGCATGCCGCCGAGAAGCGCGGACGAAAACAACGCGACGCAACGGGAAACGGTGAACATGTCCATTACTCCAGCACGACTGTGATCAGGCCATTGTGATAGTCGAACTTCGTACCGAATGGCGCGCTGTTCTTCCGGATGTCTGCGAAGATCTCGTCCGATTCTTTCGGTGACGCCGGCGCGGGTTGCCCGCGCGTCGAGCGCTTGCTGTCATACCAGTTCAGTGAAACCGGATGCAGCCGCAGCGCCTTCAGCTTGTTGCCGCCCTGCGAGAAAACCGCCTCCGCGATCGCGGTTTGCCAGTAACGCCGGTCGACCGAGTATCTTCCCGTGTCGTTGTTCGAACGAGCGGAGTAGAAATCACTGATCAGGTGATCACTCGTCAGGCCGGCCTTTTCGTAGTTGTCGGCCGGCTGAAAACTCACCAGATCGTTCTCGAAGATGAAGTCTCCGAGCGAGTACAGGATGGGCTTGCCGTTGTGCAGCTCGACGCCCCGCAGCATGTGATAGCCGTGACCGGTGACGATGTCGGCGCCGGCATCGATGGCGGCGTGGGCGAACTCGATACCGAATGCAGCCGGCTGCAATCGGTGCGCCGGATTCTCGAAATCGTGATGGTGAATGGACACCACGACGAAGTCGGCCTGCGCCTTGGCGTCCTTGATCGAAGCCATCAGCTCGCGCATGTCATCCGGATTCGCCCTGGTCGAGCTCGAAGTCTTGTCTCCGACGACGAATTCGGCACCACCGTAGCTGACCTTGTTCCCGTCGGAACCAGTCAGCTCCTTGAGCACGTCGAATGTCGACTGCGGCACCGTGTTGGTCCGGATATTGCGCAACGGATTGATTCCCGGCCGGCCACGCAGATCCTTGCGCTGCGCCCCGGCCATGCTGGCCGGTGGAAACGAAGAAGTCACCGAAATCAGAGCCACTCGTCCTTTCTTCGTGTCCACAAACGCAGGCGCACGTGCGAACGCCAGGTTCTCGCCCGCGCCGGAATACGCGAGGTTGCTCTTGGCCAGTGCCGCCAGCGTGCTGCGCAATCCATCCTGGCCGTAATCACCGGCATGGTTGTTAGCGACCGACACCATGTCGAAACCCGCCCACTCCAACTCGCCGAGCACCCACGCGGGCGAAGACATGTAGGTGCCACCGCTCGCCTGTGCG
>DATHJZ010000314.1:0-9096 GCA_035286365.1 Steroidobacteraceae bacterium | reverse complement strand
GCGGCGCTGCACGTCAACAGCGCCGCACCGGCGTTGTCTGGGCCCGGACTGCAAGGGCTGGCGCGTCAGTACATGGAAGTGCAGGCCATCATCAAGCGCTGGGCGCGCCGCTATGACGAGCGCCTGCTCGATCAGCTCATCTACATGCCCGAGGTCACCGCGGCCGAGTTCGATCGCGCCGACTGGATGCGCGACTGGACCGTCGATCTGGCGCGTCAGCTCAATGGTCTTTCGGACAGCCCGCGTAGTTACCGTGTCGATCTGCGCCAGGTCGACGGCCACCCGGCAAGGGTCCTGGTCAGCAAGACCGAACATGGCTCGATCACCGAGAAGGCGATGCCCAAGGAGTTCTTCGAGTCGGCCGAATATCGCCGCATCGTCGAGCTCGGCAAGACGCTGACCGGCTTGATCGGCCAGGGCGCCTTTATTACCCGTGATGGTGCACGCGAAGACATCGGCTCGTTCAAACAGGCCATGCTCTGGCTGCTCGAACAGGCGCGCAAGGGCCAGTCGATCCAGCGCTACAAGGGCCTGGGCGAAATGAACCCCGAGCAGCTCTGGGACACCACCATCAATCCCGAGACGCGCCGGCTCATGCAGGTGCGCATCGAGGACATCGTCGCGTCGGACGAGATATTCACCACGCTGATGGGCGACCAGGTGGAGCCGCGCCGGGAATTCATCGAGAAGAACGCGCTGGCGGTTTCGAACCTCGACGTCTAACTACACGCGGATGCGAGGGGCCGGGATGAAGTGCACCCGGCGTCGACGGCGGAAAACGTGCAAGAATGACCCGCAGACACCCGGCAAGAGTGAGGGCGCGCGCGTGAGGTCTCCCCATCGGTTCTGGCCCGCCCTCTGGGTCCTCGGCGCGCTGTGCGCGCCCACCTGCGCACTGCCAGCCCAGCCGGCGCCGACGGCTGATGTCTACGAGCTGCTCGAGAGCGGCCGCCAGGCACTGGCCGCGGAAAAATACCCCGAAGCATCCCAGCTGCTGGAGCAGGCACTGGCGAAGCCTGAGTTCACGCAGCTCGAGCCGGGTCACCAGTACCTGGGTTTCCTGTTCGCTGCCTTCGCCGCCGACGGCAGGGAGGACCATCTCGGCGCGCACGAATTTTTGATGGCAGCCACGCAATTCCCGGACGCCGATGGCGACACCTGGTTGCGGCGCGCTCAGCTCGCCGCGCTCATCGACAACTGGTCGGATGCTGCGCTCGCCTTGATAGCCGTCGCGCGGAAATGGCCGAAGACGCTGGCGCAGGGCGATCACCAGGTGCCGCTGGTGATGGGCGCGGTGCGCGAGCTCGGCAAGGCAGCGGGCTCGCGGACGCAACGCCTCGAGCTGCTCAACGCATTGTTCGATTCGGGATACACGATGGAGTACGACAACGAGCCCAGCTACCTGTGGCTGGATCTCGCGGCCGACGCACTCGACCGAAAAGACATCAAGAGAGCCCGCACGATCGCACGACGCATCAGCTCGAGCTCGGTGCTGGTGGCGATGCGTATCGACAAGCGCTTCGATGCACTCGCCGCGGAGAATCCGAAGTTGTTCGACGTGCGAGCCGCCGCGGAGCGCGATGCCAAGCACATGCGCAAGGTCATGGGCGACAACCCCAAGGCGCTGGACGCGGTCGTCGGGTATGGATATGCGCTTTACACGCTCGGTCGATTCGACGAACTGCTCGCGCTGGCCGACGGTGTCATTGCCAAGGTCGAGAAAGCATCGGCGGATTCGCCGCCGTATGAAGACCTCGACGACCAGCTCAACTGGATTTACAACCATCGCGCCAGTGCACTGCGTGCACAAAACAAGCTGGAGGAAGCCGCCGCAGTACTCGCGAGCTGGGAACGCAGTGAGCACAATCGCGACGACAAAGTCAGCCAGGCGATCAACCTCGGTTTTTTCTACAACGAAATGGGCAAGCCTGAAGCTGCGCTGAAGGCGGTGGACGGCCTGGACTGGACGCGGGGCATGAGCGCTTACGGCCGCACGCAGTTTCAATTCGTGCGCTTCCAGGCCTATCGCCAGCTCGGTAGAACGAACGAAATGCAGGATGTGGTCACCTGGATGCGCGAGCACCAGGACGATGCCAAGGAAACTGCGCAGTCGACCTTGCTCGAGTCGGGAGACGTGGAAGGTGCAGCGGCGCTGCTGATTTCCCGGCTGCGGGATGCCGATGAACGCGCCGCCGCGCTCGCCGAAATACAAATCTACGAACAGACGTTCCGCACGGAGCGGCAGAACGAACTCGACGCACTCCAGGAAAAATTGCTGGCACGTGCAGACGTTGTGACCGCCGTCGCGCAATACGGCCGGCGCGAGAAGTTTCCCATCTACTCTCTCGAATACTGAGGCGCCGGCGATCCCGGACCCCGGCGTCTGAATACTTCGGCGCATGACCTCACCCGCCGACAGTTTCCGATCACGCCACCTGATTCCTTCCTGCCCGCTTCGCCCGGTACAGCTGCGCATCGGCCGCGTGTACCAGCTCGTCGAGCTCGGCGGAGCCGTCCCATTGCGCGAGGCCGATGCTGATCGTGATGGCGAGGTCCGGGTGTATCGACCGCCAGTCGTGCGCCGCGACGGCAGCACGCAGCGTTTCGCAGAATACGATCGCATCCGCGCGCGTCATGCCTGGCAGGACCAACGCGAACTCTTCACCGCCGACGCGCGCGACCAGATCGCTATGACTGCAGCTGCGCCGCATCAGTGCAGCGCTCTGGCGCAACGCCTGGTCGCCCACCTGGTGGCCGAGCTCGTCGTTCACGGACTTGAAGTGATCGAGATCGGCAATTGCGACGCTGAGCGGTTGGCCAACTGCCAGCGCGACTTCGATCTCGGCTGCGAGCCGCTGCCGGAAGCAGCGCCGGTTGGCGACACTTGTCAGCGCATCCTCCTGCGACTCGCGCTCCAGCAGCAGGCTGCGCTCGCGCAGCGCCGCGATCAGGCGCTCCTTTTCGGCGTTTGCCTTTTCGAGCTCCGCGGTGCGCTCCGTGACGCGCTCTTCGAGGTGCCGGCGATAGTTTTCCAGGTCTTCGAACGCACGCGCATTGGCAAGCGCGCCCGCGACCTGCTCGCCCAACTGCCGCATCAGATGCAGATCGGCGGGCGCATAGATGCCGACCTGCGTGTGCTGCACGCACAACAAGCCCAGCACGATGCCGTCGTTGACGAGTGGCGTGGCGAGCAGCGAGCCGGTTCCTTTCTCCGCCTCGGCTCGCTGCAACAACTCCGGCGGCGCGCGTTGCCAGTCTTCGACGAGCAGCGGCTCCGCGCGTGCGACCAGCCAACCAAACAAGCCGGCCTCGAAGGGCTGCAGCCGCGCAGGCAGGCGGACCTGCTGGCGCTCGTGCACCCGGAAATCCAGCAGGCGCCGCTCGCGATCGACGAGCACGAGATACAACTCGTCGAAGCGAAACAGCGAGCGCGTCTCGGCCAGGATGCGTTCGGCGAGCTCGTCGACCCGGCGCGCGCCCTGCAGCGCAAGGCGGGCTTCGAACAGGCGCGTAAGTGGGCCGCGCTCGGCCGGCACCGGATCGCGCTGCATGCCGATGCTGTTGAAGCTCAGGACGAACAGCAGCATCAGGCCGGCGAACAATCCGAACACCGCAATGCTGCCGGTGTTGTAGAGCACCGCCGCAAGAACGCCGGCCGGGACGAAGATCAGGTCCGAGAAAGCATAACTCGCGGTGACGATGCGTCGCACGTCGCGCCCGTCAAAGCGGAAGAACAGCATCATCAAGCCGACGTTCACTGCCTGTGCGCTCAACGCCATCGCGCTGAGCGCCCATACGTCGGTCGCCGCGAGCTCCGTGAGCGGATGCCGGCCGCCGCACGCTAGATAGACGTAGCCGGCGAGCATCAGCATCAGCGCGGTCATCGAGGCGTTGTGGATCGCGCGCAGCGCTGCGACTTTGAGCGATCCCTGACTGTACCGGCGGCTGACGAGCGGCCAGGTCAGCGACGCGGCGGCACAGATACTCGCGGCAACCGCAGGCTCGAAAACCAGCAGCATGCCGATCTGCGGCAGACGCTCCATCGAGATGAGGCCAAGACGCGGGGCGCGCAACCCGAATTGCCACACGAACAGGCAGGCACCGATGCCGAGCAGCACGACCCACCAGGCCGGAAATTCGACTCCGCGCAGCAATCCCTGCGAGAGCGTGCCGGCTGCGACGCAGGCGAGCAGCATCGAATAGATTGAGAGCGCGCCGTATCGCGAGCGCATGTGGGAGGACTTCAATTACGCGGCGGCACCGCGACCGGGCCACTCTGGCACGAGGCACGAAACTGGGGAAGAGGAGCGACAATGGGTATCGCGACATCGGTAGTGAGACAACGCCGGCCGCCGTGTCATCTCGCACGCCTAAGTGTTTGATTTTCGGCGGCGGAGATGTCTGACGCGATGAGTCCTACAAACTACCGGCGCTCCGCATTCAGCTGCGGCAGCGGCACGGCGTTCGGGGCATTGTCCGACGCTGCGCTTTGTAGGTGTGTTATCGACACTGCGGACCCTCTGCCGGCCGGTTGTAGTTAGATTCACTTGATTGTCGCCGATCGACGTCGCCCGGTTGGTCGATGTCGCGGTTCCGCGGCAATCCACCGCGAGGCTGCTGCGAACGATGCTCCCGCGCGTTTCTCCAATGTGAACACGATGACGGAACGCCGAATGAACTTCGCGAGGCGGTCATCGACCTTCCAGGCAATGTTCAGGAGAATTCATGAAAGTATCCAAATCATTGATCGCGGCTGCCGTAGTCGCGTTGTTGCCGCTGGCGGCGATCGCCGGCGACAAAGACAAGACCCCGCCTCCGATGGGCACCGTGGCGAGCGCGCAATTCGACACTCTCGACGCCAATAGCGACGGACGCATCTCACCGACCGAAGCAGCGGTCGACGGCAAGATCAAGTTCACGTCGACCGACAAGAACAGCGACGGGTATCTGGACGCGAGCGAATTCGCGCATCGCGACATATCGATCGATCCGATGACGGAGTCTGGCAACCCCGCCAAAGGCCCGAACAAACCGCAGGAATAGTCAGTCGGTTGAGTTGAGGCGCCCGCGCGGTGGTACAGCTGCGCGGGCCTTGCGTTCTTTTGCGCTGCTGCCGGACGTCCAGCTGCCGTCAGCGTACGAGCAGTTCGACGAACTCCCGCATGAACTGCGGTATATCGACTTCCAGGGCGACCTGCGCATTTGCCTTCTTGCCGGCCACCGGCACCGTGAGCCCATCGTCGGCCACGTCGATATGCAAGTCCGCGAGCTTGTACGGCTTGCGCGGCATCACCAGGTTCACGGCGAGCACGTCGAACTGTGTCGGGTTCTCGCCCTTCCAGTGGTTCGTATGGCGCCAGATGGAATTCAGCGCCGCCAACGCATCGTTGAACGGCACACCGCGTGAGAAGACCTCCACACGCATCTCGGGTGTCATCTTGAGGTCCGCGGTGGAATCGAGCGGCGCTACCAGCAGAGGCACGCCGGACCGGAACACGGTCTGGGCCGCTTTCGCGTTCGACTTGATGTTCCACTCGGGCTCCGGCTTCGAGCCGCCCGCGTAGCCGCGATAGATCGCGCCGCCCATCAGGGAGATGGCGCGGATCTTCTTGCCGATGCCCGGCTCGGAATCGAGCAGGGCGGCGACATTGGTGAGCTCGCCCACCGCGATGATGGTGATCTCGCCCGGCCGCGCGTTGATCTCGCGCCGCATGAATTCGACGCCCCCCGACGTGTGCAGGCTGGCAGAGTTGAAGCCCTGCGCCCACTCGACCTGCTTCATGTACTGGATGGGCGTCGAGACGCCGGCGTACACCGGCAGGCTCGCCCACTTGCCACCGGCGATGGCGAGTAGCTTGGCGGCGAGGCGCGCACGCGCCACGGCATCGCTCGAAACCGTGGTGACACCCAGCACATTCAGCTCCGGCCGGTGGATCAGTACCGCCAGTGCATAGGCATCGTCAATGTCGGTGCCGATGTCGGTGTCGAAGATCACGGGCGCTGGCTCGAGCTCCTCGCCACCCGCCTTGGGCTGCTGCGCCAGGACCGGCGTTGCGACGATGCACAACGCGAATATCAACTGAACGAGGCGATTGCTCATGCCGCGCAGTATAGAGCCTCATCCGTTCCTGGCCGCGCCGTGTAAACGGCTAGGCATAGAAGAAGCGCACGATGTGGAAGAACACCGGCGCGGCAAAGCAGATGGAATCGGTACGATCGAGCATGCCGCCGTGACCCTCGATCATCACGCCCCAGTCCTTGGCCCCGAGGCTGCGCTTCACCGCGGACAGTGTGAGCCCGCCGAGGAACCCCATCAGTACGATCACGGCGGAAATCGCGGCCGATTCGACCCAGGTGAACGGCGTGATCCAGAACATTGCGCTGCCGATGGCGGTGGCCGCGAGCCCGCCGCCGACGAATCCCTCGACCGTTTTCGATGGGCTCACGGCCGGTGCGATCCTGGTCCGTCCGAACAGCTTGCCGAATACGTACTGCATGACGTCGCTCATCTGCACGACCAGCAGTAGATAGAACAGCAGCAGCGCGCTGCGCCCCGGACCGCCGGGAATGTCCAGCATCAGCAACGCCGGCGCATGGCTCAGGCAATACACCGTGACCATCAGGCCCCATTGCTGCTTGGCGGTGCGTGACAGGAAATCCTCGATGTCGGAGCGCAGCGCCGCGATCGACGGCAGCAGCAGGAACGCGTACACCGGGATGAAGATCGCGAAAATGCCGTAGCGGGCCGTGCCGATCAGGACGAACTGCAGCGGCAGTATCAGGAAAAACGCCAGCGACAGCGGCAAACGGTCGCCGGGCCGGCTGGGCGTCAGCGTGATGAATTCACGCAGCGCGAAGAACGACGCCAGCGCGAACAGGATCAGCGTCATCGTGGAACCGGCCAGGAATGCCACCGCGAGAATGCCGACCATCACCCACCAGGCGTTGATTCGCGCGGTCAGATTGGCGCGGCTCGCGGCCTTCTTCTCATCCGCGGGACGTCGCGACAGCAATGCGGCGACGCCCGAGGCCAAGCCCAACAAGGCGATCAACGCACCGAA
Source organism: Steroidobacteraceae bacterium (assembly GCA_035286365.1). GTDB lineage: Bacteria > Pseudomonadota > Gammaproteobacteria > Steroidobacterales > Steroidobacteraceae > CADEED01. Next base: position 2,035 of record DATHJZ010000314.1, on the reverse strand, counting down.
CAGCCAGAAGAACTCGACCGGAATCGAACGCAGATGCTCGATCATGTGGCCGCCTTTGGGTCAGCCAGTGCGATCACGGCCCCCCGCGCGCGCTCGAGAAAGGCTTCCCTGCTCTCGTCGGGTATGCGATCAACCGGGGCGCCGAAGCGCACGGTGCACACCACGGGCACGGGCAGTAGTGCGCCCTTCGGCAGGCTGCGGTGCAGGTTGTCCAGATAGACCGGGATCAGCTCGACGGATCGAAACTCAGTCGCCAGCCGGAACAAGCCGCTGCGAAACTTCGCGGGCAAGGCGGTTGCACCGCGCGTGCCCTCGGGAAAGATGATCAGCGAATCACCCTCGCGCAGTGCGGCGCGCAGCGGCTCGAGCGGATCCACTTCGGCGTTCTCGCGCGCGCGATCTATCAACACCGCGCCAAAGCCGCGCGTGGCGATGTACTTTCTGATGCCGGTTCCCCAGTAATCGCGCGCCGCGATCGGGCGCGTACGCCGGCGCAGCTCGCGCGGCAGCGACGACCAGATGGCGAGCGTGTCGATATGGCTGGTGTGGTTGGCGAAATAGATGCGCTGCGCGGGGCCCGGGGCCGTGCCGATCCAGCGTGCGTAGGCGCCCACCAGTAGTTTGATCACGCCGACCAGCAGCGCGCTCGAGGGACGCATCATCTAGCGGGCTTTCAACTGGCGCGCGATGGCGCCAATGCGCGTGCCGCAGGTGATGAGGGCGCCCACGGCAATAATCCACGCCGCCGCGACCATGCTGCGCTCGCCGCCGTTCCAGGCGTATTCGCCCATCCCGAGCAGACAGCCAAGCGTCATGACGAACATGCGATGTTGCTTGGCGAGCGGGCCGCGGAAATCCTGCGCCAGGCCGAACGTGCCACCGAGCACGCGAATGTAGGCCGTGACCGCCGCCGCCAGCGCCGCAAGCCAGCCCAGCCACGGAGTGCCGATCTCGTAACCCAGCGCCACCAGGAACAGCGAATCCGCCACGCGATCGGGTACCTCGTTGTAAAGCACACCGAGTTTCGATTTCCTGCCGCCTTCGATGGCCACCATGCCGTCGAGCAGATTGCACAGCAGTCGCAGCTGGATGCCGGCCGCGCAGGCCAGCAGATTCCACGGCCGTGGCAGCAGCAACAGCGCGGCGGCACCGGCCGCCGCCACCAGCAAGGACAGGATCGAGATCCCGTCTGCGGTGAAGCCGGCGCGAACCGCTCTCGTCGCCAGGAAGCCCGCCCAGCGGGTGGAGCGACTCGCCAGTGGGCGGCGAGCCTCGGGAATGCTCATGTTTGTTCTTGTGGTTCTAAAGTGGTCTGGTCGCCGCGCCGCATTGTGAAAGAAACTTCCGTCATCTGTCACCAAGCCCGAACACGCTGCGATTTTCCTGATTCACTTCGAACCATAGCTTGCATTGCGAATCTCCACGCGACTGAGTTCTTCGGATAGATATGTCCTAGGGATGGGGCAGAAAAGCGGGAGTTGGGGTCACATCAGGACGATGTCCCCAACTTCCGCCCGCGAAGCTGGTGTTGGGCTAACGAAGATCGTTCTTCAGAGTGACCGCGGCGACTAACTCCTCGCCGAAGACAAAGCCGAGAGCGCTGAGCAGCGACGCTTCGTCGAGCCCTGAAACGTCCATCGCTTCGCCCAACGTGGCGCTGCCGGCGAGCGCATGCAAATAAGAAAAGAGGCGGGGTTCAAGCCGGGTGATCTCGAGTGATTCGGCACGATTACGGATCAGACCGCACTCTGAACCAAGAGACTGATCCACCGGCGGGGCACTACCGCTCTGGTTGGCCAGCCAGACCGAGAAGACCGGATAAGAAGAAGAGAGCAGCCGGAGCGAGGGCTGGAAGGCGAACACCAGATTTTCCAGGTGCTCGGGCGTGAAGCGCGCCAGCACTTCGGCGCCCACGGCGGGCAGCTCGGGCGAGACCAATGCTTCTTCGCGCGACCATTCGAGGCGGGCGAGATCGGCGATCCAGGCGTAGTCGCCATCGCGCAGATGGTCGGCGAGGAAGCCGGCGAATTTCTCG
>DATHJZ010000313.1:0-14267 GCA_035286365.1 Steroidobacteraceae bacterium | reverse complement strand
GTCGAGATCGGCACCGAGGTGAAGGAAGGCCAGGTGCTCTGCATCATCGAAGCGATGAAGATGATGAACCAGATCGAAAGCGACAAGACCGGCAAGGTCACCGCGATCATGGCCACGAATGGCGATCCGGTCGAGTTCGGCCAGCCCTTGTTCGTAATCGAGTAGTCCGCTCGACATGCTCGACAAAATCGTAATCGCCAACCGCGGCGAGATTGCACTCCGCATCCTGCGCGCCTGCCGCGAGCTCGGCATCAAGACCGTGGCCGTGCATTCCACTGCCGACTACAACCTCAAGCACGTGTTGTTGGCCGACGAGTCCGTGTGCATCGGGCCGCCGGCGTCGCAGAAGAGCTACCTCAACATGCCTGCGATCATCAGCGCGGCCGAGGTGACCGACGCGGTCGGTATCCATCCGGGGTACGGCTTTCTCTCCGAGAACGCGGACTTCGCCGAGCGCGTCGAGAAGAGCGGCTTCACGTTCATCGGCCCGCGCGCCGACGTGATCCGCATGATGGGCGACAAGGTTTCGGCCATCAATGTCATGAAGAAAGCCGGCGTGCCCTGTGTGCCGGGCTCCGGCGGCCCGCTCGGTGACGTGCCGGAAGAGAACCATCGCATCGCGCGCGACATCGGCTATCCGGTGATCATCAAGGCCTCGGGTGGCGGCGGCGGCCGCGGCATGCGCGTCGTGCACACCGAAGCCTCGTTGCTGAATGCCATCGCGGTCACGAAGTCGGAGGCGCATGCCGCCTTCAACAACGACCAGGTCTACATGGAGAAATTCCTGGAGCGGCCGCGGCACATCGAATTCCAGGTGCTCGCAGACAACTACGGCAATGTGATCCATCTCGGCGAGCGCGATTGCTCGATGCAGCGCCGCCATCAGAAAGTGATCGAAGAAGCCCCCGCACCGGGCATCACGCCCGCGCAGCGCGAGAAGATGGGCCAGCGCGTGGTCGAGGCCTGCAAGGCGGTCGGCTATCGCAGCGCCGGCACACTCGAATTCCTCTACCAGGACGACGAGTTCTACTTCATCGAGATGAACACGCGCATCCAGGTCGAACACCCGGTGACCGAACTGATTACGGGCATCGACCTGGTGAAGGCGCAATTGATGATCGCCTCGGGCGAGAAGCTCAAGTACGCGCAGAAAGACATCCAGCTCACCGGCCATGCGATCGAATGCCGCATCAACGCCGAAGACGCCAAGACCTTCATGCCGTCGCCGGGTCCGATCAAGCTGTGGCACGCGCCCGGCGGCCCGGGCATCCGGGTAGATAGCCACATCTACTCCGGCTACAACGTGCCGCCGCACTACGACTCGCTGATCGCCAAGGTCATCGCCTATGGCGATACGCGCGAAACCGCCATCGCCCGCATGCGTAACGCGCTCGCGGAGATGGTGATCGAAGGCATCAAGACCAACACGGCGCTGCACCAGGAAATCTTCACCCACCAGGCCTTCCGCACCGGCGGACAGGACATCCATTACCTCGAGCGCCGCCTCGGCCTGAAGTAATCCTCGGGACCTTGCGCCAGTGCCGCAGTTAGCCCTTACGCTGAATCTTGACGGGCTCGATGCCGAGCGCGTCGAAGAAGCCTGCTTCGAATTTGGCGCGCTCGCGGTCTCGTACACCGACCAGCGCGACGACCCGATTCTCGAGCCCGCGCCCGGTGAGTTCCGCCTCTGGCCGCACTCGCGCCTGCAGGCATTGTTCTCGTTCGATTGCTCGCCGCAGGAAATCGTCGCCGGGCTCTCGCATGTGCTGCGCGTCGAAGCTGCGCGCATCGGCGTTGAGACTCTCGCGGATCGCGTCTGGGAGCGCGAGTGGCTGCGCGATTTCCACCCGATGTGTTTCGGGCGGCGGCTGTGGGTCGCTCCGCATCACGCGCATGTGCACACCGAAGGCGCGGTGATCGTGCGGCTCGACCCGGGCCTCGCGTTCGGCACCGGCACGCACGCCACGACTGCAATGTGCCTGGGGTGGCTCGACGAGAATGCGCAGGCCGGGCAGCTGGCGATCGACTACGGCTGCGGTTCAGGTGTGCTGGCCGTCGCAGCCGTGAAGCTCGGCGCGCGCGCGGCACACGCCTTCGACATCGATCCACAAGCACTGACGGCGACTCACGACAACGCGACGGCAAACGGTGTCGAAGCGCAGGTTCACGTCGTCGATGCAGACGCCAGGCTGCCGACCGGCGCGGACATCCTGCTGGCTAACATCCTGTGCGGCCCGTTGTGCGAATTGGCGCCGCGCTTTGCCGCACTGACACGGCCGGGCGGAAAAATCGTGCTGGCCGGACTGCTCGGCAGCCAGGCTGACGAGGTGACACGTGCGCATGCCCCGTGGTTTGATATCGAGCCTTTTGCGTCCCGCGATGACTGGACGGCGCTCGCCGGGACCCGCGTGCGATGAATCGGACCCAGATCAGCACGCGCAGGCACGTGTCAGTGTTCGCAGGGAGACGCTGAGTTGTTCACCATCTGCCCCAAATGCACGCTGACCCTGGTCGTCACGACCGTGGATCTGCGCGCCGGACAGGGCTACGTACGTTGCGGCCGCTGCGCGAATGTATTCAACGCGTTGATCGCGCTGCGCGAAGGCGAACCGAACGGCAGCACCTCTGACACCGCACAGCGCCGACTGCTCGAAACCACGCCGAATTCCACGGTCGAGCCCGCGTTCGGCGCGGGCGTCGCCATGGAGCCGGAAATCGAGCCGCCTGCTCCGGCAGTCGAGATCGACCTGAGTTTCGACAGCGATGCGGCGAGCGGCGACGAAGGCTCGATGGAATTCGATCCGGTCGCGACCGACGTTTCCGAGATCTTCATCGAGCCACCCGCCAACGAGACCGACATCGCATCGGGCAGTTACGAGGCCGTAGTGCTCGCCGAGGAACCGCAGGAAGACTCCGCGCCGGAACAAGAACCAGAGTCCGGGTTCGAGCCCGTCGAACCTTCGTTCACCGACACCATCGCAACCGACGACTGGTCGCTGCTCGACGATACGCCGGAGGACGAATTCGCAACTGTTGCGGCAGAAACGGCGACCACGGACGACACGATGGAACAGAGCAGTACCGCCGATCCGCCCTGGGTCGAAGAAATGTTCGCGGAGGCGGAAGCGTTCGCGACGCGCACCCGCACGGGCGAGCGCGAAGCCTTGCAGCCCGCAGCCAGTGACGACGAAGAGCCCGCGGAGCTCTGGGCGGCGCGCGACATCAAGGGCGTCTCGGCATCGAGCGGCGATACCGTACTCGAGCCGCTGTTCGCACCGCAGCCCAAGCGCCGGGCGATGTGGCAGTACGTGAGCGGCGTTGCGGTACTGGCATTGCTGCTCGTGATCCAGTTGCTGCACCACAACCGGCAGAGCCTGGCGCTGAACCCGTCGCTCGGGCCGATCGCCTCCAGGGTGTACGGCTGGTTTGGCGTAGTCCTCGTGCCGCGCTGGGACCTTGCGGCATATTCCGTCAAACAGCTCGGCGCGGAAGCGGAAGGTTCAGACGGCACCCGCCTGCGCGTGCGCCTCTCTTTGCACAACGAGAGCGCACGTGTGCAGCCGCTGCCGCTGCTGCGCCTGACGCTGCAGGATCGCTACGGCAACGCGGTCGCCACGCGTGACCTCGAACCGCGCGAGTATCTGCCGCAGCGGGCTGCGGATCAGCGCCTGCTCGAACCGGATCAGCGAATCGACGCCGAACTGCACGTCATCGATCCAGGCAAGGCCGCGATTGGCTTCGAGATCGACGCCTGCCTGCGTGGCGAGGGTGGCGACATCGGTTGTGCGAACGAAGCCCGGCGCCGCGCCGCGGGCTGAAGTACAAAGCGCGATGCGTATCGGTCCTTACGTACTGGACTCCAATGTCGTGCTCGCGCCGATGGCGGGCGTAACTGATCGTCCATTCCGACAAATCGCGCGGCAGTTTGGAGCGGGTCTCGCCGCGTCGGAAATGATCACCAGTGACGTGCGCCTTTGGACCACGAAGAAAACCCAACTGCGCATGGACCACTCGGGTGAGCCCGAACCGCGGGTGGTGCAACTGGCGGGCGCCGATCCCGAGCCTCTCGCGGAAGCCGCGCGCCGCAATATCGATCTCGGCGCACAGATCATCGACATCAATATGGGTTGCCCGGCGAAAAAAGTCTGCAACCGGCTGTGCGGCTCCGCGCTTCTCACCGATGAAGCGCTGGTCGCGAAAATTCTTTCCGCGGTGGTCGCCGCATCCAGCGTACCGGTGACCCTGAAGACGCGCACCGGATGGAGTCGCGATACGCGCAACGGTGTGCGCATCGCGCAACTCGCTGAATCGTGTGGCATCGCAGCGCTCGCGATTCACGGGCGCACGCGCGAAGATTTTTATGACGGCGCAGCTGAGTACGACACCATTCGCGAAATCAGATCGCGTGTGAAAATTCCATTATTCGCAAATGGTGATATTGATTCGCCGCAAAAAGCGCGCGCGGTGCTTGATTTCACCGGCGCAACAGGAGTAATGCTCGGTCGCGCAGCGCATGGCTCGCCGTGGATTTTCCGCGATGTCAATTATTTTTTGTCGCACGGAAAATTTGCGCCCGCACTTCCCCTCGCGAAAGTGCGTGATACCATCCTCGCGCATCTCGAATCCCTCTACGATTTTTACGGCGAAGAGACTGGACTTCGAGTCGCACGCAAACACCTCGGTTGGTATTTTGAGAAGTTGCAGGATGCGCCCGATGTTCGTCGGGAGTTGATGGCAGCTTCAACGTCGGCGTCGCAGTTTGCGTTGGCTGAGAGAAGTCTCGACGGGCTGGTTGACGTCGAGGCCACCGTTGCAACCTGGGGAGGTATTGCAGCGAGTGTTTAAGAAAAGTGTTCAGGCTCGAGCACAGACGACGGGGCATCGGTAATGACGGCGAAAACTTCTCGGACCAGGAAAGATTCCGGTCGCAATGGCGCGCTCGAAGTGCCGCTCCGTAATCACGCCGAACGCGCGCTCTCCGACTACTTCTCCAATCTCAACGGCCACAAGCCGGCACACCTCTACGACCTCGTGCTGCGCGAAGTCGAAGAACCGCTGTTCCGCGCCGTGCTCGACTATTCCTCGGGCAACCAGTGCCGTGCCGCCGCGATTCTCGGTATCAACCGGGGCACTCTGAGAAAGAAACTGCGACAGTTCGGCCTTTCAGGCTGACCCTTTTCCATGCTCGTCACGATTCGCAGGGCCCTGCTGTCGGTTTCCGACAAGACCGGGCTGGTCGATTTCGCCCGCACCCTTGTTGCACGAAAAGTTGAATTGCTGAGCACTGGCGGAACAGCCAGGCTGCTCACCGACGCCGGCATTCCGGTAATCGAGGTCTCGGCCTACACGGGCTTCCCGGAAATCATGGACGGTCGCGTCAAGACGCTGCATCCGCGGGTGCACGGCGGCTTGCTCGGCCGGCGCGGCATCGACGAAGAGGTCATGGCGAAGCACAACATTCCGCGCATCGATCTGCTGGTCGTGAACCTGTACCCGTTCGCCCAGACCGTGGCCAAGCCCGATTGCACCTATGCCGATGCCATCGAAAACATCGACATCGGCGGACCCGCGATGGTGCGCGCGGCTTCCAAGAATCATGAATCGGTGACGGTGATCGTCGATTCGGCCGACTACAAACTGGTCGCCGCCGATCTCGATGCCAACGCCGGCGCCACCAGCATCGACACGCGCGCGCGGCTCGCCGCCAAGGCATTCGCGCACACTGCTGCGTACGACACGATGGTGTCCAACTATCTTCTTTCGCGAGAGGGGCTGAGCCGCGTCGGAGACTCGGCTGAAACCTTCCCCGCGACGCTGCCGCTGGTCTACGAGAAGATCCAGGACCTGCGCTACGGCGAGAACCCGCACCAACAGGCAGCGTTCTACCGCGAGCCCGGCGTCAAGGGATCGTGCGTGGCCAGCGCCAGGATGCTGCAGGGCAAGGAACTGTCGTTCAACAACATCGCCGATACGGATACGGCGGTGGAATGTGTGCGCGCGTTCAACGAACCCGCCTGCGTGATCGTCAAGCACTCCAATCCCTGCGGTGTGGCGACGTCGATGTCGCTGTCCGATGCCTACGATCGCGCGTACCGCACGGATCCGACCTCCGCCTTCGGCGGCATCATCGCGTTCAATCGCGAGCTCGATGAAAGCACCGCGGTTGCCATTACCGGCCGGCAATTCGTCGAGGTAATTGCGGCGCCCAGCGTGTCGGCCGAGGCCGCGCGGGTGCTCGCGGGCAAGAGCAACGTGCGCGTGCTGGTGGTAGGTCCGCTCGCGATCAGCAATCCTTCCGAGTTCGAATACCGCAGCGTGGTCGGCGGATTGCTCGTGCAGAGCCGTGACACCGCGCTCGCCGATCCGGACACCTTCAAAGTCATGACGAAGAAGCAGCCCACGCCAACCCAGTACGCGGACCTGTGGTTCGCCTGGCGCGTGTGCAAGTACGTGAAATCCAACGCGATCGTGTTCGCGCGCGATGGCATGACCATCGGTGTCGGCGCCGGGCAGATGTCGCGCGTGTACTCCACGCACGTCGCCGCGCTCAAGGCCAAGGACGAAGGGCTCGCCGTCGAAGGCGCTTCGATGGCCTCTGACGCGTTCTTCCCGTTCCGCGATGGGCTGGACGCGGCCGCCGCGTACGGCATCAAGGCGATCGTGCAACCGGGTGGCAGCAAGCGCGATGATGAAGTCATCGCCGCAGCCGACGAACACGGCATGACCATGGTGTTCACCGGCATGCGCCACTTCAGGCACTGAACTCAAGTCTATGAAGATCCTGGTCGTGGGCGCAGGCGGACGCGAACACGCGCTCGCGTGGAAGTGCACGCAGTCGCCCAAGGTCTCCGAGGTCCTGGTTGCGCCGGGCAATGGCGGCACCGCGACCGAATCGCGCGTGCGCAACGTGAACGTGGCGGCCGAAGACATTCCTGGCCTTGTGGCTCTCGCCAAGGCTGAAAGGGTCGGGCTCACCATCATCGGGCCCGAGGGGCCGCTGGTCGCAGGCGTGGTCGATGCGTTCCACGCCGCCGGGCTGCGCTGCTTCGGGCCGACGAAAGCCGCGGCGCAGCTCGAGGGTTCCAAGGCCTACACCAAGGAATTCCTCAAGCGGCACGGCATTCCCACCGCGGCTTACGCCACATTCACACGCGCGACGTTCGACGCGAACTGGGTACGCGCGCAGCGCATGCCCATCGTCGTCAAGGCGAGCGGCCTGGCTGCCGGCAAGGGCGTGCTGATTCTCGACACCGCGGAAGAAGCGATCGCGGCCGCCCACTCGATGTTCGGCGGACAGTTCGGCGCCTCGGGCGATGAAGTCGTCATCGAGGAATTCCTGCCCGGCGAGGAAGCCAGCTTCATCGTCATGGCCGATGGGAAGCACATTCTCGCGTTCGCGACCTCGCAGGATCACAAGCGGCTGAAAGATTCCGACACCGGGCCCAACACCGGCGGCATGGGCGCCTATTCGCCCGCGCCCGTCGTGGACCGCGCGATGCACGAGCGCATCATGCGCGAGGTCATCGAGCCTTCCATCCGCGGGCTCGCGAAGGACGGCACGCCGTACACGGGTTTTCTCTATGCCGGCATCATGGTGCATCCCGACGGCACGCCCAACGTGCTCGAGTACAACTGCCGCTTCGGCGATCCGGAAACCCAACCCATCATGATGCGGCTCAAGAGCGATCTCGTGGAGCTGTGCGAGGCCGCGCTCGACAAGCGGCTCGAGGGGCTGCATGCCGAATGGGACGACCGCGCCGCGCTCGGTGTGGTGCTCGCCGCGGAAGGCTATCCGGACAACGTACGCAAGGGGGACGTCATCACCGGACTCGACGCGGCGGCCAAACTACCCGGCAAGGTGTTTCATGCCGGCACGCAGCGCGGAGCCGGCGACACGCTCACGAACGGCGGCCGCGTGCTGTGCGCGGTGGGTTTGGGAGCGAGCGTCTCGGCCGCGCAGGCGCAGGCCTACAAGCTGGTGGATGCCATTGCCTGGCCGGGCATGCAATGCCGCCGTGACATTGGCTATCGCGCGATTGCCCGCGAATCGATGTGAATTCGTTACGGCCTCGGTGGTCAGAAAAACATGCATCGCCACACCGAACTGGAATGGCAATTCGCGGCAACCGATCTTGCGGCCGCGCGCACCTGGCTGGCGAGCCTGCCCCAGGGGCATTCCGAGCGACGCTGCACCCGTCAGCCGAGCCTGCAAATACACGACACCTACTACGATTCGTCCGACTGGATGATCTACCGCGCCGGCTTTGCGTTGCGCCTGCGACACGCCAGTGAAGACGCGGCGGACGCCGGGGAAACCGAGCTCACGCTGAAGGCGCTGCGCGCGCCCGTCAGAGGAATCGCGCGACGCACGGAGATCTCCGCGCCCATGCCGAGCTCCGATATCGGCACGCTGCTGGCGTCCGCAGAGCCGATCGCGGAGCACATCCGCGCACTGGTCGGCAGGCGGCTCCTCGCGCCGCTGTTCCAGGCGCACACGCGCCGGGAGCGGCTGCGCCTGCTCGAGGCGGACTCCGAACTGCCGCTGGCGGAAATCGACCTCGACGAAATATCCATCGAAACACCGGCCGGCGAGGCCGAACTGCTCACGCGCGTGGAAGTCGAGTGCATTCACGCCGAACCCGCGGCGCTCGAGCCGTGGGTGGACGGACTGCGCGACGGCGCGCGACTGCAACCCGTGCAGCTCTCCAAGTTTCGGACCGGCATCGCCGCCGCGGGCCTCGATCCGGAAAGACAACCGGACCTCGGCAGTCTCGGAATCTCCGCCAACCAGGACTTCAGTGCGACCCAGCTTGCGCAGTTGCGTCGCTATTTCGCGCTGCTGCTTGCGAGTGAGCCACGCGTGCGCGCAGACGCGCCGGAGGCGGTGCACCAGATGCGGGTCGCTGCGCGCCATCTCGATGTTCTGCTGCGTTCCTGGCGCCGGCGCGGGCCTGCCTGGGCGGTGCGTGAACGCCGCTCGCTGCGCATGCTGGTCCGATCGCTGGGCGCCGTGCGCGATCTCGATGTGCAGATCGCCCACCTCGAGGCCTCGTTCGCGGCGCTCGCGGGGGATGAGCAATTGGCGCTTGGCCCGATGCTCGAGCGGCTGCAGGAACAGCGCCGCAACCTGCGCGGACGGCTGTTGCACGCGCTCGACTCCGAGCGCGTCCGCTTGTGGGTGGATAGCTGGAAGGAACGGCTGGTGGGCGAACACGCGGACGGCACCGCTCAACCGGCTTCGACCGGCGCCGTCGCACGCGAGCTCGTGCGCGAGCAGGCGCGCAAATTGCGCAAGCGCGCCGAGCGCATTCGCGCCGGTTCCGATCCGGACGAGTATCACGAGGTGCGAATTCGGGCGAAACGGCTGCGCTACACGCTCGATGCGTTCGAAGAACTCTTTGGCGAGGCGGGGCGCGCCTATGGTCGCGCGCTCGGCAAGCTGCAGGACATCCTCGGCGCCTATCAGGACGCCACGGTGCGCGAGCAGCATTTCGCCGCTCTCGCGAACGATGCGCAGCAGCTTCCTTCGGCCACCTACTTCGCGATGGGCAGACTCGTGGAACGTGACGCACGCGCCTTCGATCGATGCAGGCGAAAATTTTCGAAAGCCTACGCGCGCATCCGCGGCCGGCGCTGGCGGGCGCTGGCCGAGGTGATGCGCTCACAGGCGCGACCGGACGCCAGGTGATGCGGGTGTTCCTGGTCCGCCACGCGATCGCCCACGAACGCAATCGCACTCGTTGGCCGAAAGACGCGTTGCGCCCCCTGACCCCGGCCGGCATCCGCAAATTCGAAAAGGCGGCGCGCGGCCTGGCGCGTCACTTGCCGCGCTCCGCATCGCTGCTCACGAGCCCATTCGTGCGCGCGCTCGATACCGCGACGATCCTGCGACGCGTCGCGCAGTTGCGCGATCTGACCGAGTGCCCCGAGCTCGCCGCCGGCCAGCCGGTGCGCCACGCGATGGAACTGCTGCGCAAGCAACGCGCCCGCTGCGTCGTGCTGGTCGGTCACGAGCCCCATCTGTCGATGCTGCTGTCGAGCGCGCTCGGCGGTGTCGCGCGCCTGAAGATCGCGTTCAAGAAGGGCGGCGCCGCGTGCGTGGAATTTGGCGGAACGGTCGAGCCCGGTGCCGCGACGCTGCTGTGGATGCTGCGCCGCGGATACTGCGCGCGCTGCGGTGAATCCGCGCCTCAGTTCGTGAGACGGTGGTCGTAGCTCAGCACGCGGGCGATCTTCCAGCCGCTCTCTTCCTTCTTCCACACGTGTGTGAACTGCGATACCTCGACCAGCTTCTCGGGCTTGCCCGGCAACAGCTGGTAGAAGCGGTGCACGCCGACTTCGACGGCGCCGTAGTTGTTGAGTGGATAGACCTTGAGGCTGCCCGGCGCGAGCTCGCGGCGCGCGCGGTAGTCCTCGCCGGTCTTCTGGCGTGCGCAGGTGCCCGCAATGCCATCGAGGAATTCCTTGCCAGACTTCGTCATGTAGCCGTTCTTGTCGTGAAACATCTCGAAGTCATCCGTGACCATGCCCTTGAGCGCCTCGAGGTCGCAGCGGTCGAAGAACGCGGAAAACAGAGCCAGGTCGGCGGCGGCGATTTCATCGGTGAGCGCCTGGGTCGGCGCGGGTCCTGCCCTCTGGGCGGACAGCGGGCTCGCGAGTGACAGCGACAGGACAAGGAACAGGGCGAAACGGTTCATGGAAGCCTCCGCACCTTCGATGCGCCGAGGTTCTGCCGCGTTTGATAAGCCGTCAATTCTTCTGTTCGGCGCCTATTTCCGTGCGACGGCGAGATTGCGGAAACGGCCATCGGAATCGTCGCCCACCCACAGGCGCCGCGACCGAAACGCCCGCCAGCAGCAGGAACGCACACACGGATCCTTGGAACATGAGACCCCCGCGTATCACGGGCCGGTCAGCCGCGGCCCAGGTCCTTGGCAACCAGCGCGCCGATCTGCGCGTGCGCAGCGTTGAGCGTTGCGATGGGCTGCGGCGACTCGCTCATGTATACCGCGACGAACACCGGCCGGCGATCGGGCGGAAAGGCAACCACCAGGTCGTTGACGGCCCCGTTCTGGCCGGTGCCGGTCTTGTCGCCCACCTGCCAGGTCTTGGGAATTCCGGCGTGCACGCGGTCGAGACCGAGCTTCGAGGCGGTCAACCAGTCGATGAGCAACGCGCGCGACGTCAGCGACAACACGTCCTGGGTGAATATGCGCAGCATGGAATCGACCATGGCGCGCGGCGTGGTCGTGTCGCGCGGATCGTCCGGGTTATTGGAGTTCAGCTCGAGTTCCATCCGGTCGCAGCGCGTGACTTCATCGCCGATGTTGCGCATGAAGGTGGTGAGCCCTTGAGGACCGCCGATGCCGGTGAGCAGGATATTGGCGGCGGCGTTGTCGCTCACCGTGATGATGGCGGCGCACAGCTCGCGCAGCGTCATGGTCTGCGCGCCGGCGGCGAGCCGTGCTTCGACCGCGGCTGAATTGGGTAACAGGTCTGCGCGCTTGATGGGCAGCGTGCGCTCGAGCTTGAACGCCCCGCGATCTACCTGCCACAACAGCGCCGCCGCCAGCGGTAGTTTGAAAGTCGACGCCATCGCATAGCGCGAACCTTCATCGATACCCAGTCGCTGGCCGCTCTGCGAATCGAGGGCGTGCACGCCGAGGCGGCCGCCAATCTGCTTCCGGATCGCCTTCAGCTCGCGATCGGCGCGCGCAGCTTGGGCCGGCGCGGCGAGCGCGGCCGCCAGTGCGAGTCCCACGAGGTGACGCCGCGTGATCATCAGTTCTCCGCCAGCACACTTCTCGGACTTCTTCGGCTTCATGTTCACACCATAACCCTTCACTGACGAGGAAATGATCGCGAGCACGGACTTATAACGTGGATGCCGGGGTTTTCGGTCTCGGGTCGCGCACCACGATACCGATGCTCTCGGTGTTCTGGTCGTAGACGATTTCCGCTTCGCGCCGCTCGAGCTGGCGACGCACCTGCATCACCTTGGTCTCGAACGGCACGTCCCGCTCGCCGTAGTCGGTACCCTCGCGCAGCACGAAGGACTCGATGACACCCTGCAGCGCGTCTGCCGACAGTTCGGTATGCGGCACCACGATGGGCGGCAACGGCTTGTCTTCGCGCTCCTCCATCAGGTCGCGTACTTGCGGATCAGCAGCGCGGCGCCGGTGAGACAGCTCGCGACCGCGAGCATGGTCAACTCGAACTGCGAGGTGGGTTGCGCAACCACGCGCGGAATGTGCAGCAGCACCACGAACGTCGCCATCATCGCGGCCGTCAGCGTGGCCGCAAGGCGCGCCTGAATTCTGCTCACGAGTGCGAGGCCGGCTGCGATGTAGGCGACGCCGGTGAAGTAGGCCCAGAACAACTTGCCTGGCGGGATCCAGGCCGGCACGAAGTCGGCGGTCTGCGGCGCATAGACGAGATGCGTGGCCCCGAAACAGATGGCGCACGACCCTGCGATGAGCCGCGCGACGGTCGCGACGGTGCCGCGCATGCCCGGCGACGAGCCAAACAACGCGAGGCCACCCGCGGTGAGGAATGAGATCTCCGCGACGCCGTTCCATTTGTAGAGCGCACCGGGATCGGCCAGCACGATCGGTCCGTGGAGGAAGACCACCCAGATTCCGTAGAACGCCGCGAGCAGCAGCGCGCCGCCGCGCTCGCCCCTGCGCGTGAGAATGGCGGCGCCGCCGACGATCAGCAGCAGGCCGCTCAGGTAGGCAAGCGCGGTGCGCGCGCCGAGCCCCGGCGGCACCGGCTGCCACGTCAGCGCGAAGTCATGGAAACAGATCCCGATCGCGCCTAACAAGATGGCGGCGAGCGCGTAGAGAGCGGTGTGCAGATTCATCGGCATTCCCCATTCGGTAAAGTAGGCGGCCTACTTTAGCCACCAACGGAGAATCAGGCTAACCACACCTAACAAAGTTACGCTGATGGCCCATATGAGGGCCATCCATCCGAGACGCCGCAGCAGCGGCGCCTGTGGTTCGTCCGAGCGGGGACTCAATGGTATCCCTCGTGCCCGACCTTGCCGCGGAACACCCAGTAGGACCACGCGGTGTAGGCGAGGATCAGCGGCACGAGCACTCCCGCACCGACCAGCATGAACACCTGGCTGCTCGCCGGGGCTGCCGCCATCTGCAGCGTGACGCTGTTGGGAATCAGGTAGGGATACATGCTGATACCGAGACCCACGAAGGACAGGCCGAACACCGCGAGCGTGATGACGAACGGCGCAAGCTCATAGTTGCGACGCAGACTGCGCACGAAGCGCCAGGTGAGGATCGCGATCACCAGCGGCACCTGCGCCGTGAACAATACGCGCGGCATGGTGAACCAGCGGTCGAAATATTCGCTGCCGAGGAACGGCGTCGCGAGACTCACCGCGAGAATGGCGAGCAGCGTGACGGGCGCCATGATGCGCATCAGCCGGCGTGCGTGGTTCTGCGTCTCGCCCTCGGTCTTCCAGTTGAGCCAGCAAGCGCCTAACAAGGAGTATCCCGCCACCACGCTCGCACCCGTGAGCAGGCTGAACGGCGTCAGCCAGTCCCACCAGCCGCCCGCGTAGGCGCGACCCGCGACGTCGATGCCCTGCAGCAGCGCGCCCAGCATGATTCCCTGCGTGAATGCCGCCGTGAACGAACCGGCCGTGAAGGCGAAATCCCAGATCGCGCGATGACCCGGGTCGCGCCAGCGGAATTCGAACGCGACGCCACGAAACACCAGCGCCAGCAGCATGGCGATCAGCGGCGGATACAGCGCCGACATGATGATCGCGTACGCCAGCGGGAACGCAGCCAACAACCCGCCGCCGCCCAATACCAGCCAGGTCTCGTTGCCGTCCCACACCGGCGCGATGGAATTCATCGCGGTATCGCGCTCGCGGCCCACGCCGAACACCGGAAACAGGATGCCGATGCCGAGATCGAAGCCGTCCATGACGATGTACATGAAAACCGCGAACGCGAGAATCGCGGCCCAGACGTTGGTGAGCACGGTGCCGTCAGTCATGGCGCTCTCCTGCGGGCGAGCCACCGGCCGCGAGCGCGGGTCCGGGCGTGATGCCGGCCGCATGCGCGGGCGCGTTGGGTGGATCGCTCTCGTGCGGCTGCGGCGGCCGCGACATCAGCTTGAGCAGGTACCAGCTGCCCATGCCGAACACCGCGAAGTACACGACGATGAACGCGAGCAGTGACGCGCCGACCGCGGGCGCGGCCAGTGGCGAGGCGGAGTCCGCCGTGCGCAGGAGCCCG
>DATHJZ010000312.1:0-21923 GCA_035286365.1 Steroidobacteraceae bacterium | reverse complement strand
GGCGGGCCGTCCGGTCATCCGCTGTCGCCGTTCTATCGCAGCGGGATCGAAGATTGGGCCGAAGGAAAGCCGACACCATTCCTGCCGGGCTCGGCAGCGCATAAGCTCGTGTTGCGGCCGCTGGGTGCCGTTCCATAGAGCGATTCCACAAGCCATGGCCGACGCCCGCTTCTCAGGCACCGAACGCTACGTCGCAACACCCGACCTGATGATGGCCGTAAACGCCGCGATGACGCTGGCGCGGCCGCTACTGATCAAGGGTGAACCCGGCACCGGCAAGACCCAGCTCGCCGAAGAAATCGCTCGCTCGCTCGGGCGGCCATTGTACGAGTGGCACATCAAGTCCACGAGCAAGGCGCAACAGGGCCTGTACGAATACGACGCGGTATCACGACTGCGCGATTCGCAACTCGGTGAGGAAAAAGTACGCGACATCGGCAACTACATCGTCAAGGGCCGGCTGTGGGAGGCGTTCGACTCCGCCGTGCAGCCGGTGCTGCTGATCGACGAGATCGACAAGGCCGACATCGAATTTCCGAACGACCTGCTGCGCGAGCTCGATCGCATGGAATTCTACGTGCACGAGACGCGCGAATTGGTAAAGGCGCGTCACCGGCCGATCATCCTGATCACCAGCAACAACGAGAAGGAGCTGCCGGACGCCTTCCTGCGCCGCTGCTTCTTTCACTACATCCGTTTCCCCGACGCGGAAACGATGGAAAAAATAGTGCGCGTGCACTTTCCGGATCTCAAGAAAGAACTGCTGGCCGAGGCGCTCGGCACATTCTTCAATGTGCGCGACACGCCGGGTCTCAAGAAGAAGCCCTCGACCTCCGAGCTGCTCGACTGGATCAAACTACTGCTGGCCGAGGACATTCCGCCCGAGGCGCTGCGCGGCGACGACCCGAAGAAGACGATCCCCGTACTGCACGGCGCGCTGCTGAAGAACGAACAGGACGTGCACCTGTTCGAGCAGCTGGTGTTCCTCAACCGGCGCGCGGGCCGCTGAAGCCGGGCTCCCGTGCTGGTGCGCTTCTTCACGGACTTGCGCGCCGGCGGGGTGCCGGTCACCCTGCCTGAATTCCTGTCGCTGCTGGAAGCGCTCGAAGCGCGGGTTGCGTCGCTGTCGGCGGAGGAGTTCTACTACCTGGCGCGCCTGGCGCTCGTGAAGGACGAGCGGCATTTCGATCGTTTCGACCGGATCTTCGCCGAGCATTTCGAAGGTGCGCAGAAGCTGTTCGAAAAGATCGTCGCGGAACTGCCACCCGAGTGGCTGCAGCAGCTGACCGAGCGCCTGCTCACCGCAGAGGAGCGCCAAAAGGTCGAGGGGCTGGGCGGCTGGGACAAATTGCTCGAGACGCTGCGCCAGCGTCTGCGCGAGCAGCAGGAGCGTCACGAAGGTGGCAACAAGTGGATAGGCACGGGCGGCACCTCGCCGTTCGGCAACGGCGGATTCAACCCTGAAGGCGTGCGCCTGGGGCAGGGTCCCGGCCGCCATCGGCGCGCGGTGAAAGTCTGGGATGCGCGCGACTATCGCAACTTCGACGATGGCGTCGAGCTCGGCACGCGCAATCTCAAGATGGCGCTGCGACGGCTGCGGCGCTTCGCACGCGAGGGTGCGCCCGAGGAACTGGATCTCGACGGCACCATCGACGCCACCGCGCGCAACGCCGGCTTGTTAGACCTGAAGCTGGTGCCGGAGCGGCGCAATGCGGTCAAGCTGCTGTTGCTGCTCGACGTCGGGGGCTCGATGGATCCGCACGTCAGAATCTGCGAGGAACTGTTCTCGGCCGCGCGCGCCGAGTTCAAGCATCTCGAGTACTTCTACTTCCACAACTTTCCCTACGAACGCCTGTGGAAGGACAACCGGCGGCGCTTCAGCGTCACGACCAGCACCACGGCACTGCTGCGCACGTTCAATTCCGACTATCGCGTGGTTATCGTCGGCGATGCGACGATGAGCCCGTACGAGATCGAACAGCCGGGCGGCAGCGTCGAACACTGGAACGACGAATCCGGCCGCGTGTGGATGGAGCGTATCGCAGCGCATTTTCCGCGCCTCGTATGGCTCAATCCCGAGCCCGAAGATCGCTGGAAATGGACGGCGTCCGTGGAGATAACGCGCGAGCTGATCGGTCAGCGCATGTTCCCGCTGACATTGCAGGGTCTGGATCAGGCCATGCGGGAGCTCAGACGCAGCGCCGCAACGAAAACGCCCGGCGCAGTTCTTCGCGCCGGGCGTGATTCATGAACAAAATTTAACCGCGGTTAGCCGCTTTTGGCGGGCGAGTGCGCCTTGATCTCGGCGAGCACCATGTCCGAATGACCCTTCGGGTCGACCTTCGCCCAGTGTTTGACGATCTTGCCGTCGGGGCCGATCAGATAGGTCTGGCGGCTGGCGAGTTCGACGCCGGGAGCCGGGCTCCAGAGCACGCCATACGACTTGATCGCTTCCTTCTTGGGGTCGGCGAGGATCGTGAATGGCAGGCTGTGGTGCTCCGCGAATTTCTTGTGCGAATCGACGTCATCGGCGCTCACGCCGAGAATGACCGCGTCGGCCTTGCGGAACGCGAAGATGTTGTCGCGCAGCTCGCACGCCTGGGTGGTGCAGCCCGAGGTCTCGTCCTTCGGATAGAAATAGAGCACGACCCACTTGCCCTTGTATTCCGAGAGCGTGTGCCAGGTGCCAGCCTGATCCTGTAGTTTGAATGCCGGCGCAGCGGTGCCTTCGGCCGGAGCCGCGGCGGCCTCGCCCGCCAGGACGCATACACTTGCGGTCGCCGTCACGAGGGCGGTGACCAAAATCCTTCGAAGTGCGAGCATGATGTTCTCCGTGAAATACGAGCGTCGTGGGGGAGGCGAATATTAGCAGTGTCGCCGGCAATGTAACTCGCGCAGGACTGATCCTGACGGGCGGGGGCGCGCGCGCCGCATACCAGGTGGGCGTGCTCAAAGGGCTTTCCGAGATACATCCGCGTCCCGATTGGCCTTTTCCGATCATCGTGGGAACGTCGGCGGGCGCCGTGGCGGCCGCGATCCTGGCCGGGAACGTGTTGCGCTGGCATCAGACCGTTTCGGATATCGAACAGGTCTGGGCCAATTTTCGCGTCCACCAGGTGTTCCGCTCCGATGCCTTCGCCATGCTCAAGGCCGGCGGCCGCTGGATGGGTTCGCTGCTGACGGGTGGCGCGATGGGCCCGCCCAGATCCCTGCTCGACAATTCGCCGCTGCGCGAACTGCTGTCGAAGGTCACGGACTTCGACGCCATCCGCGCAAATGTCGCGCGCGGCGACCTGCGCGCGCTGGCGTTGTGCGCCACGAGCTACTACACCGCGCGCTCGGTGTCGTTCTTCGAGGCGGAGACCACGGTGAGCGAATGGTCGCGCGCGCAGCGCCACGGCGAACGCGTGCCGCTGTCGCTCGACTACCTGATGGCGAGCCTCGGCATTCCGTTCCTGTTTCCGCCGATGTGCCTGCAGGGCGAATTCTTCGGCGACGGCGCGATGCGCCAGACCGCGCCGCTCAGTCCCGCCATCCATCTCGGCGCCGATCGCCTGCTGGTCGTGGGCGTGCGCCCGACGCATCTCGACCTCATCCCGCGCTTCGTCGCATCCGACTCGCCGCCCACACCGGGACAATTGTTCGGCTACATGCTGGACACGCTGTTCAGCGACCAGATTTCCGCCGACCTCGAAAACCTGCATCGCATCAACCGGCTTTCGGCACTGGCCGGCAGCGTGGTGGGTACGCGGCAGATCCAGACGATGATGATCGCGCCGAGCATCGACCCCTCGCAGCTCGCGCTCCAGCACATCGATAGTTTGCCGGTGAGCCTGCGCGCTTTGATGCGCATCATCGGCGCGCGCGGCGCATCCGGCAGCCTGCTCGCGAGTTACCTGATGTTCGAGGCCGCGTACACGCGCGAGCTCATCGAACTCGGTTATCGTGACACGCTCGCCAGGCGCGACGAGCTGACGGCCTTCCTCGCCTCATGAATCTCGCCGACAACGAAATCCATCTTTGGTGGTCGTTCGAGCGCCCGCAGGACGAATCGGCGCTCAGGCAGATGGCCACGATCCTGCAACCGAAGGAACTCGAGCGCGTGGACTCGGCGCATTCGTCCGAGTCGAAGCTGCGATTCCTGGCGGCGCGCGCCATGCAACGTACCGTGCTGACGAAGTATGCGCCCGGCATCGACCCCGCTTCCTTGCGCTTCGTGAAGGGCGAACACGGCAAGCCCATTCTGGCGCCGGGATTCCAGTCTCTCAGGCTGCATTTCAATCTGACACATACGGAGGGGCTCATCGCGATCGCCGTGAGCCGGCATCGCGACATCGGCATCGATGCCGAAAACCTGTACGAGCGCACGACGGCACTGCAGCTGGCGCGTCGCTACTTCACCGCGGAAGAGGCGCGTAATCTCGACGCGTTGCCACCCGAGCGCCAGCCGGCACGCTTCTATTCGCTGTGGACGCTCAAGGAATCCTGGATGAAGGCGAGCGGCCGCGGCATCAGCGCCGCGCTCGACAACGCGGCGTTCTCGCTCGACGACCAGCACCAGGTCGTCGGGATGTCGTTCGCTGCGTACGACGCGGCGGACTGGCGCTTCTGGCAGTACCGGCCGACCGAAGAACACGTGCTGGCGCTCGCGCTGCGCGCGCCCGGCGGGACTGGCGGAGTGACCGTCGCGACGCAGGAATGGCGCCCGGATGAGTTGACCAGCGGCGCGTGAGCGGGCTGCCGCGATCAGGTCAGCCTTCAAGTCAGGAAGAGCGCGCCCAGGCCTAACAAGGTTGCGAAGCCGATGCAGTCGGTGAAGGTGGTGAGGATGACGCCCGCCGACAGCGCCGGATCGATGCGCATGCGTCGCAACAGCAGCGGCACGATGACGCCGACCGTTGCGGCGCAGAGCAGATTCACCAGCATCGCAGCGGCGATGATGGCGGCAATCTTCCAGACGCCGAACCACACGATGGTCACCGCGCCGACCACCAGCGCCCAGATGAGCCCGTTGAGGCCGCCGACCGCTATCTCCTTCCACAGCAGCCACTTCGCGTTCACCCACTCGACCTGGCCAAGCGCGATGCCGCGAACGATGAGCGTTACCGTCTGAGTGCCCGCGATGCCTCCCATGCTGGCGACGATGGGCATGAGCGCGGCCAGCGCGGCGACCTTCTCGATCGTCCCTTCGAAGCGACTCACGACCGCGGCCGCCATGAACGCGGTGATCAGGTTGATGCCGAGCCATACCAGCCGGCGACGCGTCGATGGAATCACGCCCGCGAACACGTCCTCTTCGTCGCGCAAGCCGGCCGCGGACATGACTTCGTGCGCGGCCTCTTCGCGGATGACGTCGACCACGTCGTCGACCGTGATCCGGCCTAACAACTTGCCGGCATCGTCGACCACGGCGGCGGACACGAGGTCGCGTTCCTGGAAGAGCCGCGCGACGTCGTGCGCGGTGGTCGCCGGCGCGATACGCGGAGCCTCGGGATCGATCAGGTCGCCCACCGGCTTTTCCGGGTCTTCGGTCAGCAGGCGCGTCAATGCCAGCGTACCGAGGTACATGTCGTCGCGATCGACGACGAACAGCCGGTCCGTCTTGTCGGGCAGTTCGCGACGCATGCGCAGGTAGCGCAGCACGACCTCGACGGTGACGTCGGCGCGCACGCTCACCGTGTCGGTATTCATGAGGCCGCCCGCGGTATCGGGCTCGAAGGCCAGCACGGTGTGGAGCCGCTCGCGATCCTGGGCGTCCATGGACTTGACCAGCTGCCGGCTGACGGTCTCGGGCAGGTCGCCGACGAGATCCGCGAGATCGTCGAGTTCCATATCCTCGGCGGCGGCCAGCAGCTCCTCGGCGTTCATACCGTCGATGACGGCCTGCCTGACTTCCTCGCTGAGCTCGACCAGCACGTCGCCTTCGATCTCGGGTTCGACAAAGTTCCAGACCACCTCGCGCTGCGCGGGCGGCAGCGACTCGATCAGCAGCGCGATCTCGGCCGGGTGCATCGCGCCGACCATGCGCGCCGCGCCACGCCACGAACCTTCACGCAAAGCGCCCCGCAGCGCGGCGAGCCGACGTTCTTTCGTGGGTGTCCGTGTGGCTTCCATGACGCGCCGGAGTGTAAAGCGGACTTAGTCAGGCGCAAGCGCCACGACGGAAAACGCCGGCGAAGCGCCGGCGTCCGTGAGCAACAATCGGGTCTGAGCCGTCTACGCGACGGAGCTGCCGGAAAGAGTAGGGGCGCTGGTGAGGGTCGGGGCGCGCGTGATCGAGCGCATTTCGCCGAGGGAATTGTGGCGGATGGCCACGACCGGGTGGCTCTGGGAGAGGCGCTCGGCAATGCGTTCGGCAAGATAGACCGAGCGATGGCGGCCGCCGGTGCAACCGATGGCGATGGTGAGGTAGCGGCGGTTCGCGGCCTGGTGCTCCGGGATACGCGCGGCGACGAACTGCAGGATGTCTTCGCACAGGCGCGGCACGCTGCGTTGCGCCTCGAGGAAACGGATGACGTCCGGATCGCGGCCGGTGAGGGCACGCAGGGAAGGATCCCAGTACGGATTGGGCAGCGAACGCGCATCGAAGACGAAATCGGCGTCGCCCGGAATGCCGTTCTTGAAGCCGAAGGATTCGACCAGCAGCGACAACCGGCCGGTGCTGCGTTTTTCCACGCGCTGGCTGATGAGTTCGCGCAAGTCGTGTACGCCCATGCGCGAGGTGTCGATGACGAGATCGGCGGCGTTCAGGATGGGCTCGAGCAGCCGCCGTTCGATGGCAATGGCTTCCTTGAGCGAGACGTGATCGGTGCTGATCGGGTGCTTGCGGCGCGTTTCGGCGAAACGGCGCAAGAGCTCATCGTCGTTGGCCAGCAGGAAGACGATTTCGCATTGAATGCCGCTCTTCTTGAGTTCATCAATCAGCGGCGGCACCGTTTCAATTTCCGCCGCAGCATTGCGCGCATCGACGCCCACCGCGGCGCGCGAGTACTGCGACTCATTGCCGCGCAGCGTGTGCGAGATGAAAGGCTTCAGCAGGGCCGCCGGGATGTTGTCGACGCAGTAGAACCCGGCATCTTCGAGCATGTGCAATGCCACGCTCTTGCCGGATCCCGACAGCCCGCTGACGAGGATGAGTCGCATGGGCCTGGGATCAGGTCCTCACGGCCTTGCGCGCTTCCGCGGCATGTTTGTCGGCCTTCATTTCCTTGTGCTTGATGACGCGCCGGTCGAGCTTGTCGGCCAGCAGATCGATGGCGGCGTACATGTCTTCCTCGGTGGCGTCGGCGTGGATGGCCCCGCCGCGCACATGCAAAGTGGCTTCGGCCTTCTGTCGGAGTTTCTCAACTGTCAGTACGCAATGAACGTCGATTACGTGATCGAAATGGCGCGAAATTCGTTCGAGCTTCTTTTCGACATATGAGCGCATCGACGCGGTTACTTCGACATGATGACCGGAAAGCGACAATTGCATGGTGCGTCTCCTTTTTTGGCCTGACTACTTCGTTACTGTTACTTTTCTTAACGGTTACCGGCTGCGCGGGCCTTGCGCTCGTTCGAGGGCGCAAGGCCGAGCGCCTCGCGATACTTCGCGACGGTGCGGCGCGCCACGGCGATGCCTTCGCCCGAGAGCAGCTCGGCGATGCGGCTGTCGGAGAGCGGATTGCCGGTGTCTTCTTCCTTGATGAGCTTGCGGATCTTGGCGCGCACCGCGGTCGACGAGGCGCCGCCGCCATCGGCGGCCTCGACCTGGCTCGAGAAGAAGTATTTGAGTTCGAACACGCCGCGCGGCGTGTGCATGTACTTGCTGGATGTGACGCGCGAGATGGTGGACTCGTGCATGTCGATGGCCTGCGCGATGTCCTTGAGGATCATCGGCCGCATGCTTTCTTCGCCGTGTTCGAGGAATGCGCTCTGCCGTTCGACGATCGAGCGCGCCACCTTCATCAGCGTTTCGTTGCGGATCTCGAGGCTCTTGAGCAGCCAGCGCGCTTCCTGCAGCTGCGCGCGCATGGAGGAATGCCCGGCGCCGCGGCCGAGCATGTCGGCGTAGCTTTGATTGAGCCGCACGCGCGGCAGGGTCGAGCTGTTCACTTCGACGGTCCAGCCTCGGTCGGTGCGGCGCACGAACACATCCGGCACCACGTATTCGGCTTTCGCGCTGCTGACGGTCGCGCCCGGGCGCGGATGCAGCCCGCGCACCAGCGCGACGGCCTGCGCGAGTTCGTCGTCGGATGCGGACAACTCGCGGCGCAGCAGCGTCAATTCGCGATCGGCGAGCAGATCGAGGTGCTTGTCGGCGATCGCGAGCGCGAGACGCAGGCCGGGCGTATCGCCATGAAGCATGCGCAGCTGCAGTTGCAGGCATTCGCTCAAGGAGCGCGCGGCGACCCCGGGCGGATCGAGGGTTTGCACCAGCTTGAGCACGCGTTCGACTTCGTTCGCTTCGGCGGTGACCTCGGGCAGCAACGTCGCCGCGATGTCGTCCATCGAGTCGGTGATGTAGCCGTCGTCGTTTGTGGCATCGACGATAGCGCGGGCGATCGCCAGGTCGCGCGGTGCGAGGTTGGCATATTCGAGCTGGCCGACGAGGTGGTCCTGCAATGACAGCGTCACGTCGTCGGCGACTTCGGAGGCGCGTTCGTCGTCATCGCTGCGCCACGAATCGGAGCTGGCGCTGCGCTCGCTTCAGTTGTCTTCGATGACTTCGGCTTCGACCTGGACTTCGGGCGGCGGCGCCGCGTCGACGCGCTTCTCTTCCGGCATCGGATGCGGTTCGAGCGCTTCGAAGGTGCCCGTGGCGTCGTATTCGTCGACGGGCTCGAGCATCACGTTGGTCTCGAGCTGTTCGCGGATGTGCGCCTGCAGCTCCATCGCAGGCATTTGCAGAAGGCGGATAGCCTGCTGCAGCTGCGGGGTCATGGTCAGTGTCTGACCCAGCTTCAGCTGCAATGACGGCTTCATCATCGACACGGGCGGAGGTGCCCCCAAGGCTATGAAAAAAATAGTTTTTCCGAGGCGACCCGAGTGACGCTACATGCGGAAAGACTGGCCCAAGTACACCTCACGGACTTGGGGGTTGGCAAGGATTTCCTCAGAAGAACCGGATGCAATTACGGTTCCTCCAGAAACGATGTAGGCGCGACTGCAAACACCTAAGGTTTCTCTGACGTTATGGTCGGTGATGAGCACGCCGATCCCCTTGGCGGTGAGCTCGTTCATGATTCGCTGGATGTCAATGACCGAGAGCGGGTCGACGCCCGCAAATGGCTCATCGAGCAGCACAAAACGGGGCTCAGCGGCCAGCGCGCGCGCTATTTCGACGCGTCGGCGCTCGCCGCCCGACAGCGCCATGCCGAGACTCTTGCGCACGTGCGCGATGCGCAACTCGCCCAGGATCTGCTCGAGTCGCTCCTGGCGCGCGGTTTCATCGAGTTGACGAGTTTCGAGAATCGCCATGACATTGTCTTCGACCGTCAACTTGCGGAAAACCGAAGCCTCCTGCGGCAGATAACCGATGCCCGCGTGCGCGCGCTGATGCATCGCGAGGTGCGTGATGTCGCGATCGTCGATCGTGACCGTCCCTTTGTCGGGCGGGACCAGGCCCACGATCATGTAGAAGGCGGTGGTCTTGCCGGCGCCGTTCGGGCCTAACAAGCCCACGATCTGCCCGCTCTCCACTTCGACGGAGAGGTCGGAGATCACTTGGCGGCGTTTGTAACTCTTGGCGAGATGGGTCGCGCGCAGCACGCTCATGGTTTCTTGTCCGATGCCTTTTTGGCGCACGGACTGCCGGTGCCGGACTCGGTCTTCGGCTGGATTGTGATGCGGATGCGGCCATCTCCGGTCTGCGTAGTGTTCGTGCGCGTCTGGCCTTCGACCCGCTGCTGCGTGATGTTGTAGACCAGCTGCTGGCCGGTGATCTCGTTGCAGCCGTCGGACAGCCAGGCGTTTTCGCGCAGGCTGATGCGGCCGCCCAGCGCTTCGTAGGAGATGATGTTGGCGTGGCCGCGCGAGGTGCTGTTGTCGTCACGCTGCTGTTCGAACTCGGCCGGCGTGCCCGTGACGATGGCTTCGGAGATGAGGTTGTTGCGGAATTCGACCACGGCCTTGTCGGAGGCGAGGTTGCCGCCGCTCGCCTTGATGCGCACCTTGCCTGAGAAGGTCCAGCGGCTGTTCTCGAAGGCGATGCCGCCGGTGGAGCGCGCCTCGGCAGCCTCGATGCGGTTGTCGCACTGGCGGATGGTCACGTCGCGCAGCACGGTGCTGTTGTCGCGATAGTTGATCTCGACCGGCTTGGCTTCGACCACGATCTCCGGATTGGCGCAGGCCGCCGCCGGCAACGCATGGGCGTTCGCGCCTAACAAACATGCGGCGAGCGCGGCGAGCGCGACGTGGGCGCGCAATGCGGGACTACTTGTTGGAAAAACTGCCATGCACATCCGATTCTAGACGCAGGGTGCCGGCCTTCAAGTCGGCCTGCATGCCGACCGCGTCGAGTTCGTGCCCCGCCCAGGTGAGTTTCACTGGCGCGCTCGTCTCGATGAACTCGGTAGGAGTATTGATGCGCATGCTCTCGGTGTGCAGTACCAGCGGCTCGCCCGAGCCGGGCGCGTGGCCGGTCACGACGACATTGCCGTTGAGCTGCACGTCGTCGCCGTCGGCTCGCACCTGGCCGCGGTCGGATTTCAGATGCCAGAGTTCACCGGCGGCCTTGCCCGGGGCCTGCGCTTCTCCGGGCACATTGCCCTGTGCGTCGGGGTGATAGTCCATGTTGAGCGTCTCGAGATCGATCACACCGGTCTCGCTTTGCTGGCGGATCACGCGGGCGTTGAGCCGGTAACGCTCACGCCCGTCGTAACCAGTCTCGATGACCTGAGCATCGAGCGCCGCATAGCCCGGATCGGGCTGGGACGCATTGGCATCCGCAGCGGTGTCATCGGGCCCGCCGCGGCCGATGAAGTAGGCGCCGGCAATGACGGCGAGCAGGAGCAAGTAACCGAGCGGACGCGACCATGACCTCATGCGCGCATCCGGCGCGCGTCGAGAATCCAGTCGCACACTTCGCGCACCGCGCCGTAGCCGCCCGGTCGCGAGGTCACGAGATCGGCGGCGGCGAGCGCATCGGCGTGTGCGTCCGCCACGGCGATGGCCAATCCCGCCACTTGCAGAATCGGCGCGTCGGGGGTGTCGTCGCCGACGCAGGCACAATGTTCGAACGGCACATTGCGGGTTTTCACGAGACGGGTAAGCGCCGCGAGTTTGTCGGTGGCGCCCTGCGTCACGTGCTTGATGCCGAGCTCGCGCGCGCGTTTTGCGACGGCTGCCGACTTGCGCCCCGAGATGATGGCGACCGTGACGCCGGCGGCGCTCACCTGCTTGATGCCGTGGCCGTCGCGCACGTGAAACGACTTGAGTGACTCGCCTTTCGCGCCGTAGAACAGGCGGCCGTCGGTGAGTACGCCGTCGACATCGAGAACCAGCAGCCGCACGCGACTCAAGGCCGGCTGGAAACTCGTGACGTCGCTCACAGGACTCCGGCGCGCAGCAGGTCGTGCACGTTGAGCGCGCCCACCAGCGCACCCGCTGCGTCGGTCACCGGCAAAGCGGTGATGCGATGCTTCTCCATCAGGTGCGCGGCTTCGGCCGCGAGTTCGCTCGGCGCGACGCGTTTGCCGGGCGAGTTCATCACCTCGCGCATCGTCACGGTATGAACGTTGGCGTGGCGGTCGAGTACGCGGCGCAGGTCGCCGTCGGTGAACACGCCGAGCAGCTGGCCGCCCTCGACCACGGCGCACATGCCGAGACCCTTCTTCGACATGACGACCAGGCCCTCGGCGAGCACCGCCGCCGGACTAACTATCGGCAGGTCGTCGCCGGTCCGCATGACGTCGGCGACGTGCAGCAGGAGCTTCCGGCCGAGCGCGCCGCCGGGATGCGAGCGGGCGAAATCCTGCGGCGTGAAGCCGCGCGCTTCGAGCAGCGCGACCGCCAACGCGTCGCCGAGCGCGAGCGTCGCCGTCGTACTGGCGGTGGGCGCGAGATTGAGCGGGCAGGCTTCCTCATCGACGCTCACGTCGAGATGCACGCTGGCGGCGCGCGCCAGCGCCGACTTGGGGTTGCCGGTGACCGCGATGATCGGCACCCCGAGCCGCGAGAGGTGCGGGATCAGCAGCAACACCTCGGCGGTTTCGCCGGAATTGGAGAGCGCGAGCAACACATCGCTGCGCGTGATCATGCCGATGTCGCCATGGCTGGCCTCGGCGGCATGCATGAAAAACGCGGGGGTGCCGGTAGAGGCGAGCGTTGCGGCGATCTTGCCGGCGATGTGGCCCGATTTGCCCATGCCGGTGACGATGACGCGCCCCGGGCACTCGAGGCAGATGGCACAGGCGCGGGCAAAGCTCGCGTCGAGCCGGGGGATGAGCGCGGCCAACGCCCGGCCTTCGATCTCGATGGCGCGGCGGCCCGCGGCGATCAGCGAAGCCGGCTCGGGTTTGACCTGGGCGTTCATGCAGGAATCATAGCGCGGAAGGCTCAGCTAAGATCGCGCCATGAACACGAGTGTCATGACCCCAGAACGCGTCGCCGAGCTGATTCGCGGCGGATTGCCCGGCGCGACCGTCAGCGTCGAATCCGACGACAACACCCATTTCGCCACGCGGGTGATTTCGCCGGACTTCGAAGGCAAGCGGGCCATCGCCCGGCACCAGCTCATCTACAAGGCGCTCGGTAATCTCATGGGTCGCGAGATTCATGCGTTGTCCATCGAAGCGCTGACGCCGGCCGAATTTTCGGCGAAGTAAAGGGCGCGGCCGGGGAATGGGGTCAGGCCCCATTTTCCGGATAGGTGCGCGGTATTTTTGCTAGCGTTCGCAATCCAGAAAATGGGGCCAGACCCCGGCGAGTCATACGTGGACAAACTGCAGATCAACGGCGGCATTCCGCTCGAAGGCGAGGTGCGCATCTCTGGCGCCAAGAACGCCACGCTTCCCATCATCGCGGGCGCGCTGCTGGCCGACGGGCCGGTGACGATCCGCAACGTGCCGCACCTGCAGGACGTCACCACGATGATCGAGTTGTTAGGCCGCATGGGCGTTTCGGTGACCATCGACGAGAAGATGCAGATCGAGATCGATGGCACGACCACGCGCGAATGCTTCGCGCCGTACGAACTGGTCAAGACCATGCGCGCATCGATCCTCGTGCTGGGTCCGCTGGTGGCGCGCTTCGGCAAGGCCGACGTCTCCTTGCCGGGTGGCTGCGCAATCGGCGCACGGCCGGTGAACATTCACGTCGCGGGCCTGCAGGCCATGGGCGCGAAGATCGACATCGAAGGCGGTTACATCCGCGCGCGCGCCGGGCGATTGAAAGGCGCGCGCCTCAATCTTGAAACCGTCACGGTCACCGGCACGGAAAATCTCATGATGGCCGCCACGCTCGCGGACGGCGAGACCGTCATCGAAAACGCGGCGCGCGAACCCGAAGTGGTGGACCTCGCGAACTTCCTCATCGCGATGGGCGCGAAAATCCAGGGCGCCGGTACCGGCAAGATCGTCGTGCAGGGCGTGGAAAAACTGCACGGTACGAGTTACGAAGTGCTGCCCGATCGAATCGAAGGCGGCACGTACCTGGTCGCGGGCGCTATCACCTCGGGCCAGGTGCGCATCAAGAACACCGCGCCGGAACATCTCGATGCAGTCACCGCCAAACTCATCGAAGCCGGCGCGAAGGTGGGCATCGGCCCCAATTGGATCGAGATCGACATGAAGGGCAAGCGCCCGAAGTCGGTCGATGTGCGCACCGCGCCGTATCCGGCGTTTCCCACCGACATGCAGGCGCAATTCGCCGCGCTCAACACGATTGCGGATGGCGTCGGCACGATCGTCGAGACCATTTTCGAGAATCGCTTCATGCACATGCTCGAGATGCGCCGGCTCGGCGCGGAGATCCGCCTCGAGGGCAACACCGCCATCATCAGGGGCGTGCCCAAGCTGACCGCGGCGCCGGTCATGGCCACCGACCTGCGGGCGTCGGCGAGCCTGGTGCTCGCGGGTCTCGTGGCCGAAGGGCGGACCGATATCGAGCGCATCTACCATATCGACCGGGGTTACGAAGCGCTCGAAGAGAAGCTGGCCCAGATCGGCGCGCAGATCCGCCGGGTGCCCAACTAGACGGCAGGGGGCCGGCCGGCGGGCTCGCCAAATCACCCGCATTTCAAGCATTTCTCGTGCCCGCACCATTTGTGATCCAGGTCGCGATACGGCCTTCCATGGCGCGATTCTCTGTGCCGGATGTGACGCATTGCCGTTCAACGGCAACCGGCTGACTTAATACTGTCCCTCACTGTCGTCCTCCGGAGACGGGCCGCGGAAGCCTGTCCCGAGTGAACAGCCCGAGTGAACAGCAATGGCCAGCAAACTAGTTCGATGAGAGGCGCGAGGATCCATGCAAGCACGATCTGAAATTGGCGCGGCTGCGCACAACGAAGTACCCGCCGGCCGGAGCAATCCGGGTTCGAGCTCCTTCAAATCGAAGAAGCCCCTGGCGCTCATCGCCACTCCCGACCTCGAATTGTGGGCACAGCTCGGCCCCATGCTCGAGTCGACCTGTGCGCTGCGGCACGCCGACAGTCTCGTCAGCGCCGCGGTCATGCTCAAGCCGGGCACACGCACGATCCTCATTGCCGACCTGCGTGGTCAGAATCCGGAAGACTTCGCGCCGATCAGCGCGAGTCCCCACAAACCCGTCGTCATCGCCATTCGCGATTCCGCCTCGGCCGGCACGGTCGACGCCCTGATGCTCGAAGGCGCCCTGCAGGCGCTGGTCGATGCCCCGGTCGAGCCCGCCGCGATGCTGCGCGCCATCAACGACGCCGCCCGCATCTCCTCCACTTCAGACACGCTGAGCGCGGTCACCAATGCCGGCAGCGGCAGCTCGGGCGGTGACGAGAAATCGAAATCGCCGCTCATGATGATCGGCATCGCCGCCGCTGTGCTCGCGGTCGGGGGCGGGGTGTGGTTCTTCATGAACAAGGGAACGCCGGCAGGTGCTCCCGTCGCCGCGAATCCGGCGGTACGCACCGCGGCGCCGTCGGCTGGTGCCGCCCCGGCTGGCGCCATCGCTCCCGTGGCTTCGCTCGATGAAGTGCTCGAAAGAGCGCGCCTCGCCATGGACGAGCGCCGCTACATCGAGCCCGCCAAGAACAATGCGCTCGATTACTTCCGCCAGGTCCTGGGTCTCGACCCCGGCAACGCGGAAGCCACCGAAGGCCTGAAGCGCCTCGGCGGATTGCTGATTGCGCGCGCCCGCACGGCGCTCGATGAGCGCCGCTTCGACAACGCGCTGGCCGAACTCGAAGCCGCACGCAGCATCGACCCGAAGGATCAGCGCCTGGTCGAGGTCGACGCGAAACTCGATTCCATGCGTGCGCAAACCGCGCTCGCGCAAATCCAGGCGACGCTCGCCGCGCAGAACTTCGAGCGTGCGGCCGCGCTGCTGGAGGCCGCGCAGAAAGACGCGCTGCTGCCGCCCGCGCAGATCGCCCAGCTCTCGAAGGATCTCGAGGGCAAGCGCCGCTCGGTCACCGTCGGCCGGCTGGTCGCGAGCGCCGAAGCGCGCCTCAACAGCGGCCGTCTCGTGGCGCCCAACGATGAGTCCGCGAAGGATGCCATCGCAAGCTTGCGCGAAGCGGGTGCTTCCACCGAGTTGCTCGCGCGTCTCAACAACGATCTGAACCAGAGATTGCTGGCCGCAGCGCGTGACGCCGCTGCCAAGGGTGACCAGGCCGGCATGAACGCGATGCTGGTAGCGGCGCGCGATAACGGCGTGTCCGCCGCGGCGCTCAATGCCACGCAGCGCGACATCACGGCCGCCGCGCAGAAGCAGCAGCGTACCAACGATGACATCGCCCGTTTCGCCAAGGCCGCGCAGGAGCGTCTCGCGAGCGGCAGTCTCCTGGCTCCCGCGAACGATTCGGCTGTTTCGAATGCCGAGCGTCTGCGCCTGCTCGACGTTCGCAATCCGACCACGCTGCAGGTGGTCAAGGACGTTCGCACGCGCCTGATCTCCGAGGCGCGCGCGCGCCTCTCCGCCAGTCGTCCGGCCGACGCTGCTGCGCTGGCCGACGCGGCCGAAAGCCTGGGGGGCGATGCCGACCTCGGCGACCTGCGTGCCGCCATCGCGAGCGCCCAGCAGCAGGCTGCGATCGCCGCGGCCGCGCCCAAACTACCGCCTCTCAAGATGACGCGTCCGCCGCGTCCGAAGTATCCGACTTCCGCCAAGGGTGTCGAAGGCTGGGTGCGCGTGGAGTTTTACGTGACGCCGGAAGGTCGCACGGAACGCGTGCGCGTCCTGTCGAGCGAGCCTGCGGGCCTGTTCGACGCGGCGGCAATCTCGGCAATGGAAGGTGCCCGGTTCGAAGAGTTCGAGTCGGCTGACGCGCGTCTGGCGGTTCAGCGCATCGTCTTCAAGCCGGAGTGATGGAGGGAGATATCTGTGAGCAAGACCAAGACCAAGCCCGGTAACAAGCTTTCGAAACGCATGCAGGGCGCTCGCGCCGTGTGGGTGGCGGTGGGTATTCTGGCGCTGGCGTTCCTGGTGGGCGTGCTCGCGCCCGCCTGGTACTTCGCCGGACGCCTGGTGGACAACAACACCGCGGTTCGCGCCATCGGCGAACTGCAGCAGCAGCCATCGCGCATGCAGGCGGCACTCAACTCCATTCAGGATCGTCTGCGCGCGCGCGGTTTCGTGCGCGACTCCATCGAACAATTGAAGCGCGCCACCTCGCAGTTCGAGTCCGCCACGGCGACGCTCGAGGCCGGCGGCAGTACGCCGAGTTTTGGCGGTCTGGGCAGCGACGACGACGTGCGCAACACCATCGTCGAGATGACCCAGGCGTGGAAGAAGTACCAGCCGGCGCTCGCGCCGGTGGCCAACTTCTCGTCGATCCCGTATTCGGACAGCGAGCGTGAAGGCACGCAGCTCAACGTGGACGGCCGTGACCTGCAGCAGAAGGTCACGAACGCCGTGACCCAGGCGCGCGTCTATACGCCGCAACTCGAAAAGAATCTCGCGCAGATCATCGCCGGCCTGCAAAGCTCCTCCGATAGCCTCGCGACCGCGCTGCGCTCGGTGGTGCTCATCGGCGTAGGCCTCGCGGCCGCCCTGGCCGCGCTCGTCGGTTACCTCTCGCTGGCGCGCGGCAAGCAGGCCGCGGCTGCGACGGCCGCCCGTCAGCAGACGGAAGACATTCTGCGCACCGTGCGCGAAGGTCTCTTCCTGCTCGACGCCGACCTCAAGATTGGTGAGATTCACTCGGACGCGACCGCGCAGCTGTTCCAGCGCGAATCGGTCGCCGGCATCACTTTCGAAGACCTGCTGCGCAACCTGGTATCCGCGAAGACGCTGGCCATCGCCACCAAGTTCGTCAAGGTGTTGTGGAGCGAGCGCACCAAGGAAAATCTGATTCGTTCGATCAACCCACTCAACGAAGTTGAGTTGCAGGTCGGCGAAAAGGGCAGCAAGGACAGCGAAACGCGCTACCTCGAATTCAACTTCCACCGCGTGCGTCGCGAAGGCGCGATCACCCACGTGCTGGTATCCGTCGCCGACGTGACCGCGCGCGTGGCCCTCGCTGCGCAGCTCAAGGGTGCGCAGGATTCGGCGCAGACGCAGATGGATGCGTTCCTCTCGATCCTGCACGTCGATCCGAACCAGCTGTCGTCGTTCCTCGACGATTCGGATGTGGCGTTCAAGATGATCAATGCCACGCTGCGGGACCCGGCGCGCGACAGCGCCTCGTTCCGCCGCAAGATCGACGGCCTGTTCCGCCAGATTCACAGCATCAAGGGTGAAGCCGCGGCCATTGGCCTGGGTTCTATGGAAACGCGCGCGCATGCGCTCGAGAGCGATCTCGCCGCGTTGCGTGAACGTACGGACTTGACCGGCGACGACTTCCTGCCGCTGCTCACCAAGTTCGACGATCTCGTCTCGCACTCGCAGTCGGTGCGTGAAATGGTCACGAAGCTCGCGAGCTTCCGCGACAGCTTCTCGCCGAAGGCCGGCCATGCACCGGCGTCCACCGGCAGCCACGCTGCGGTGAGCACCGGCGACACGACTTCGCGCCAACGGGCGCTGAGCGGCGAGCCGGCATCCGGCGAGCACGCGGCCGAAGCTACCCTGCAGCGTTCGGCGCGCGAGGGCTTCGTCGCCTCCGCGCAGCAGCTCGCCGATCGCATCGCCAACGATCACGGCAAGAAAGTCGTGGTCACGTGCCGCGGCCACGACCAGGTGCCCGAGACCTATCGCCGCCCGGTCAAGGATGTATTGATCCAGCTGATTCGCAATGCCGTGGTGCATGGCATCGAAACACCCGCCGAGCGCCAGGCGCAGGGCAAGTCAGCCGAGGGTCACATCCGCATCAATTTCGAGATGGTCGAAAACGGTCGCGCGTTTCGCATGCAGTGCGAGGACGACGGCCGCGGCCTCACGCCCGAGAAGCTGCGCAAGACGGCAGTGACGAAGGGCATCATCTCGCAGCCGGATGCAGCGGCGCTGTCCGACCAGGAAGCGATGATGCTGGTGTTCCGCTCCGGCTTCTCGACCGCTGCGGGCGTGACCCGCGATGCGGGCCGCGGGGTCGGCATGGACGTCATCGCCGAGATTGCCGCCCGCCTGGGGGGTCGCATCTCGCTGAATTCCGAAATCGGCAAGAACATGAAGTTGTCGCTATCGTTTCCGGCCCAGCAGAGCGCTGCCGGCGTCGTCGCGGCTTGAGGGAGGAGAGTCTTAGAACATGAGTGCTGTGCCCAAACCGCGCCAACAGTTGCGCATGATGATCGTGGACGACTCGAACGTGATGCGGCGTCGCATCGAACGCTCGCAGCAGAACGACCTTCTCGAAGTGGTCGCCACCGCCGTGAACGGCCTGGACGCGGTCGCCAAGTTCAAGCAGTTGCTGCCCGACGTCATGACGCTCGACCTGACCATGCCGGAAATGGACGGAATAGAGTGCGTGGAGCACGTAATCAAAATAAAGCCTGATGTGCTTATACTCGTGGTGTCGGCTTTGGCCGATAAAGCTACAGCCGTTGAAGCCATCGAAAAGGGTGCCAACGGATTTCTGTGCAAGCCATTTACGGACGACCAGCTCAATGAAGCTCTCGCCGAGTTGATTGGGGAGTAAGGGAAATGTTGGACGCTGAAGAAGTTCGAACTTTCGTGCAGGGCACCGTGCACTTCTTCGAGACCGCGACCGGTCACCCGGCCACGGTCGGTTCGCCCTATCTGTGCATCGACAAGTCGGCCGTGGTCCAGGACTACGCCGGCGTCATCGGCATCTCCGGCAATCGCGAAGGCAAGGTGTACTTCACCGCGCCGCGCGGCATGTTGTCGGTCATGTTGATGTGCATGAACGAAACGGATACCGGCGAGCAAAACGTCCGCGACTTGGTCGGTGAAGTCGCCAACACGATCTCCGGCAATGCGCGCCGCGACTTCGGCCGCAACTTCGTGATCAGCACGCCGACCATCTGCGATCGTACCAACGCGTCGACCGCGGCGGCGACCACCGGTCGCTCGTTCGTGATTCCGATCAACTGGCGCAGCTACGCCGCCAACGTGGTCGTCTGCCTGCAATAGTTAGTCAGGCGTCCGTTCGGCGATCCGCGGCCGCTCGCTCACTTCGACTTCGTTCGCAAAGCGCTCCGTACCGCGGATCCCCGTGATCTTGACCTTGTCGCCCGGCTTCGCCGTGGCGATGCGCGTCAGCGTGTCCTGCGCGCTCTGCACCTTCACGCCGTTGACCGTGAGAATGATGTCGCGCAGTTCCATGCCGACCGCCGTCGCCGGACTTCTCTCGTAAAGATTCACGACGACGACGCCCGCCTGCGGCAGGTTGAAGCGCTGGGCCTCGAGCTGATCCACGTCGACGGGCACGATGCCGATCCAGCCGCGCACGACGCGGCCCTTGGTGAGGATCTCGTTCAAGACACCGCGCACGAGGTTCACGGGGATCGCGAAGCCGATACCTTCCACGCCCAGGTTCTTGGCGAGCACCGCCGTGTTGATCCCGATCAGTTCGCCGTTGGCATTGATGAGGGCGCCGCCGGAGTTGCCGACGTTGATCGGCGCGTCGGTCTGGATGAAGTTTTCGAAGGTGGCCACGCCCAGCTGGCCGCGCCCGGTGGCACTGACGATGCCCTGCGTGACGGTCTGCGACAGGCCGACCGGGTTGCCGATGGCCAGCACCACATCGCCGACGCGCAAGCGATCGGAATGGCCCAGCGGCATGACCGGAATGTCCTTCTTGAGATCGAGTTGCAATACCGCGAGGTCGGTATCCGGGTCCCGGCCGACGATCTTGGCGTCGACGATGCGCCCGTCGGCGAGTTGGGCGCGGATCAGCTTGGCGGTGGCGATCACGTGGTGATTGGTGATGACGTGCGCGGCGCGGTCGACGATGACGCCCGAACCCAGGGTCTGCTCGACGCGCCGCCGGTAGCGAGGTGACGCGTCGCCAAACAACTCTTCAATGGCGTTGGGGCGAATGAGCTCGGTCACCAGCCGCGCGGTGTAGATATTGACCACAGCCGGCGCGGCGCGATCCACGGCCTCCGCGTAGGAGGTGACGGCACGCTGTGTCTCGGCGACCGGTGCGGGGGCGGTGGATACCGGAGTATTGACGGGCGCGGCGGGAGCCGGCAGTGGCGCGGTTGCGACCGGCGGCGCACGGCGTGCGATCAGTTCCGGTCGAACCGTGATGGCGATGAAAGCGGCCGCCAGTCCGACGATTGCGGATGCACTGATGAAGGTGACAATTCGGAGATACGGGCGAGTCGACATGAGCCGGATATTCCTCGTCGGGCGAAGGTCTTAGCGCTGATGCGCATGTGTATAATGCGCCGCCTCCCGGGGTCCCGCAGCCGCGCATTTGGCGCTGGGCTTGGAGCTTGGGCGAATGAACGATCCTGAGGTCAAGAATGAGCGATCACGCGGCCGACGATACCGTCCCCGAAGTCGACGAGAGTCGGCGCAAGTTTCTGATAGCCGCCACCGCCGGTACCGGCGCCGTTGGCGCGGTGCTGACCGCGGTGCCGTTCGTGGCATCGTGGCAACCCTCGGAGAGCGCCCGCGCGGCGGGCCTCCCCACCGAAATCGATCTGTCCAAGATCGAGCCGGGTCAGATGGCGACCTTCTTCTGGCGCAAGCAGCAGATCTACGTCGTCAAGCGCACGCCGGAAATGCTGGCGTCGCTGCCTTCGCATGACGCCGAGCTGAAGGACGCGAAATCCGAGGATTCGGATCAGCCCGCTTACGCCAAGAACGATTCGCGCGCGATCAAGCCCGAAGTGCTGGTGCTCATCGGCACGTGTACGCACCTGGGTTGTTTGCCCAAGACGCGCTTCACGCCGGGCGATGCCTCGGTCATGGCGAACTGGCCGGGCGGCTTTTTCTGCCCCTGCCACGGCTCGAAATTCGACCTCGCGGGCCGGGTGTTTCAAGGTTCGCCAGCCTCGGTGAATCTCAGGATCCCGCCATACAGCTTCGAAGGCGACAACAAACTCATCATCGGCGTCGATGCTGAGCACAAAGGGGTGGCGTGATGTCCACCGTAATCAAGAGTGGCGGGTTCCGCGCCTGGTTCAACAAGCGGCTGCCGGTCGACCAGTTCGTTGCCGATCAGCTGACCGGCTACTACGCGCCGAAGAATTTCAACATCTGGTACTTCTTCGGTTCGCTGGCGTTGCTGGTGCTCGTCATGCAGATCGTGACGGGCATCTTCGTCACCATGCACTTCAAGCCGGGCGAGGCGACCGCGTTCAATTCGGTCGAATACCTGCGCCGCGAAGTGCCCTACGGCTGGCTGCTGCAGTACATGCACGCGGTCGGCGCGTCGTTCTTCTTCATCGTGGTCTACCTGC
>DATHJZ010000311.1:0-11887 GCA_035286365.1 Steroidobacteraceae bacterium | reverse complement strand
GGTGCGTCCGCCGGGCGACTCAGCCGAGCGGCAAATGATGCGGGCGGACGAGCATGTACCAGTCCTGATGCTCCTGCAGGATCAGCGCGATGGCGGCGCGGATGCCGCCCTTCACCCCCTCGATTCGCGCGCCCGACTCCGCATTCAGCGCGCGCCCGATATCGTCGACGGACTTCTGCAATTCGAGCGCGACCCGCTCGGAGGCCGACTCCAGGCGATACGCCTCGGATTGTGCCAGCGCGCCGTGCAGCGCAGCTGCGAGCGCGGGGAAGACCGTCGTGATCAGCGAGATCCAGCGTGAATGGACCAAAAGGTGCGCCAGCGCGCCGAGTGCCGTAAACGCAAACAGCGCGGCGGTGACGCGGTGAATGCGATGCCGCAGCACATGCGATCTTCTCGCGACGCGCGCGTGATACGCCTGCTGCACCCGCAGGATTCCAACGGCCCAGGCAGCGTACTGCGACACGAAGGCGGGATCGCTCCAGGCACCTTCGAGCACTTCGCGCGTGCGCGGTTCATTCGACTGGCAGAGCGCAACGATCTCGGCGGGTGCCGCGGTATTCGCGCCAGCGGGCAGCACGCGGGAATACCAGCCTGCTTCGTCCTGTGTCTTCGAAAAATCTACCAGCGGCGCGACCAGCGGTAGATAGGATGTGAGCTCGGCCACCGTGCGCGCGCGCAGCCATTCTCCCTGCCAGCTGTTCTTGTGACCGCGCCAGTAGATGGCCGCCACGCCCGCAATGACCAGGATCTCCGCAATCACCCAGCCGGCTGCGTATGAATGCAGGTAGCTGGAAAGGTCGTCCCAGCCGAGCGCCAGCGGCATCATGGCGCACAGAACTGCCAGCGCCGACAGCAGGTAGATAGCCCAAAAGCCGCTGCGATAGCGGTGGCCGAAGCGGATCGCGACGGCGTCGAATTCGCGGTGAGATGGCGCGAGAGAATCGATCAATGAGCGCAATCGCCGTGGCGGATCAGGCACCGGCGGCGCCGGTGGCGTATCGAGCTGCGCGCCGAGCAGCAGCAGTCGCTGGATGATCTGGTGCAGCGCCACGCGTCAGCTCACGACTTCGTACGTCGTCGCAAACACGCGCTGCGAAACGATCCCCAGGCTGCCGTCGCCGTAGTCGACCAGCCAGTCCCCCGCGCGCCCGGTGAGTTTCGATTCGCCATCGGCAAGCAGCACCTCGAAGCCCTCCGCCATCGGCACCGCGAAAACCCTGTTGGGCAGACTGATGTACGCCCCATCCGCGCCCGCGGGTGTCGACGGTGATGGCCGATACTTGTCGGGGAACCGCGCCTGGGACACACGCCAGTGCTCGCCGTTGATGCCGGTGAGGATCGCGTCGCCCACCCTGGCATGCACGAGTCCCTCGTTGGTCTGCACCGTGCAGGCCTCGCGCGCGAAGCGCACGTGCACTTCCCGCTCCAGCTTGCGCGCGACCACGCGCTGCGGATTGCCGCCGATCTCGGTCGAGTACCCCGGCTTGCCGCTGGAACGAAACAACGGCGATTCGGCGCTCAATTCCCGCCTCGCGCGGACCAGGGGAATTCGCCACGCAGAGCCCGCGTGATCCGGTCGCGCCACAGGCGCGTGGTGTTCAGGTTCCGATACTCCACCGTTGTCGCGTCGATCAGGGCGCCCGCTTCGCGCAGCAGTGCCACGCGACGCTTCGCATCGATCGCCGCCTGCACGTAGAGTGCGGCCGCCAACCCCATGGGTGTGTCCATGTCGCCGTGATTGCGCGATTGTGTTTCCCGCCGACGCTTCACCACGGGCTCGATGATTGCCGACGCCTCTGAGCCGCGATCTTGCGCCACCAGCGAGAGTGCAATCTGCATCGACTCTGTGTCCTCCTCCGCGGCATCGAAGTTCGCACCGAACTGCATTTTCTTGCGCGCCTCGAGCGCCGTGCGCGCGGATTTTTCGGCCGCCGCGTATTCGCCCAGCATGAACTCGGCGCGGCTTTTCGCGGAGTAGTTGTAAAAGAGCGCTAGGTCTTTCGCCGCCTTGTCCGGGCCGGTGGCCTTTGCCGACTCGATCGCGGGCACCTGCAACCGCACGAGCCTCAGCGCCTCGTGCGGATCGTGACGCATGAGCGCGACGATCGTGGACAATCCGATGGTTGCGCTCTGCGCCCAGAGCGGCAGGTTGTTTTCCTTGGACACGTTTGCCCGCATGATTCGCGTGGTTTCGACCATCTCCTGGGATATTTTTGGGATCTCCGCGAACTCACCCGCCTCGGCATGCCGTCTCCCGAGGTTCCAGAGGAATTGAACCTTCGCCAGCTTGAACTGGGGGGCTCCACTTGCGGCAAGCCGCATGCTCACGATGGACCTGTCCCAACTCTCGATCGAATCCTTGATTCGTCCTAGCGACCATTGCGCATCTGACAAGGCCGAAATCGCGGCCGCGACGTTGTTCCGCGCGACGGTATTGCCAGGATCGAGGGCGACCAGTCTGCTCTGTGCCGCGATCGCACTGCTGCTCATCGCGAGCGCCTGGGCGGGACGCAGGTCGTCGGTTGCGAGACCCACGAGATTGCTCAGGATGACCGCTTGCGAATAGATCGCCATCTTGTCGCCGGGGCGAAGCTCCAGCAGCCGCTCGGTCAACGCGATGCCTTCCGCTCCGATGGCGCGTGCGGTATCTCCGTCGCCGCCGCCTGCGGCCGCCTGGACCATCCATCCGGCGGCCTCCACGTACCGGTCCGCCATGTAGAGGTTGGACAGATCGCGCGCGCCGTGCCGCGCGGCGATGTTCATCGCACGGCGCAACGTGGGGTAGGCGTCTTTCGGATCGTCGGAAGACAGATGCTGAAGATAGCCAAGCTGGAGGGCTGCCACGGTCTCGGCCTCGCGCACGGCGAGCGATGCGTTGGCCTTGCCCGACAGGGGCGCGAGCACGTCCAGTGCGCGCTGGGCGGTGGCCTCTGCCTGCGGATCACCGAAGCCATTCATGATGCGCGCGTTGGCACTGATGCTGCGCGCCAGCGCGATAATCGTCGCTTCCGACGTATCACCGGTGGCGCGCAAGCCCATCAGGAGCCGCTCGGATTCGAGACCCGCTGCCCGGGCTTCGTCGTTGTTGCCGAGCGTGCGCGACACGCGCGCGTATTGCTGCAGCGCGATCGCCCCCATGCGGACCGTCGATGAGCCCTTCAATTCATCCGGCAGCGCGCGGAAGTAGTCGACTTCGCGTTTGGCGAGGTCGGCAACGACGTCGAGCCTGCCTGAGCTTTCGAGTTCGCGCGCGAAATCGTCGGTGAGATAGCCGAGCAGTTGTTCCGCTTGTTGGCGCGACTGTTGCGCGACGGCTTCCGCGCGCTGCGCGCGCTGCGTGCTCCAGTATGCAAAGCCCGCCGCGAATACAGCCCCGACAGCCAGCACGATGCACACGGTGGCGATCTGGCGCGCGCGGATCAGCGCGGTGCGCGTACGTTGCGCGCGATCTTTCTGCTCGGCGAGCAGACGCTCCGTGGCCTCGCGCGACTCGCGCTCCAGGCGCACGTCGCGGCTGCTCTTGACCACACCGCAGAGCACGTCGTGCGTGAGCTCGACGCGCCGCACGTCGAGACGCTCCTCGATGCGCAGCAGGCGTCTGTTCACCAGCACCGACAACGTATCGGGCGCCGCACCCGCCGCAGTGAAGCTGCGCTGCAACCGCTCCTCGGCGACGTTCTCGCGGAAACCGGAATCGGTGAGTAGTTCGTCCTCGATGATCCGCCGCACGGTAGCCGGCTGATCCGCCAGCACGCGCTCGTAGAAATTGCTGAGGATGCTGGCGTGCGAGCCGGCCAGCAGGTCGAGTGAAATCTCGGCACGGCCCTGCGCCTTGCGCGTGTCATTGAGCTCGCGGCAAATGAGGCTGAGCAGCGACGGCTCGACTTCCGCGTTCGCGATCTCGGAGCCGCCGGCGACGAAGCGCACGATGGCCTCGGCGACTTCCTCCGTCACGAGTTTCTTGCCAGGCAGCATCACGGCGGCTAGACCCTGCTTGCCGTTCATGGGCGCGAGTCGCAGACGGTTCTGCGTCACGCTCGGCATGCCGGTCTTCAATCCTTCGAGCGGCGCCAGATAGTCCTCTCGCAGCGAAATCAACACGCGGTAGTCGCTGCGCGCGAAGTCGAAGCGTTCTGCGGTGGTGTCGTCGGCTTCGAGTTTCGATTCGAGCGATGCCGGCGGTCGGTTCTCGACCAGGTCCGCAAGATCCGCGATGAAGCGCGCGGCGCGTGCGCGGCCGAACTCGTCGCCCTGCGCGATCGTGAACACTTCTTCGAACTGGTCGAAGATCAAAAGCGGAATGAGCGTCTTGCCGTGCTCGTCCTGCAGCACGTCATCGCGGTGATGCAGGAATTCCCACAGCGTTTCGCCTTCGGCGGCGATACCGGCCTGTGTCCATTGGCCGGAGCGGCGCGCGGTCTGCGCGATTGCCTGCTTCAACTGCTCGGCGGGTTCGGGCGCCTCGCGTGAATAATCCACGCGTACATACACGGGGCAATAACCCTGTCCGCGCAGGCGCGGCACGAGGCCGGCGCGCAGGATCGAGGTCTTGCCGAGGCCGGACTGGCCGAACAGCACGGTGAGCAGCTTGCGTTGCACGCGGCGCGCGAGCTCCGCCACTTCTTCTTCGCGGCCGTAGAAGTAGTCGCGCGTTTCTTCGGTGAAGGACGCGAGGCCGATCCACGGATTGCTGTCGTCGATGGCAGGCACGGAATCTTCCATCGGTTTGAGTTCGGCGTTCACGATTGGCGCGCCTTCATGAAGTCGCCGATGCGCTGCACGAACTCGGGTGTGACCGCGCCGCCGGGCAGCTCCGTGAAATGCAATGCCTTGAACTTGTCGGGCACCAGCGCGTTGGCCACGTTGGTGGCATCGACGGTGACCGGCAGGATGAACAACGCGCCGTCGGCCATGTTGCGCACGCGGTCCATCGCGTAACTCCACTCGCGGCGGAAGTACGCTTCGAGCCGGCGCTGCGTGGTCGCGGAGACCACCGGGATGAAATAGGAGCAGCGCGCGATGTTGCGCTGGATCTTCCGGTCGTAGTCGTCACCGGACTCGAGCCGGTCCATGTCGAACCAGACTGTGATGCCGGCGGCTTCGAGGCCCGCCTTGATCTGCTGAACGGCGGGCAGGT
Source organism: Steroidobacteraceae bacterium (assembly GCA_035286365.1). Classification (GTDB taxonomy): domain Bacteria; phylum Pseudomonadota; class Gammaproteobacteria; order Steroidobacterales; family Steroidobacteraceae; genus CADEED01. Next base: position 6,747 of record DATHJZ010000311.1, on the reverse strand, counting down.
CTTCCCGCGCGTAGCTGATGAACACCGCGTTGTCGGGCATCTCGCGCGCCGGTGGCAGAAAACGCGTGGGTCCGGCGGCGCGTGACGGCACCGCATTCGATTTGCGCCGCGCGGCGAGGCGGTCGTGCAACTCGGTTACGAAACGCTCGGCGCCCACGTAGATCCGCGTGCGCACGCTCACCTGCTGAAGGAACGAGACCAGACGCTCGTCTTCGCTCGTGGTGTTGTCCGCCATGACTTCGCCGACATCGCGCGGATCGGAGAGCCGCTGGCGCTTGGCCATGCGCAGGAACAGCCGCGCGAGCCAGTTGGTAAAATTGCTGCCGATGAACAGCAGGTGGCTGTGTTCGAGCTCGTGGAACAGCTTCTCGGGAGCCAGGTGCTCGCTCTGCAAGGCGCAGATGAATTCGAGCAGATCTTCGTCCGAGATCACATACGTCGGCGACGCGGACAGCCGGCCGAACAGGTGATAGACCACCGGCCGCTGCAGCCGGTCGCGCTCGGACGGCAGATCGACCACGCGATTGGGCGCATAGGAGATCACTTCGGTCGAGGGGGCGCCGTCGAAGCGCTCCTTGTTGATGGCCGCCTCGAGCAGGCCGTCGAAGGTGGTCGAGACAAACAGGTCGAATTCCGGAATCGCGGCGAGTCGCCGCAGCGCTTCGGGCGGCTCGAAAGCCGCATCCTTCAGGATCCCGCGCAGGCGGACATAAGCCTCTTCACGACGGCCGCGCGCACCGAGGAACCAGCACACGACATCGTTCAGCGTGTACTTCGCGGGCAGCAGGCTGGTGTCGACGTTGAGGCGCCGCGCGAGTTTTTCGGCCAGCCAGTCATACAGCAGGCGCGGCCCGGTCTCGGTCGCGACCATCAGGAGCTCGGGCCCGATGATCGGAATGACCCGGCGTTCTTCGATGAAACTCAGCAGGTCATCCCAGGCGTCGTCATCCAGAACGGAGAGCGGCATGAGAGACGTGGCGGTTGCGGTGGTCACGATGGTTCTTCTTCTAATGGGATTCAACGCTTACGGCAGCAATCCATCGCGAAGTGATTGTCACCCAAACCTCAGGGCATTGCAGCCCGGTCGCGCGGCCTACAGGGGCGGTTTGAGGGCCGGATCCGCTCCGGTGAACGTCCCGGTCGTGTTCGTGAGATGGCTGTCGAGCCAGGCGAGCGCCTCGGCTTCGTTGGTGAACACGTCGCCCGCCACGCCACGGTTCTGCGCCATCAGCACACCGATCTTCTGGGGGTCGATCAATTCGGCACGCGCGACCACCGCCACGCGCAGATTCGTACCTGCGGCGCGCGCCCACTCCACTGCCAGGTTGTGGCGCGCAAAAATGCTCGGCTGCCCGAAGCCAATGAGTCCCTTGGTATTGACCAGCAGATCGTTGAGTCCCAGCGCGCGGGCCTCACGCATGGTGCCGGCCACCATCTCGACGGCCTGTTCGAACGAAACTCTGGCCGAGGGGCGATAGAACCCGCGTTTCCCGATCTGTTCGAAGTCTGTGTTTGTCATGCGAACCTGTGGCGCAAGTGTGCACCGCGCATTGCGCGGACGCATCTTTGATGCACCGGTGGGAAATTCGAGGGCGAATCCCTCGGGCCGCAACGGAAATCGCTGCGCGGCCTACTTGCCCTTGCGCAGCTTCTGGATGAGCTTGATCTGCTCGTTCATGCGCACGAGCTCCTGCAGGGCCTGGGCCTGTTCGAGCTTGTCGGTTGCACCGCGCAACGCATCTTCGGCGCGCTGCTTGGCGGCCAGCGCCGCGGCTTCGTCGAGATCTTTGGCGCGCAGCGCAGTATCCGCGAGCACGGTCACCTTGTTAGGCTGGATCTCGAGCGCCCCGCCACCGACGAAGAAATGCTGCTCGGCGCCATCCGGCGTCTGCACGCGCACTTCGCCGGCCTTGAGCAGCGTCAACAGCGGCGCATGGCGCGGCGCGATGCCGAGCTCGCCCTGCGAACCCGGCGCGAACACCATCGACGCGGCGCCGCTGAAGATCTCGCCTTCGGCGCTGACGATGTCGACGTGAATTGTGTTCGCTGCGTTTGCCATGGCTAGCTACCCTAGTTCAGCGTCTTGGCTTTCTCGACCGCTTCTTCGATCGCGCCAACCATGTAGAACGCCTGCTCCGGCAGGTGATCGTAGTCGCCGGCCAGGATGCCCTTGAAGCCGCGGATGGTGTCGGCGAGCGGGACGATCTTGCCGTCCTGGCCCGTGAACACCTTCGCGACGTTGAACGGCTGCGACAGGAAGCTGCGCACCTTGCGCGCGCGGAACACGGTCTGCTTGTCTTCTTCGCTCAACTCGTCCATGCCGAGGATGGCGATGATGTCCTGCAGTTCCTTGTAACGCTGCAGCACGGCCTGCACGCCGCGCGCGGTGTTGTAGTGCTCCTCACCGACGACCAGCGGATCGAGCTGGCGGCTGGTGGAATCGAGCGGATCGACCGCAGGATAAATGCCGAGCGCCGCGACCTGGCGCGACAACACGACTGTCGCATCGAGGTGAGCGAAGGTCGTCGCGGGCGACGGGTCGGTCAAGTCGTCGGCCGGAACATACACGGCCTGGATCGACGTGATGGAACCGGTCTTCGTCGAAGTGATGCGCTCCTGCAGCACGCCCATTTCTTCGGCGAGCGTTGGCTGGTAGCCCACCGCCGACGGCATGCGGCCTAACAATGCGGACACCTCGGTGCCGGCGAGCGTGTAGCGGTAGATGTTGTCGACGAAGAACAGCACGTCGCGGCCCTTGCCGTTCGGCTGGATTTCGTCGCGGAAGAATTCGGCCATGGTGAGACCCGTGAGCGCCACGCGCAGGCGGTTACCCGGCGGCTCGTTCATCTGGCCGTACACCATCGCGACCTTCGAGTTGTGCAGGTCCTTCAGGTCGATGACGCCCGACTCGGCCATCTCGTGATAAAAATCGTTGCCTTCGCGGGTACGCTCACCGACGCCCGCGAACACGGACAGACCCGAGTACTGCTTGGCGATGTTGTTGATGAGTTCGAGCATGTTCACGGTCTTGCCGACGCCGGCGCCGCCGAAGAGGCCCACCTTGCCGCCCTTCGCGAACGGCACCAGCAGGTCGATGACCTTGATGCCCGTGACCAGCAGATCCTGGCCGCCGGCCTGTTCGTCGTACGACGGGGCGGGACGGTGGATGGGCAGAGTCGACTTCGCATTGACCGGACCACGGTTGTCCTGCGGAGTCCCGAGCACATCCATAATACGGCCGAGAGTGGCCTCGCCTACCGGGACGTTGATCGGCTTGCCGGTGGATTCCACGGCGAGGCCGCGCTTCAGGCCTTCCGAGGCGCCCATCGCGATCGTGCGCACGACACCGTCACCCAACTGCTGCTGCACTTCGAGCGTGAGCTCGACGTCCTTGAGCTTGAGTGCGTCATAGACTCGCGGGATCGAGTCGCGCGGGAATTCCACGTCGATGACGGCGCCGATGATCTGGGTAATCTTGCCTAGGGCCATGATGCTTAACCTCTAACTAATACTTTCAAACGGCGGCCGCGCCGCCCACGATCTCCGACAGTTCCTTCGTGATCGCGGCCTGGCGGGCCTTGTTGTAGATGAGCTGGAGCTCGCCGATGAGCTTGCCGGCGTTGTCCGAAGCGGCGCCCATCGCGATCATGCGCGCGGCCATTTCGCTGGCGACGTTCTCGACGGCGCCGCGATAGACCTGCGATTCGATGTAGCGCATGAGCAGGCCGTCGAGGATCGCCGACGCGTCCGGCTCGTAGATATAGTCCCAGTGGTCCTGCAGCTGTGCGCCTTCGATGGGCTCGACGGGCAGGAGCTGATGCACCTCGGGCTTCTGCGTCATCGTGTTCACGAAGGTCGAATGCACGAGCAGCAGGCGGTCGATCTTGCCGTCCCGGTACGCGTCCAGCATGACCTTGACCGTGCCGATCAGGTCCTTGACGCGCGGCTGGTCGCCGAGGCCCTGCGTGTTCGCGAGGATCGGGTTCGGCAGGCGGCGGAAGAAAGCCGTGGCCTTGCCGCCGATGAGGCACATCGAGATCGCGGCGCCCTTGGCTTGCCAGTCGCGCATCGCGATCAGTGCGGACTTGAAGATGTTGATGTTCAACGAGCCGGCGAGGCCGCGATCCGAGGAGATCACGATGACGCCGACGTTCTTCACCTCGGCGCGCTCGACCAGGAACGGCGAGCGGTAGTCCGGGTTCGCCTGCGTGAGGTTGCCGATCACCGCGCGGATCTTGTCGGCGTACGGGCGCGCCAGGCGCATGCGGTCCTGGGCGCGACGCATCTTGCTGGTCGCGACCATCTGCATGGCCTTGGTGATCTTTTGCGTCGATTTGACGCTCAGGATCTTGGCGCGGATTTCTTTTGTTCCAGGCATAGCTAGCTAGTTTTAGAACACGCCGTTTTTCTGGAAGTCTTCGCACAATGCTTTCAGCGCCGCCTCGTGCTTCTTGAGCACCGGCTCCGCGTTGACGGCATCGAGCGTCGCCTTGTGAGCCGACCGGGCAAAGGACTGCAGCGCGGATTCCGCGTCGACGACCTTCTTGCGATCGACCTTGTCGAAGAAGCCGTTGTTCACGGCGTAGATCGACAGCGCCATCTCGGCCACCGACAGCGGGGCGTACTGCTTCTGCTTCATGAGCTCGGTCACGCGCGCGCCGCGCTCGAGCTGTCGACGGGTCGCCTCGTCGAGGTCGGAGGCGAACTGCGAGAACGCCGCCAATTCGCGGTACTGCGCAAGAGCGAGACGGATGCCGCCGCCCAGGCGCTTGATGATGTCCGTCTGCGCCGCGCCACCGACGCGCGACACCGAGATGCCGGCGTTCATGGCCGGGCGAACACCCGAGTTGAACAGGTCGGTCTCGAGGAAGATCTGGCCGTCGGTGATCGAGATGACGTTCGTCGGAACGAACGCGGTCACGTCGCCGGCCTGCGTTTCGATGATGGGCAGACCCGTGAGCGAACCGGTCTTGCCTTTCACGGCGCCCTTGGTCACCTGCTCCACGTACTCTTCGTTCACGCGCGCGGAACGCTCGAGCAGACGGCTGTGCAGATAGAACACGTCGCCGGGATACGCTTCGCGGCCCGGGGGGCGGCGCAGCAGCAGCGAGATCTGGCGATAGGCCACGGCCTGCTTCGACAGATCGTCGTAGATGATCAGCGCGTCTTCACCGTTGTCCATGAAGAACTCGCCCATCGTGCAGCCCGAGTACGCGCTGATGTACTGCATGGCGGCGGGCGTCGAGGCGGAAGCAGCGACAATGATCGTGTGACCCATCGCGCCGTGCTGTTCGAGCTTGCGCACCACGTTCGCGATGGTCGACTGCTTCTGGCCGATGGCGACGTACACGCACTTAATGCCGGAAGACTTCTGGTTGATGATCGTGTCGATGGCCATCGCGGTCTTGCCGGTCTGGCGGTCGCCGATGATCAGCTCGCGCTGGCCGCGGCCGATCGGGACCATGGAGTCGACGGCCTTGTAACCGGTCTGCACCGGCTGGCCGACGCTCTTGCGATAGATGACGCCCGGTGCCACGCGCTCGATGGGGGCGGTCCTGGTGGCCTTGAGCGGACCCTTGCCGTCGATCGGGGTGCCGAGCGCATCGACCACGCGGCCTAACAACTCGCGACCCACCGGCACTTCGAGGATGCGGCCCGTGGTCTTCACGGTGTCGCCTTCGCGGATGCCCTTGTAGTCGCCGAGCACCACCGAACCGACCGAATCCTGCTCGAGGTTCAGCGCGAGGCCGAAGACGTTGCCTGGGAATTCGATCATTTCGCCGTAGCGAACGTCCGCCAGGCCGTGGATGCGGCAGATGCCGTCCGTCACCGTGACCACGGTGCCGACGTTGCGCGCTTCGTTCGCGGACTTGAAGTTCTCGATGCGTGACTTGATGAGGTCGGAGATTTCGGATGCTTTGACGGACATGTTCGTGTACCTAACTTTATGCGGTCAGTTCAGTAGCCAGGCGTTCGAGCCGGCCCTTGATCGAGCCGTCGATCACGAGATCGCCGGCCTTGAGGACGGCGCCGCCCAACAGGCTCCCGTCGACCCTGGTGTGCAGGCGCACGCTGCGCCCCAATTTCTTCTGCAACGCCGCCGCGTAACGGCTTTCCTGGTCGGCGTTGAGCGCAGTCGCCGAGATCACTTCGACGTCCACCGCGTTTTCCACGTCGGCCTTCATCTGCTCGAACAGCGCCGCGATCTCGGGGAGGAATCCGAGCCGGCGGTTCTGAGCCAACAGCGAGATGAAGTTGCGGCCGTACTCGTCGAGGCCGCTACCTGTAACACCGGTAACGAACTCCGCGAGCTGGGCCGCCGTCACGTGCGGGCTGCCCAACAAGGCATGCACGCGCGGATCGGCGACGACTTCGGCGGCACGCAAGAGGCTCGCCGAGGTGGCCGCGAGCGTATTGCCCTTGCGCGCGAGCGCGAAGATCGCTTTCGCGTACGGCCGCGCGGTGGTGGTGCGTTCTGCCATGGGGCCTTACAACTTCGCAGCCAGCTGATCGAGCAGCTCGCCGTGCGTCTTCGGATCGATCTCTCTTTCGAGCACGCGCTTGGCGCCCGCAACTGCCAGGCTGACGACCTGGCCGCGCAAGCTGTCACGCGCGCGATTGCTCTCGAGATTGATCTGCGACTTGGCGCTTGCAAGGGCCTTCTCGCCCTCGAGGCTCGCGGCCTTGCGCGCTTCGTCGATGATCAGGTTGGCCTGCGTGCGCGCTTGCGCTTCGATCGCGAGCGCA
>DATHJZ010000310.1:0-20622 GCA_035286365.1 Steroidobacteraceae bacterium | reverse complement strand
CCGACCACCTGGTTCGTAGCCAGGTACTCTATCCAGCTGAGCTACGGGCGCGTGGCTCAAATTTAAGGGGCGCGATCATAGCAGAATGGGTTTCTGACCCACGAACAAAGATAACCCTTTTCGCCTCAATGACTTGCATTCCTACCGGCCAGCCGGGATTGGCTCCCCGACAGCACTCCTCGCCCATCGCCCGCCCGCGGTCGCAGTCCAGGCACCCCATTTCCGCCATCCGCTCCTCGACCATTCCGATGGCCGCGGGCTCGTCCGGGTAGTTAGATTTCTGTTTGTTAGTGTGGGCTTCATCCGTCACCGTAGTCAGACGGCTCCTACACGTGTATTTTGCAGCGGATGTTTAACATCGCAGCTCGTTTCAACTTCGGGGATCGGCGATGGCTCACGTATTCATGTCCAATGTTTTGAAGAAGAACACCAACGAATTGCAGTCTGCCTGGGCCAAGGAGCTGGCCACCGCCATGCCAACGGGCAAGGGCCGGATCTCCGCCAGGGAAGTCGAGCAGCAGACGACGGAATTCCTGAACCTGCTGTCGGCCGCGATTGGACACGCCAGGAACGGCGACATCTCCGGCACCGAATTCAAACCCATACGCGAATTCCTCGAGGGGCTCTCCCGCTCGCGCGTTCAGCAGGGCTTCACCTCGGACGAAACGGCGACCTTCATCTTCTCGGTCAAGAAGCCGCTGTTCCAGGCGATTCGCGTCGAAGCCGGCAAGAACGCCGATGTGCTGGCCGATGAAATCTGGCTGGTCACGCAATTGCTCGACTCGCTCGGGTTGCACACGATCAAGACTTACCAGAAGGCGCGCGAAGAAATCATCAACCGGCAGCAGCGCGAAATGCTCGAGCTGTCGACACCGGTCGTGAAACTCTGGGACGGTATCCTGGCGCTGCCGATGATCGGCACGCTCGATTCCGCGCGCACGCAGGTGGTGATGGAATCGCTGCTGCAGCGCGTGGTGGAGACGGGTTCGCAGATCGTGATCCTCGACATCACGGGCGTGCCCACCGTGGACACCCTGGTCGCGCAGCACTTGCTCAAGACGGTGACGGCACTGCGCCTCATGGGCGCCGATTGCATCATCAGCGGCGTGCGACCGCAGATCGCGCAGACGATCGTGCACCTCGGTGTCGATCTGCAGGGCGTCACGACGAAAGCAAACCTCGCGGACGCGTTGAAGCTGGCGCTGAAGCGCACCGGCAGCACGCTCCAAGCCTGATCTGCGCCCATGGAACGCATACCCATTCTGCGGATGGGCGAGTTCTTGCTCGTCACCATCCAGGTCGACATGCAGGATCAGCTGGCGCTGAAGCTGCAGGATGACCTTTCCAACACGATCCTCAAGAGAACCACGCGCGGCGTGCTGATCGACATCTCCGCGCTCGAGATGGTCGATTCGTTCATCGGTCGCATGGTCTCGGACATTTCCGGCATCGCGAAGATTCTCGGCGCGGAGACGGTGCTGGTCGGCATGCAGCCAGCGGTGGCCATCACGCTGGTGGAGCTCGGGCTGTCGTTGCCAGGCGTTGCAACCGCGCTCGACATGGAGCGGGGCATGGCGCTACTGCGTCGGATGATCGACGGAGCACTGGAAGCCCATGACACAGTTGTCGGGTGAAGCGCCGCTGCGCTCGGAACATGACGTCGTGCTCGCGCGGCAGCTGGTCCGAAGACTCACGCTGGAGCTCGGCTTCTCACTGGTCGACCAGACCAAGATGGTCACGGCCACGAGCGAATTGGCGCGCAATGCCTACACCTATGGCCGCGGCGGCACCCTGCACTGGGAATTCGTGGAGCGTGAAATGCGCCGAGGGCTAAAACTCCTGTTCGCCGACGAAGGTCCGGGAATTCCAAACATGGACCTGGCGATGACGGACGGGTGGACTTCGGGACACGGTCTCGGCATGGGCCTGACGGGTTCAAAACGCCTGGTCAATGAATTCGAGATCGACAGCAAGGTCGGCGGTGGTACTCGCGTAACCATCGTGCGCTGGAAATAGTTGGCGGGACATACGCATTGGACACTTTGGTGAAATATCGCGGATACAGTGCTCAGCAGCGGCACGTCATCGACGACGACAGCAAGGTCGGCGAGGCGCGCCGGGCCGCACAGACCCTCGCGAACTTGGACTTCGATGCGGAGTTGAGCGGACGCGTCACCATCGCCGCTACCGAGCTCGCCAACAACCTCATGCGTCATGCGGGCGGCGGTGAGCTGCTGCTCCAGCTGCTCGGCGACGAAGATTCGCCCACGCTCGAGTTGTTAGCCATCGATCGCGGTCCGGGCATGGCCAGTGTCGAGCGCTGCATGTCCGACGGCTACTCGACCGGCGGCACCACGGGTACCGGGCTCGGTGCAGTGCGGCGTCTGGCGAACGAATTCGACATCCACTCCGCGCCGGGCGCAGGCACGATCGTGATGGCACGGTTCGGCGTCACGCCCGCCGCTCGCTACGGCGCCGTGAGTGTCCCGCTGGCGGGCGAAGTCGAGTGCGGCGATGCGTGGTGCATCATCGAAGGGCCCGATGCCACTGGGGTCATCGTGGTCGACGGACTTGGCCATGGCAGTTTTGCTGCGGAGGCGGCACAAGAAGGGATCGACGCATTCATGGTCGATCCGTTCGCGCAGCCACAGGACACTCTGCTGCGCGCAACGACAGCGATGTCCAAGACGCGCGGCGGCGCCGGGGCCTGCGCGCGGATCGCGCGTGACGGCACGATGTCGTACGCGGGCATCGGCAATATCGCGGGCAATCTCGTCTGCGCTGAACGCTCGCAGGGACTGACTTCGCACAACGGCACGCTCGGCATGCCGCTGCGCCGCATCCAGCAACTCGAGTACCAGCGCGCGCCCGGTAGTTTGCTGGTCATGCACTCGGACGGCCTGTCGGCGCGCTGGACCTTCAAGGATCGGCCGGAAATCCTGACGCACCACCCCGCCATCATCGCGGCACTGTTGTACCGCGAGCACGGCCGCAGCCGTGACGATGCCACCGTGGTGGTGCTGGCGTGAATACTCAAGAAGTGACGGCGGAGCTCGCGGCGCGCGAGGCCACCATCGTGTCGCTGCGCGAGGAGCTGGACGAAACCAACAAGGGCGTCGTGGCGCTGTATGCCGAGCTCGACGACAAGGCGGCTGAGCTGCGCGAAGCCACCGAGCTCAAGAGCCGGTTTCTGAACTACATGAGCCATGAGTTCCGCACGCCGCTCACGTCGATGACCAGCATCACCGGCATCCTGTTGTCACGTCTCGACGGGCCGTTGACGGTCGAGCAGCAGAAGCAGCTGGAATTCATTCGCGGCTCGGTGCGCGAGCTCACGGAGATGGTCAACGACCTGCTCGACCTGGCCAAGGTCGAGGCCGGCCGCATCACCATATCGCCCGAATGGTTCGAGATGGTCGATCTGTTTGCCGCGCTGCGCGGCATGTTCAAGCCGATCGTCGCGACGAGCTCGATCTCGCTGGTGTTCGACGAGCCCGAGGGTGAGATCAAGCTGTACACCGACGACAAGAAGGTCTCGCAGATCCTGCGCAACTTCATATCCAACGCGCTCAAATTCACACCCGTGGGCGAAGTGCGCGTCACCGCCACCGTGCTGCCGGGCGACCTGGTCGAATTCGCCGTGATCGACACCGGCATCGGCATCGCGCCGGAACACCTGGCGCAACTGTTTTCGGACTTCGTGCAGCTGGACGTGCGGTTGCAGAAACGACTGCGCGGTTCCGGGCTGGGTCTTTCGCTCGCGCGCAAGTTCGCGGAACTGCTCGGCGGCAAGGTGGCGGTCGAAAGCGAGCTTGGCAGGGGTTCGCGTTTCTCGGTGACCCTGCCGATGCGGCTCGCCCCAGGCGAAACTGCCGCGGTATCCGCATGATCACCGCAGTCCACACCTCTCTCTTGCCGCGCAAGATCGTCGTGGTCGATGACAATCCGGCGTCGCTGTATTCGACGTCCCGCATTCTGCGTTCGGCCGGGTTCGAGGTGATCGAGGCTTCGACCGGCACCGCTGCGCTCGCGGCTGCGGACCAGGACACCGATCTCATCGTGCTCGACATCAACCTGCCGGACATCGACGGCCTGGAAGTGTGCCGCCGCCTGCGCGCTCGCAGCAATACGGCCTATCTACCCATCGTACACCTGACGGCCACTTTCATCGGCAGCGAAGACTATACGCACGGCCTCTCGGCGGGCGGCGACAGCTACCTGACGCACCCGGTGGACCCGCCGGTGTTGATCGCCACCGTGCGCGCGCTGCTGTTCGCGCGCCAGGCGGACGTGACCCGGCGCAGCACCGATGCGCGCTTTCGCGCCGTGTTCGAGCTCGCCTCGAGCGGCATCGCCCTGTTCGATTCGGATCTCATCTTCCAGGACGTGAATCCGGAGTTCTGCCGGCTCGCGGGCCGTGAGCGCGGCGAGATCATCGGCAAGAGCTGTATGAACCTGATCGCGCCGGGCCATGAAGAGCTGTGCTTTCAGCTGCAGAAGGCACTGGTGAATGGCGGACGCTGGGAAGGGACCATGCCGGTGGCGCGTCCCGACGGCAGTGTCGCCGAGGTCGAATGGCGTATCGCCGCCGATAACAGTCACGGCGCGCGCATCGCCATCGCGACCAACGTCACCGAGCGCGAGCGGTTGCTGGCCAGCGAGCGCGCGGCGCGCACCGAGGCCGAGCGCAGCAATCGCCTCAAGGACGAATTCCTCGCGACGCTGTCGCACGAGCTGCGCAATCCATTGAACGCGATGCTCGGCTGGGCGAGCGTGCTCAAGCGCAAGAACGTGACGCCCGCGATGCTCGCGCAGGGTCTCGACGCGATCGAACGCAATTCGCGCGTGCAGAGCCACCTCATCGAAGACCTGCTCGATTTCGCCGGCATCCGTTTCGGCAAGATGCGCATCGACCTCGACGCCGTTCAACCCGCGTTGTCGGTGGAATCCGCGGTGGAAGTCGTCGGCACACAGGCCCAGCACAAGGGTGTACGGATTCAGGTCGACATCGCCGATCGCGAGGCCTACGTTTTTGCGGACGATTCGCGCCTGCAGCAGGTAGTCTGGAACCTGCTCAGCAATGCGATCAAGTTCACGCCGGCGGGCGGCGCCATCGATGTGCGGGCGCGCGTCGCGGGCGATCAGTATGAAATCGCCGTAAGTGATACGGGGCGCGGCATCAACCCGGAGTTCCTGCCGCTGATCTTCGAGCGCTTCAGCCAGCAGGAATCGGGCACCGGCAAGAGCTTCGCGGGCCTGGGGATTGGCCTGACCATCGTCAAGCACTTGGTCGATATCCAGCAGGGGACGATCGACGTGCAGAGCGAGGGAATCGGCAAGGGCGCCACGTTCCGCGTGCGCCTGCCGCTCACCGACAAACGCCCGAGCGAGACCGCCGCGGATCGAACTTCGCAGCTCAAGCGCGTGAAGGTGCTGGTCGTGGAAGACGATGCGGATGCGCGCGCGCTGATTGCGCGCGTTCTCTCCGACGTGGGTGCGCACGTCAGCGACGTGCCGGACGCGGATGCGGCGATGCTGCACATCAGGAACAGCGTGCCGGACGTGCTGATCAGCGACATCGGCATGGCGCGCCTCGACGGTTACCAGATGCTGCGCAATCTGCGCGCCGCGGGTTTCGATGCCGAACGGCTGCCCGCCATCGCGCTGACGGCGTTCTCGCGCCTGCAGGATCGCGGCGATGCGCTCGAGGCCGGATTCCAGGCGCACCTGGCGAAGCCGGTGCGCGCGGAAGCGCTGATCAGCGCAGTAGCGAACCTGATCCGCAAGAAATAGAGGGGACATTCCTGGTTTTCACTATCGGACGGCGGCGCTTCGCCGACGTTTCCGTCGTGGCCGTCAGGCCTGGGAATGATGTCCCCTCTAGTTAGCCGGGAATCTCACGGTGAAGACCGTCTCTTCTGTATTCGAAGTCACATCGATCGAGCCGCCATGTGCGCGGGCGATCTCCGAGGCGATGTAGAGGCCCAACCCCAGGCCCTGCTGGCCGGCCTTTACTTCACCACGCGCATACGGCTGGAACAGGCGCGACATCGATTCCGGCGGAATCGGCTCACCCTGGTTCCACACCGATAGTTCTAAGTGGCCCTCTGCGACGCTGGTCTTCACACGCACCGGCGTGCCCGCTGTGCTGTAGGTCAGTGCGTTGGCAACCAGGTTGGAAAGCAATTGCGCGATACGCGCGCGATCGCACTTGACGCACTCCGCATCCGTGAATTCGGTTTCGATGACGCGCTCGGGAAATGCGGCGCGCAACTCCGCGACCACCTGATCGAGGACCGGCGTCAGCGCTTCTGTCGAAGTCGACAGCGCGAGCCCGCCCCCCAGGCGTCCGCGCGCGAAATCGAGTACGTCGTCGATGAGGTGCGCCATGCGCCGCACGCTTCGCTGCATCATCGCGACCATCTTTTTCGCGGGTTCGTCGAGCTTCGATCGCTCGAGCACCGCGGCGGCGCCCGCGATGCTGTTGAGGGGATTGCGCAGGTCGTGTCCCAACACCGCGATGAACTGCTCGCGCAGATGCGCGGTCTCGCGTTCATCGAGCAGCGCGTCCTCACTCAACTTGATGCGACGGTCGGCGTCGAGATGGAACGCAATGAGCTCGGCGAACAGCTTGAACGTGCCGATGATTTCCGGCGTGTTGATGCGCGCCGGCCGCGGATCGATCGCGCACAGCGTGCCAAAGAATTCCCCATCCGGAAGCACGATCGGCATGGAGATGTAACTCTGGATGCCGTACTTCGCAGGCGTGTGGTGATTGCAGAACTGCGGATCTTTCGAAGCGTCATCGATGACCACGGCCTTGCCGCTCGCGCGAATCTCGTCGCAGATCGTGGTCTTCACCTCGAGCTCATCGCCGGGTTTCACACCGAACCCGATGTCGTCCCGCACGCTGCACGCAATCCATCGGGATTCCGTGACGCGCGCAACCGCGGCGAATCCCATGCCGGTCGTGCGGCACACGACGTCGAGGATCAAGGGCATCGACAGTATTTTCTGAACGGCAGCGATGTCGTCCTGAAAAGCCGGCTCTGGCGGCGTTGGTGACACGGAATCCTTGGGGTCGTTCGCGGGACGCGATCATACGGGCGTATTTGCGCAAACCAAGGCTTATGCCCTGCGCCAGCCCTGTCGGCCGTTTGTGGCAAAACTTTCAATGGTCAGAGGGGACATTCCTGGTTTGTTGGAAATAAAACGACAAACAAGATGGAAACCAGGAATGTCCCCTCTAGATCTTCCTGAACGAAAGTGTCTCCCAGACGGCGACAATCACCAGAATGAGCGTCGTCGCTAAACCAAGCGCCAGCGGGGTCACATGCTCGAATGACGGCGAGATCATCGCGACGATCGCCAATAGCCCGAGGCCAACTAGATGCGACAGCGGGTAGTACTTCGCGCTGGCCCGTTTGAAATAGATATTCCCCGCCAGGTACAGCGCGGGCCCCCCTAACAAAGCGGCCGTGGCCCCGGGTGTCAGATGACCGATGGGATGCGCAATCGTGATCTCATCAGCGACCGCGCACACCACGATGCCGGCGATGATCGGAATGTGAAAATACGTGTACACGTTGCGTGCCACGCGACCGGGATCGGCAGCGCCCGCGAACTCCCGGCTGCCGCGCTCCGCGCCGATGTTGAAGTAGATCCACCACATCGCAACGCTGCCCACGAACGCCACGAGGAATGCGCAGGTCGCGGAGGCCGTCGCGGGCAACGACGCGGCGGTGGCCCCGGTCACGAGAATCGATTCGCCCAGCGCGATGATGACGAACAACGCGCAACGCTCTGCCATGTGAGCGCCGTCGACCTTCCAATCCGAGGTGCTCGATCGCCCGAGGCCCGGCACGTAGAAATACGCCACGGGACCCAGGTACTCGATCGCGAGTGCGACCAGCCACAGCAGCACGCGCCGCTCACCGGCAGCGCAGCCGCCGGCGATCCAGAACACGGCCGAGACGATGAGCCAGACGATGGCGCGGCGCATGTTCGTGAAATTCGCTGGATCGCGCCGGTGCAAGGCGTGCAGCAGGAATGCGGTTCGCACCACCTGCATGAATGAATACGCGGCCGCGAACAACAATCCCTCGTGGCCAAAGGCGTTCGGTGTGGATGCCGACAGCAGCAACCCCGCCAGCATCAGCGCAAACATCATCATGCGCACCGACGGCTTCTCAGGATCGATCCAGTTGGTGAACCAGCAGGTGTACATCCACACCCACCATACGGCCAGCAACAGAAACAACGTCTGAAATGCCCCGACGAGCGTCAGGTGTTCGAGCAGCGTGTGCGACAACTGCGTGATCGCGAACACGAACACCAGGTCGAAGAACAGCTCGACATAGGTGACGCGCGTGTGCCCTTCGCGCGAGCGCAGCAGATTTTTACGGCTCATTGGCTCCCTCTCGATTCGCTCGCGAGTCTGCCAGAAATCGCGCGGTCCGCGCGGCGCCGCGTTGCCCGCGCGCGAGCACCCCATTAGTCTTCGGTGGATGTTCACTCGACGAAGATTCGTCCAAGGCCTCGGCAGCAGCGGTTTGCTGCTGGCGGGCGGGCGTCAGGCGCGCGCCGGCGCCAATGCGGTCACCGAACTCACCGGGCCCGAATTCGATCTGACCATCGACGAGTTGCCGGTCAACTTCACCGGCGCGCCACGGCGCGCGGTGGTCGTCAATGGTCGATTGCCGGCCCCGCTGCTGCGCATGCGCCAGGGCGACATCGTCACGATCCGCGTCACTAACAAACTGCGCGAGCGCACCTCGATCCACTGGCATGGCTTCATCGTGCCTGCGGACATGGACGGCGTGCCGGGGCTTTCATTCGACGGCATCGCGCCCGGCACCACGTTCACGTACCGCTTCAAGGTGAACCAGTCGGGCACGTACTGGTACCACTCGCACTCGCGTTTTCAGGAACAGGTCGGATTGTACGGCCCCATCGTCGTGGAACGCCGCGGCGGCGAGCGGCACACGGCCGACCGTGAGCACACCCTGCTGCTGTCGGACTGGACCGATCACGACCCCGAACACATCTACGCCACGCTCAAGCGGCGGAGCGACTACTACAACTACCGCAAGCGCACCGTCGCGGATTTCCTGGCCGACGCGCGCACGCGTGGATTCGCCGCCACCGCGGCCGAGCGGCGCCTGTGGGCGTCCATGCGCATGGATCCGACCGACCTCGCCGACGTCGGTGGCCATGCGTATACCTATCTACTGAACGGCGCGACGCCGGCAGGGAACTGGACCGGTACGTTCGCGTCGGGCGAGCGCGTGCGACTGCGGCTCATCAACGGCTCGTCGATGAGCTTCTTCGACGTGCGGATTCCGGGGTTGAAGCTCACCGTCGTTGCCACCGATGGGCAGGACGTCGAGCCCGTGACGGTGGACGAACTGCGCATTGGCACGGCCGAAGTCTACGATGTGTTGGTAACACCAGGTGACGCGGCTTACACGATCTTCGCGCAATCGATGGATCGTTCGGGCTACGCGCGCGGCACGCTGGCGCCGCGCGCCGGCATGTCGGCCGAGGTACCCCCGCTCGAAACGCGTGCCGTGCTTACGATGGCTGACATGGGCCATGGTTCGATGGATCAGGACGATATGAGCCACGGCAAGATGGATCACGCGCCGCTCAATCATGCAGCGGCCGAGTCCGGGCCCAGCGTGGACATGCGCGCGAGCATGGCGATGTCAAGGCTCGATGACCCTGGAATCGGCCTGCGCGCCAACGGCCGGCGCGTGCTCACCTACTCCGACCTCGCAACGCTCGGCGGACCCATCGATCGCCGCGACGCCGAGCGTGAGATCGAACTGCATCTGACCGGCCACATGGAGCGTTACATCTGGTCGTTCAACGGGCAGAAGTTTTCGGATGCCGAGCCGCTGCCGCTGAAGCATGGTGAGCGCGTGCGCCTGGTGCTGGTGAACGACACCATGATGACGCATCCCATCCATCTGCATGGCATGTGGAGCGAGTTGCTGGACGCGCGCGGCGATTTTCTCGCGCGCAAGCACACCGTGATGGTGCAGCCGGGTCAGCGCCTGGCCTATCTGGTCACGGCGGACGCACTCGGTCGCTGGGCGTATCACTGCCACCTGCTCTATCACATGGAAGCGGGCATGTTCCGCGAAGTGGTGGTGGCATGAGGCACCCGCCACGTGTCATCGCCGCTCTTGCGCTCGCGACCTGCGCGTTCGCGCGACCCGCGTGCGCGCAAGGCCAGAGCGAGCTGGAGCACGTGCCGCCCGATGCGCCGCGGAGGCGCGTGCACGCGATGCCCTACGACGAAATGACCGAGATGATGGGCATGGACGACCGCAGGCGTTTCGGCAAGGTCATGCTGGACGAACTCGAGTGGCAGGATGCGGAGGGCGGATCCGCGTTCGCTTGGGACGCAGCCGCCTGGTACGGCGGCGACTTCAACAAGCTGCGTATCGAAGCGGAAGGCAAACGCTCCGCGGGCGAGACGCACGAGTCACGCACCGAGCTCACGCTCGAGCGCATCGTGAGTCCGTGGTGGAGCCTGCGCGCCGGCGCGCGACACGATGCGGGCGTGGGTCCGGCGCGCGACTGGGCCGCTTTGGGCGTCGCCGGCCTCGCACCGGGGTTCATCGAAGTCGAGGCTGCCATTTACCTGGGAGAAAGCGGCCGCACCGCCCTGCGGCTAACTACCCAGTACGACCTGCTGCTGACCCAGCGGCTGATCCTGCAGCCCGAGGCCGAACTCAACGCCTACGGCCGCGACGACGCCGCGCGGCAGATCGGAGCGGGCATGTCCGACCTTACGCTGGGATTACGCCTCCGTTACGAATTCCGACACGAGTTCGCGCCCTATTTTGGCGTGATCTGGGCGGCGCATTTCGGCGACAGCGCGGATTTGAGGCGCGCCGCGGGTGAGACTGACAAGGAGTTCAGATTGATAGCTGGCATTCGCGCCTGGTTCTGAGCGAAAGGTCCGATAGTCTGACAGCGCCGGCGCCGTTCGGGCCTTACGCTCTCGCGCCATGAAGACCCCACAACCAGAACGCATTCCCGAACTGCCGCAGGGCTGGCCGGCATCGCCACGCGCTGCGCAGGCAGCCGCCGCGGCCGCGCGCGCCGAGGTAGTTAGTTTCAGCGAAGACCGGCATGCACGCGGACTGCGCGCGCTCAGCGACATCACCGGTTCATCGGGCGCCGAGGCGGTCGAGTCGCTGCGCGACATCGCGCCGGACTTCGCGGACTGGATCGTGGATTTCTCGTACGGCGACGTGATGACCCGTCCCGGACTCGACCGCCGCTCGCGTCAGTTCGCGACCATCGCGGCCTTGACGGCGCTGGGCAATGCCGCGCCGCAGCTCAAGGTGCACATCGCCGGCGCGCTGAACGTGGGCTGCAAACCGCAGGAGATCGTCGAGGTGATCCTGCAGATGTCGGTGTTCGCGGGTTTTCCGGCGGCCATCAACGCGCTGAACGTGGCGCGCGAGGTGTTCGACGCGCAGCGCTAGGCTGGATTGGTCCGAAGAATGGGCATGTCCCCTCTCTGAAACCCGCCCTTCATCGCAAGGGCAAAACTGCTGAACGGAAGCGCTCTAGCGTGCCTGCCATACCAACGTATGGGAGGCAACATGACATCCACTTTCCGCGCGCACGCCGCATTCGCAGGCATCGCGGCGCTCGCATTGCAGGCTGCGGCGCAGACGCCGCCGCCTGCACCAAAAGCCCTCGAGATCGCTCACCTCACGCCCACAGGCGATCTCACGAAGCCGGCCGACCTCGCGAGCTGGGTGTTTCTCGGCGCCTCGCTCGGCATGGGATACAACCCGGGATCCTTCAACGCCGCCAATCCGGGGCAGTTCCAGGTCGTGTTGATGGAGCCCAATGCCTATCGTCACTTCGTCGAGCGCGGCAGCTATGCACCCGGCTCCATGTTCCTGCTCGCCTTTTTCAACGCCGATAAGCAGGCCCGCTCGATCAATCAGAATGGCTTCACCCAGTCGGATCTCACTAACTACGAGATCCACTTGATCAGCCCGAAAGAGGGGCCGGAGCGCCACGCGTTCTACATGTTTGGCGCGGACGCAACCGTTGGCAAACCCCTGCCGCCAAACAACAGTTGCGTGCGCTGCCATATCGATCACGGCGCGTTCGACGGGACGTTCGCCCAGTTCTACCCGACGATTCGCCCACTGATTCCAAAAGAAGCGCTCGAGAAGGCCGCCAGGGACCACGACATCCGCTGAGGCGTAACATCGCCAGTTGCGCATGACCGAGCCTTCACATCCCCTCACCCGCCCGCTGCCGCCCGATGTGGCCGCGGGTGAATCGGCGTTTATCCAGTTTTATCAAAAGTACGCCGTGTTCAGCTGGCCGTGGGCGTGGCGCAGAACGGTGTTGTTCGGCTCGATCGGCGCCCTCGCGGGAATTTCCTTCGGCGCTTCGCACGGGCTGTTTGTAAGAGACGTCGGCGAGGCGATTACGGTGTCGCTGGCCTGCGCCGGGGCGAATATCGTACTGGTAGGTGCCGGCCCACTGCTCGCGGCATTCTTCCGGCACCGCGCCTGGTCGCGACGCGTACAACGCGCGTTTATCATCGGCGCGGTGATCTGCGGTGTGTTCGCGGGCGCGATCTCGGATGACTCGGCTTCACGATTCCACGATCGGCAGATGGCCGCGCACGGCGCGCATTCATCGGGAAAAATGACGCCGGCCTCGGACGTCCACATGTTCGTGCGGCGCTTCCTGGATATCAGCCGCGATCTCCTGATCCTGTTCATTGCGAGCGGCGGGCTCGCCCTCCCCGCCTACTTCTCGGAGCAGAAGCGCTGGGCGGAACACTGGCGGCGCGTCGAGCTCGAAAAAATGAGCGCGCAGAAAAGCGAATCGGATCTCAAACTCACGTTGCTGCAGGCACAGGTCGAACCCCACTTCCTGTTCAACACGCTGGCGTCAGTGCGCTCCCTGCTGACATCGGACCCGCAACGCGCGGCGCAGACCATCGATGCGCTCGCTCAGTACCTGCGTGCCACGCTGCCGAAGTTGCGCGCCGAAACCGGCACGTCGCAATCGACGCTGGGCGAACAGTTCGCCATCTGCGCCAGCTACCTCGAATTGATGAAGATCCGTCTCGGCGAACGACTGCGCGTCGATCTGCGTCTGCCAGGCGACTTGCATGAAGTACCGTTTCCACCCTTGTTGCTCATCTCGCTGGTCGAGAACGCCATCAAGCACGGCGCCGAGCCAAAACCTGGGGTGACTCACGTAACGCTCACGGCGCGCGCGCTCATTGATGGCGACCGGCAGCGACTCGAGGTGAGTGTCGAAGATGACGGCGCCGGGCTCGCTCTCGGCATGGGTGAAGGTACCGGGCTCGCCAATGTGCGCGCCCAGTTGTTGACGCGTTTTGGGTCCCAGGCTTCATTCGAGTTGTCGCAGCGCGCATTTGGCGGCGTGCTGACCCGCCTGATCGTTCCGCTGGAGTCGCCAGCGACATGACGCGCCCCACGGCAATAATTGCCGAAGACGAACTGCCGCAACGACAGGAACTGCGCGCGATGCTGGCCGAACTGTGGCCGGAGCTCGACGTCGTTGCCGAATGCGAAGATGGCCTGGCGGCACTCGCGGCACTCGAACTGCACCGCCCGCAGGTGCTGTTCCTGGACATTCGCATGCCAGGCGTGAGCGGGTTCGAGGTGGCGCGCGCCGCGGGAACGAATTGCCAGGTGATCTTCGTGACCGCGTATGAGGAGTACGCGCTGCGCGCCTTCGACGAGGGCGCGGTGGACTATCTACAGAAGCCGATTGCGCGCGAACGGCTGCGCCGCGCCGTGGAACGTACGCGCGCGCGTCTCGGCAGCGGCTCGCGCTCCGACCTGGCCGCGCTGCTCGACATGGTGCAGGCGAAGCTCGCGCCGGGGAAGAACGGGATCAAGTGGATCACCGCGAGTGTCGGCAACACGATGAAGATGTTCTCCATCGACGAAGTGCTTTTCTTCCAGGCGCAGGACAAATACACGCGCGTGGTGACGGCGGAGAGCGAAGGCCACATCCGCACGCCGCTCAAGGAATTGCTCCCGGCGCTGGACTCGGAGTCGTTCTGGCAGGTGCATCGCAGTGCGATCGTGCGTGTCGGCGCGATCCGGGCGGTCGAGAAGGATGAGGATGGGAAGCTGCGTCTGAGCGTGCGCGGTCACGCAGAAGTCTTGCCGGTGAGCAGCGCGTTTCAGTACCGGTTCCGGGGGATGTAAGGCGTCACGGCTCCGGGCTGCCACGCAAGATATAAGGAGTGAGTTATGACAAAACCGGCCGGCCCGGGCCGCTGTCGAACTTGTTCAACGAAATATCCAGGACGCGCAGGCCGATCTTCGAGCCCTGGGTTACCAAGTTCACCTCCTTGTTAGGCGGTTCGCTCGCCCGCCGTCAGCAGGTCGCCGCCCATCATTTACACCCGGACGCACCGTATGAGGGAATCCTCCTACAGCTTGATTCCCAAGGGAAAGTTTACGATGCGCTGCGTTTCCAGCATCCGGCGACCCAATGAGCGTCAAGATTCCAACGGAGCCGATCGGAAGTATTCCGCGCCCGCGCGCCCTCATAGCGGAGATCTCCCGTATTGGCGATGGTACCGACCCGAGCCTCGAGCCGTTCTATCGCGAAGCGTTGCGCGACACGCTGCAGCGCTTCGAAGCTACCGGTTCGCCGGTCATCACCGACGGCGAGCAGCGCAAGTACCACAATTTCTGGACCTACAGCGTTCAAGGCCTGCCCAACACGGTGCCGGACGGATTCGGCATTCCATTCGCCGCGGGTCACGTGCGCCGCATGCCACGCCTCACGGCCGGACCTTTTCGTTACATGCGCTATGCGGATCGCTTTCTCGAAGAAGCGATGAGCCTTACGCGCCTGCCCATCAAGCAGGCCGTCATCTCGCCCTCCGCGCTCAGTCTCATGTATCCCGAATATGGAATCCCCGGTTATTCGCGCGAAGCTTTCATCGAAGACCTGATGACGGAACACACCACCGAGGTGCGGCGCTGTCTCGACAAGGGCGCCCACTCCGTGCAGATCGATTTCACCGAAGGACGCTTCGCGGTGAAAGTCGATCCCACCGGAGAGCTGCTCGCGAGTTTCATCGATCTCAACAACCTGGCACTGGCGCGTTTTTCGGCCGCCGAGCGCCAGCGCATCGGCGTTCATACCTGTCCCGGCGGCGATCGCGACTCGACGCATAGCGCGGATGTCCCCTACGCCGAGTTGTTGCCCAGCCTCTTTCGGCTCAATGTGCGGAATTTCTACGTCGCACTGGCCGGTGAAAAAGACCGCCCCGCGGTGCTCGAAACCATTCGAGAGCACCTGCAGCCGGATCAACGGGTGTTTGTCGGCGTCGTCGCGCCTATCGATCCGCGCATCGAAACGCCCGAAGAAGTGCGCGATCGCGTACTCGAAGCGGCGCGCTACATTCCGCTTGCGCAGCTCGGTACCACCGACGATTGCGGCTTTGCGCCCTTCTGCGACGACACCTCCACGACACGCGAAGTCGCCTTTGCCAAGATCCGCGCGCGCGTCGAGGGCACGGCGCTCGCGGAACAGTCCCTGAGCCAGCAGGCCGGCAACCGATGATCGTGGGCGATGAAGAAGAGCAGGTCCGTATCCGCGCCGCCGCGCTCAAGAACATCGAGGCGATTCTCGCGGCGCGCCAGCGCGCTGAACGCGAGCTGGCCGCCTCCGTCGAGGCACTCGCGCGTCGGACGGAAGAACTGCAGCAACAGCGCGAATGGTTCGAGGTCACGCTCGCCAGCATCGGCGATGCGGTCATCACCACGGACGTCCAGGCGCGCGTCACGTTTTTGAATCCGGTGGCGGAAAACATGACCGGCTGGAAAAACGCCGAGGCACGCGAGCAGCCGCTGCTCGATGTGTTTCACATGATCAACGAGGACACCCGCGAACGCGTCGAGAACCCGATCGATAAGGTTCTGGCCACGGGCCAGATGGTGGAACTCGCCAATCACACCGCGCTGGTCGCGCGCGACGGCCAGGAGACCGGCATCGAAGACAGCGCCGCGCCGATCCGCGGCACGAACGGCGCCATCGCCGGGGCCGTGATGGTGTTCCACGACGTCAGCCGCCGGCGCAAGCTCGATCGCGCGCTGCGCGCCAGCGAACAACGCCTGAGGGCCATGTTCACGCAGGCCGCGATTGGAATTGCAGTGGCCGACCTCGACGGGCACTTTCAGGAAGCAAACGACAAGTTCGCCGCGATCCTGGGATTTTCGCTCGACGAACTTCGTGAGCGCACCTTCCTGCAGATCACCCATCCCGAAGATGTGAGCCTCACCGAGAATCTCGTGCGCCAGCTGCTGGCCGGCGAAATCGAAAGCTACGCCTGCGAAAAGCGCTACCTGCGCAAGGATCAAACCGCGGTCTGGAGCAGCACCACCGTCACCCTGCTGAGAAAGGACGGTGGTGCGCCGGAGCAGTTCATCGGCTTCATCGAAGACATCTCCGAGCGCAAACACGCGGACGAACTGCGCAGCCGGCTCGCAGCGGTGGTCGAATCGTCCGACGACGCCATCATCTCGAAGACACTCGACGGCATCATCACCACGTGGAATCCGGGTGCGCAGCACGTGTTCGGTTATACCGCGGAAGAAGTGATCGGCAAGTCCATTACGCTGCTGATTCCCGCGGAACTCCAGGGCGAGGAGCCGGCAATCCTCGCGCGCCTGCGCGCCGGCGAACGCATCGAACACTACGAGACGACCCGTGTGCGCAAGGACGGCACGCGCATCCACGTGTCGCTGACTTCCTCGCCCGTCAAGGATTCCCGCGGCGTCATCATTGGCGCCTCGAAAATCGCGCGCGACATCACGGCACAGAAGGCAGCCGAGGCCGCGCTGCGCCTCATCGACCAGCGCAAGGACGAATTCCTGGCGACACTCGCTCACGAGCTGCGCAATCCGCTGGCGCCGATTCGGCATGCGGCGATGATCTCGAACGCGGCCAACGCGACGGACGAGCAGAAGCGCTGGAGCCAGGAGATCATCAGTCGCCAGGTGCGGCACATGTCCTCGCTGCTCGATGACCTGCTCGACATATCCCGCATCACGCGCGGCACCCCCGAGCTGCGCATGCAAAAGACTTCGCTCGCCTCGGTGGTGAGTACCGCCATCGAGACCGCGCGCCCGCTGATCGACGAAAAGCAGCATCGGTTGCTGGTCGAGATAACCGAGGAACTGGTGGAATTCTCGGCCGATCCGCTGCGTCTTTCGCAGGTCCTGTCGAACTTGCTGACGAACGCGGCGAAATACACCGATCCATGCGGCACGATCCGCGTACGCGCATCCACGGATGCGGAGTTCGTCACGATCTCGGTTACCGACACCGGGGTCGGCCTGTCGAAGGACTCATTGAACGCCGTGTTCGAAATGTTCTCGCAGGTGAAGGCGACCCAGGATCGCTCGGAGGGCGGATTAGGAATTGGCCTGGCGCTGGCGCGCGCGCTGGTGCATCTGCATGGCGGCACCATCGAGGCCCGCAGCGAGGGCATCGGCCGCGGCAGCGAATTCATCATGCGAATTCCGCGGCGCGGCCTGATCGTCGCCGAGCCCGCCCAGACAGATGAGGATGTGGGTCCGCCGCCGGTGAAGCGCCGCGTGCTCATTGCCGACGACAACCGTGACGCCGCCACGAGCCTTGCCATGCTGCTCGAACTGGAGGGCCACGACGTGACAGTGGTACACGATGGCCGGCAGGCGTTGCAGAACATACAAAACCACAATCCGGACGTTGCGATGCTGGACATCGGCATGCCCGAAATCGATGGCTATGAGGTCGCGCGGCGTGCGCGCCAGCAGCCTTCCGGGCGCAGCGTGATGCTGATCGCCGTCACGGGGTGGGGCCAGGAGGCCGATCGCGCGCGGGCGATGGAGGCCGGCTTCGATCTGCATTTTACAAAGCCGGTCGAGCCGGAAACGCTGATCAACCTGCTGCGGACCGGCGCGCCGCTCTGAGCCTCCCGCCAAACTCCGCGATGACGGCGCGCGCGAAAGTGTAGGATCAAGCGCCGTTTTAGGCGAGCAATCCGCGGGGGAAACTATCTTGAGCTCGCTCGTATCAGCCGCGCGCACAGCAGCGGCCCTGCCTCGTCATCCGCCGGGACCGCGCGGTCTGCCGATCATCGGCTGCCTGCTGCCCATCCTGCGTAATCCCATGTATGCGCTCGCGAAGGCCGCCCGCCAGTTCGGCGGCATCGTGCGCATTCCGATCCGCGGCAAATTTCTGTATCTCGTCTCCGAGCCCGAGCTGCTGCGCGAGCTGCTGGTCACGAATCGCGACAAGTACATGAAGAACATCCGCTACCGGCACATCCAGGCGCTGGTCGGCCAGGGGATGCTGCTCTCCGAGGCGGCCGAGTGGCGCCGCCAGCGGCTGGTCACGCAGCCGGATTTCAAGCCCGATCACATCGATGCCCAGGTCGCCTGGATGACCGAGCTCACCGATCGATTCCTCGACCGCTGGCGCACGCTGGCGGACAGCGGCCAGGCCATCGACGTCGAACCGGAATTCGCACGCCTCGCGCAGCTGCTCGCCGGACGCTACTTGTTAGGGCCGGGATTCGACGCCATCGCCGAGCGCTTCTGCAAGGCAGCCGCGGGCGCCAAGGAGCACTGGCCGCTGGCACCGCGCGGATTGATCGCGCTGTTCAAGAAGCCGTCGAAGGAGAAGCTCGCGGCGTTCGACGCCGCGATCGCCGAGCTGGATGCCTGCATCTACGGCTACATCACCGAGCACCGCAAGACGGGTTTCAAGGATTGCGGCGTCCTGACGCGGCTGGTCGCCTCCGGCAAGGACGGCGAGCCGGAATTCTCGGACACTTCGCTGCGCGACCAGATCTCCACGCTGTTCTTCGCGGGCCACGAAACCTCGGCGACCGCGATGTGCTGGATCCACTACCTGCTGTTCAAGCACGGTGCGGTTCGCAACGCGCTGCAGCTGGAAGTCTCCGATGTGCTCGGCAATCGCCTGGCCACGGCCGCCGAATTGCGCAAGCTGCAATACACCAGCCAGGTGATCGACGAATCGATGCGTCTGTACTCGCCGATCCACTCGATCTCGCGCGTCGCGATTGAAAACGACACGGTCGGCGGCTATTACATCCCCGCCGGCGCCACCGTGTGCATGTCGATGTACGCCACGCATCGCCTGCCGCACTACTGGCCCGACCCCGAAAGGTTCGACCCAACCCGCTTCGAGCCCGCGCAGGTCGCGGCACGCTCGCGTTTTGCCTACTTTCCATTCGCGGCGGGGCATCGCAATTGCGTCGGCGCGGCGCAGGCCCTGGTGGAACTCAAGCTGGTCATTGCGCGCATCGCGCAACGCTACACGCTCGAACTCGTGCCGGGACAGAAGATCGAGCCCGCGCCCGGCACCACCATGTATCCCCGCCACGGAATGAAAATGACGATTCATCATCGGTCGCCGTCTTGAACACCCCCTTCTCGCGCAGCGAGCAGGCGCGGCAGTTCTACAACGCCGCCGCGACCACGACCACCGACTTCTGTTTCATGAACTACGGCTACGCGCCGTTGTCGGCGGAACTGGCGAGTTCTGCCGAGGCCGAACGCTACTGCCTGCAGCTGTATCGCCACTTGTTAGGCGACGCGGACCTCACCGACAAGCGCGTCATCGAGGTGAGTTGCGGACGCGGCGGCGGCGCGGCGCATGTCGCGGCCGCCTACCGGCCGAACCAATACCTGGGTTTCGACATCAGTGAGAAGAACGTGGAGCTGGCGCGACAGCGCTTCGGCACCATCGCAGGCTTGCGGTTCGAAGTCGGCAATGCGGAAGGCCTGCCGCTCGGCTCGCAGGTCTGCCAGGCGCTGATCAACGTCGAGGCGTCGCACCTGTATGACAACCCGCTGCAGTTTTTTTCCGAGGCATGGCGCGTGCTCGACAGCGGCGGCACGTTTTTCCACGCGGATCTCACCTGGAAGGACAAAGACCCCTCGACACTGATCGAAGCCGCCGGATTTACGCTGGCGTCCGTCGAAGACATCACGGACAACGTGCGTCTGGCCCTCGAGCTCGACAGCGATCGTCGTGAGCAGATCGTCATGAGTTTTCCAGAGCAGCTGCGGGCCGACTTCCGCGACTGGTCCGGCGTCAAGGATCATCGCGCTTATCGACGGCTGGTTACCGGCGAGTGGAAGTATTGCTGCACGCGCGCCATCAAGAAGTGATGGATCTCGGCCGTTGATCTCTCGCGCGGCGCGCAGGCCCGACTCCAGCGCGCCCTGCATCCAGCGTGGTTTCGCTCCCGGTCCCATCGAGTATTCGCGCATTACAACATCGAATCAACGCGCAATCCGGTTCCTACTCGAAGCGGTAGCTCACCTTCACCAGCAGCTGTTCGTCATCGCGCAGGCTGAAGCTGTCGCGCAGCAGCCGGCCGGAACCCTCGGCCGTGGGCTCCTGATCGAATCCGCCGCGGCCATACACCACGTACAGATAGGACAGCGGTCCGAGCTCGTAGCGATAGCGAATCTGGAAGCCGAGATTGCGCACGCTGAAATCGTCCACCGGCTCCGCGCTCTCGACCGGCGCACCATTGGGCGCGATGCGATA
>DATHJZ010000309.1:0-6635 GCA_035286365.1 Steroidobacteraceae bacterium | reverse complement strand
GATCCTCGCGCGACGCGCTCACCGACTTCGCGATGTTGTCCATGTGGACCAGCATGCGCGCCAGCGTTCCGGTATCGACTCCCCGGGGATCGTTGCTTTCGTGCTCGCGCAGGACGGCCTCGAGTTGGGTCCTGGCGCGCAACAAAGTATTCGAATCGGCTGTTTGTGTGTTCATTGGCCTTCAGAATGGCAGCGCGCGCGCCGCTTGTAAAACCTAATAGGCCGGGAAATGCAGGTAGCGGCGTTTGACGCGTCCGATGCATCTAACCTGACCGCCACCAGGAGGGCTTGACGACGTAGCCAACGGCACTATCGCTGATTGCAACCACCTTGTTTGTCGTTTCCCATGGAATGGGCGGGGCCGGGGCGTGTATTCGGCCACTGCGGCCCGGTCAAATGCCATAGTCGGGAACCGGGTAGTCGATGCCGCGCAGGTAGGCGGCCATCCGGTCGATGACCACCCGTGCTGCCGGGCGCGCGGCCATGCGCCGCCGCCAGCCGAGCAGCTTTGGATGCGATGCGGACATGGGAACGGTGTGACGCGCCGCGAAGAACTGCGCCATGTAGAACGCGATGTCCGCATACGAAAAGCTGGCCGCCAGGTACTCGCGGGTAGCTAGCAATCCTTCCATCTTCGTGTAATACGCCTCGATACCCCCACGCGCCTGGATCCAGTCCGGCGAGTTGACCGGATCCGGCTTGGCGCGCAGTCCCATGAGCTTGATCACGTGCGGAAAGAAGACCTCATCCGAGGCGTGTTCGAGTTGCCGTGCGCCAGCGCGCGCCGCCGGCGATGCGGGCCAGAGTGCAGGCTCCGGCCAATGATGTTCGGCGTACTCGAAAATCTGCGTGGAGTCGAAGATCTCCACATCGCCATCGATCAACACGGGAACCTGGCGCTTCGGATTGACCCGCACCACCTCGGGATGTTTGGGGGAATACCCTTGCGCCTGGCTGAACGCGACCAATTCAAGTTCGAATTCGACGCCCTTCTCGCGCAGTGCGATCTCCGCCTTGGCGCCGAACATGCTCAAAGGTCCCGAGTAGAGTTTCAACATCGTCTTTTCATTGGCCTCATTCATCCGAGAGATATCGCAGGTCACACAAAACGCGTAACCTGCGCGGCATGTACACCGAAACATTCGCACAGTTCAAGAAACAATTGGGCCAGCTCGACAAGTGGCTGAGCATTGCCACCGAATTTGCTACGGCGCGCAACTTCGATCCCAATGTGTTCGTCACGCTGCGCCTCGCGCCGGATCAACTTCCGTTTGCGCGCCAGATCCAGATCTGCTGCGACACCGTGAAGCTTGCCGCGTCCTATCTCACCGGCAAACCGGCCGAATCGCAGCCCGACGAAGAGAGGACGATCGAAGAACTGCAGGCGCGCGTGCGCTGGACCATAGGCTATCTCGACAGCTTCAGCGCGAAAGATTTCGAAGGCGCCGCCACGCGCGTCGTGAGCCAGCCGCGCTGGAAAGGTGAATGGATGACGGGCCAGGACTACTTCATCCAGCATTCCGTGCCGAATTTCTTTTTCCATCTCACGACCGCGTACGCCATCCTGCGTCACAACGGCGTGGCAGTCGGCAAGCGCGACTATCTCGGCGCGCAGACGAAGCGGCCGCCCGCCGCGGCCTGAAGGCGACCCTGCCCCGCTACGGCTGGGTCTCCCTGAAGTCGTCGAAGTCCGCTGCGGCCTTGTACGTAACCAGGCCGCCGTTGCCCGCCCAGGCGTGCGGCTCAACCACCTCGATCATGAGCTTGCCATTCACGTAGGCTCGTACCCGGTTGCTCACCGCGTCGAGCCGCAGCTGGTACCAGGTGTTGAGCGAAACCGGCATCACGACCGTACCGAGTTGACGGATGCGGCCGCTCTCGACCCGGCGCAACGTCAACAGGTTTGAACTGCGCAGCGACATGTAGAGGAAGTTCTCAGGCTCGGTGTAGCTCGCCATCAAGCCAACCCATTTCTCGCCGGTGCCCGCGCCAAAAGAGTTCACCCGCACGCGCGCTTCGACAATCTGATCCACGATCTGGTTGATACCGGGATCGATGGCCGCGCGCGCATTGCCCGTTCTGGACGCCTGCCGGAAGAAGGTCCCGTCATTCATCCAGTACCACTGGCCGGTGCCCGAGTAGGTCCAGGGCTTGGGCTGTGGGTAATCCTCAGGGCTGCTGTAGCTGGGACCGTCACTCGCGGCGTAAACCGTGGTCGTCCAGGATGGGCTCACCAGCACGTTGTCGAAGTCCGCCGCGGCGCGATACGTGAGCAACGCGGGGTGTCCTGCGATCAGTTGTTCGTCATTGCCGTCGAGCACGCGAACGCCATCGATGTAAACCCGGTGGGTCGTGCCGAAGGATTCGAGTCGCACGCGATAGGTGCGGTTCAACGTGACCGGGAACGGGACGCTCGCGATGTTTGCGAACGCACCGTTCTTGTTCCGTTTCAGCGCGACGATGCCGGAGCTGCGCAGCGTCACGTAATAATAGTTCGACGCATCGCTGCGGCGGGTCGCGAGACCGACCCAGCGATCAGCGCCATTGAAGGCCGTGGGTTTGACGTCCGCCTGGATGGATTGATTGGCCCAGTTCGCCGCGTCGAAACTCGCGCCGCCATCGCCGACGGTGCTGGCCTGGCGGAACACGCGCGAGTCCCCGCTCTGGGCGACCGACCATTGACTGCCGGCGAGCTGCGTCCAGCCGCCGCCGTTGCCCGTCTCGAAGGATTCCTGCCGCAGCTCTTTGCCCGCGAACGTCGCCGGCAGATCGAAGATCAGCCATCCTGCTGCTGCGCTCGCGATGACGCGCCGGCCAGTCACCGTCACATCGCCTAGACCGCCCCCACGGCTGTCGATGAGCGTCGCGACGTGCGCATATTCGCTGTAAATGTCAGGCGCCTGGAATACTCGCACGACCGTGCCGTCGCGATCGTAGTCCCATGCACGGTGGAGGACGAAATCGTCGCCTTTTTTCACGAGCCCTTCGTAGGAGGGTTCCGTGGCCGACATGAAATCGCCCGGCGTGCGCAGTTGGGTGCGTGGAAGCCACTGCGAATTGTTGACGAGGCCGTATCGCGCCAGACCGATTTGCTGCGCGTCCACGATGAACATGTCCTCACCGCGGAGCGCCAGGTCGCCAAACCAATGGCCTTCGAGCGGCACCAGCCGCTCCGTCTGCGTCCACAACCGAAGGCCGTTGTTGCTGAACATCGTGATCGCGGGGGCGGGCAGCCCGTCACCATTGTATGGATTCAACACGGCCGCCCAGGATCCCGACACAGTGACAGGGCCACCGGTCCCATTGTCGGCATTGCCGCTGTTGTCGGCGGGCAGACCGCTGCGTCGCCATAGAGCGGCCGAGTCTCGTTCGAACATCACGCCGCCCCAGGATCCGGCGCCGATGAAAGCGCGCCCCTGGTCGATCTCGACATCGCTGGCCGGTGCCATGCCGCCTCCGCTGTCGGGCGCGAAACTCGCCGGCAGCCAGTCGCCGTTGGACTGGCGTTCGAAAAGGAATGGGAACGTCGCCGTGGCCGCCGCAATGCCACCTTTCATCGCGACCGCTGGCCTCGGGCGGAAATCGTCAAACGTGGAATAGGAGCCCTCCCCGAGCTTGCGCACGAGGTTCCACGTCGCGCCGCTGCGCCGGAACAGGAACGATGCGTGGTAGGTGTAGAGGTAGCCCCCTTCGCCGATTTCACTGCGGTGACCCATGATGATGGCGTCATCGCCCTCCATCGCGATCGGCCCGTTGACATCGAATCCATCGATGACCGAGGCGTTGATACGTCCCGACTCCTTGACGATTGCGGGGCGCGCGTATGCGGTGCCGACGACGCACAAGGCAACGAGAGCCGTGAGGATTTTCATGGCGGGATCCCTACGGTTCGATTTCAAGGTAGTTGTCGAAGTCGGCGGCAGCCTTGTACGTGACCATCCCGCCGGCGCCCGGCAAGTAGTACTCATGCTCCACAAAATCGATCATGAGCTTCCCGTTTACATAGGCCCGCAAGCTCTGCGTGACCACGTCCAGACGCAGCTGATACCAGGTGCCGAGCGCAACCGGCAACGCGACGCTGCCGAGCTCGACGATGCGGCCATCCGTGACACGGCGCAGCGTCACCCGGTTGGAACTGCGCAGCGACAGATAAGTGAAGTTGGCGGGATCCGCATATCTGCCCATCACCCCGACCCATTTCTCGCCGGAGCCGCTGCCAAACGCCTGGATGCGGACACGCGCCTCGACGATCTGATCCCCGATTGCTTCGTTGCCGGGACTCACGGCCGCGCGCGCGTCTCCCGTGGTCGACGTCTGGCGGAACACGATGTTAGGCGGCGTATCGTAGATCCAGTACCACTGGCCGGTTCCCGAATAGGTCCACGGCGCGGGCTGGGCGCCCGCCTCCGGCGGCTCATAGTTAGGTCCCGAGTTCGCCGCGAAGATCGTGGTCGCGGGCGACGGGCTTACCATCACATTGTCGAAGTCTGCGGCCGCGCGGGAGGTGAGCAGCGCGGGATGGCCCGCAATCAGCTGGGAATCGCCGGCTTCAAGCACCGGCACGCCGTTGATGTAGACGCGATGACGTGGCCCGAAGGACTCGAGCCGCAGCCGATACATGCGATTCAACGTCACCGGAAACGAGGCGCTTGCCAGAGTTGAGAACACACCGTTCTTGTTGACCTTGAGCGCGACTATTCCCGAGCTGCGCAACGTGACGTAGTAGTAGTTTGACGCGTCGCTGCGACGCGTCGCCAGCCCGACCCAGCGGTCCGGGCCATTGAACGCGGTGGGCGTCACGTCCGCCTGGATGGATTGGCCCGCCCAGTTCGAGTAGTCGAAGCTCGCGCCCGCATCGCCCACGGTGCTCGCCTGGTGGAACACGTGCGTGTTGCCGCTCTGCACGACTGACCACTGACTGCCGGCGAACTGCGTCCAGGCATTCGGGTCGAACATTTCAAACGTGTGTTGCTGGAAAGTGTTGACGTTGTAGCTTGCGGGCAGGTCGTACACCAATGCGCGCGCTCCCGCGCTTGCGATGAGTCGCCGTCCCGACACCTGGAAGTTCCCAAGGCTGCCGCCGCCGCTGTCGAACAGCGTCGCAACGTGGAAACAGCAATGCGTGGCATCGGCCTGGAACACCTGCACGACCGCGGCGCCGCGGTCGAAATCCCAGGTGCGGTGAAAAATGAAATCGCCGGTCTGCATGACCTGGCCACCGTAGAACTGGTTAGAGACCGCCATGAGATCGCCGGGCGTGCGCAGGTGAGCGTGCGGAATCCACTGCTGGTTGCTGTCGAGGTTGTAGTGCGCGAGACCAAACTTCGGACTGTCCTCGATGAACATGTCCTCGCCACGGATGGCCAAGTCGCCAAACGAATGGCCCGCCGGCGGGATCAGGCGCTGGGTCTGCGGCCAGCCATCGGGACCGGCGCCTGTGTTGTAGTAAGTCGTGATGGCGGGCCTGGGCAAGGCGTCCGAGTTATACGGGTTGGCCACGGCGGCCCACGGCCCGGACAGCGCGATGGCGTCGCCACTCGATTGGTCACTGTCGCCGCTGTAGTCGCCGACGAGCGCAGCGGTCTTGTTCCAGACTCCCGTCGCGTCCTTCTGCAGGATCTCACCGCCCCAGGAGTACACGCCCCAGAAGATGCGGCCATGGTCGATCTCGATGTCGTCGGCCGGAGCGGCACCGCCGCTTCCCGGCGCAATTTGCGCCTGGATCCATTCGCCGTTGGATTGGCGCTCGAAGATGAACAGGACCCGGAGAGACAGCGCCGCGATTCCGTCGTTCATCGCGATCGTGATGTGGCCGTAGAGGTCGTCGCCCCCGCTGTCGACACCCTCGGCGAGTTTGCGCACGAACGTCCAGCTTGCACCATTGCGATGGAACAGGAACGCGCCATAGAGAACGTTGATGTCACCGTCGTCGTCGAGCTCGCCTCGGGAACCGACCACGATCGCATCGTCACCGTCGATCGCAACCGGACCCTGCAGTGCGAATCCACCGATGGTGGAAAAATAGATGCGCGAGGATTCCTTGACGGGCACGGGGCGCGCGCAGGCGACACCGGCGACGCACAACGCGGCGAGAGCAACGAGAAATTTCATGGGGAGAGACCTGGCGCGTAGATAGTGCCTGCCAGAATGGTGCAAACGCCGGGCCAACGCGACGTCGCATCGCCGGGGCTTTGTCTTCCACCGACCGTGCTGAAAATTCTGCGCTGCCGGAAAATTCTGCGCGCCTAAGGGGAAGAACTTGCCGTATGTAACGGTTCGACGGTTCAGATATCGCAGGCGTGAGGGTTTGGCATTTTTCGCGCGTGTGCAGTTGAGGCAACCTCGCGCCACATGAACAAAAACAGAGCGGCCAGGCTAGTGGGCTTGAGTTTGAGTCTGCTGCTGGCCGCTTGCGGGGGCGGGGGTGGCGGAAGTTCGAGCGGCGGTGGCAGCAATCCTCCGCCCGTAGTCCCTCCTCCCGCGCCCACGATCACTTTCAACAATGTCTCGGTGCACGACCCGTCGGTCATCAAGGTCGACGCCGAGTACTACGTGTTCGGGTCGCACCTGGCGGCGGCCAAATCCACGGATCTCATGAACTGGACGCTGGTAGCCGACGGCGTCACGAATGCCAA
>DATHJZ010000308.1:0-8728 GCA_035286365.1 Steroidobacteraceae bacterium | reverse complement strand
GTTGCCGAGGCCGCAGGCTTGTGTGACCGAAGCGATCTTGTCGACGACTACAGTACGCATCACTTTCCTCCCGCACGCGCATGGAACATGCCCGTGAGCGAAACGATTTTCGAAAAACCCAACGCGTCCTGCGGCGTCCATTCGCCATGCGACTCGCCATACACGCCCCTGGAGACGGCCATGAGCGAATGCTTCGACTCGACGCCCTCGACGAACAAACTACCCGGGCGGAAGAGCACGTGAACCTTGCCGGTCACGCGCGCCTGCGACGACAGCAGCAACGCTTCGATGTCGCGGCACACCG
The DNA here is from genome assembly GCA_035286365.1 of Steroidobacteraceae bacterium. Lineage (GTDB taxonomy): Bacteria > Pseudomonadota > Gammaproteobacteria > Steroidobacterales > Steroidobacteraceae > CADEED01. The sequence continues at coordinate 8,424 of DATHJZ010000308.1, read as the reverse complement.
GATCGAGCAGCTGGCCCTCCTGCACCCAGTCGCCGTAAGGACCGGCGAGCGAATCCTTGATGCGCTGCTGGCGCGGCGTGAGCACGAGTTTCTCGAGCTCGCGGTGCGCCGTGAGCAGCGTCTCGGCGGCCGGCGCTTCGAACGCCACGCGGCCCTTGGTGCCGATGATGGTGTCGCCCAGGTGGATGCCGCGGCCGATGCCGTATGGCGCACCGAGTGTTTCCAGCTGTTCGACCACCTCGACTGCGGACATCGCCTTGCCGTCGATGCCGGTAGGCCGGCCCTTCTCGAAGTGGATGGTGTGCTTGGCGGGCGGGCGCGGATTCGTGAAAGCGTCCTTCGACAACACCCAGGCGGCATCCGGAATGCTGCCCTCGGATGTCAGCGTTTCCTTGCCGCCGATCGTCACGCCCCACAGGCCGCGATTGATGGAATAGGCCGCCCCGAACGGCGGTACCGGCAGACCGCGCCCCGTCAGATAGTCCAGCTCTTCCTGGCGCTTGAACGCCTTGTCGCGCACGGGCGCGATCACTTCGAGCTCGGGCGCGAGCGTGCGCAGCGCGACTTCGAAGCGCACCTGGTCGTTGCCGGCGGCGGTGCAGCCGTGCGCGATGGAGTTGGTGCCCAACTTCCGCGCCATCAGCGCGATGGTCTGCGCCTGCATGACGCGCTCGGCGCCCACGCACAGCGGATAGAGCTGGCCGCGGCGCACGTTGCCCATGATCAGGAAGCGCAGCACCTGCTCGAAATAGTCGGCGCGCGCGTCGACCTGGTGGTGCTCGACGGCGCCGAGCGCAAGTGCGCGCTCACGCAGCGTGTTCGCACCGGCGGCGTCGATGCCGCCGGTATCGACCGTGACCGTGATGACGGGCCGGTCGTGGTTGTCCTTGAGCCAGGGCACGAGAAAAGAGGTGTCCAAGCCGCCGGAATAGGCGAGCACGATGGGAGATTTATTCGCCGCAGGCATTTTTATTCAGACTCCAAAAGCACGGCGCAACTGCGCGAGCACGGCCCCTTGAGCGCGCGCGTCGGCTGTGGCAATGAAAATCGTGTCGTCACCGGACACCGTGCCGGCGACTTCATCCCAGCCGGCCTTGTCGATCGCCGCGGCGACGCTGCCGGCAGAGCCGATCGTGGTCTTCACGACGGTGATCGAGGTGCCGGCCGTGCGCACTTCGCGCACGAAGGAGGCCACAGCCGAAAATTTGTCCTGGGTGCGGGACGACAGTTCCGCCTTGTCGGGTAGCACGTAGCCATCGCTGGCCTTGAGTACGCCGAGTTCGCGCAGGTCGCGGCTGATGGACGACTGCGTGACCGCATGACCTTCGCGCTTCAACAGGCGCACGAGTTCCTGCTGGCGGCGCACCGGAGAGCTGCGCAGCAGGCGAACGATGGCGGTGCGACGCGCCTCGCGGTGATGGTCGGCCAGCATGGAAATGAATCCATCCGTGAATAAAGAGCGGGCATGGTGCATAAAAATGCACGGAACGTCAACAGCATTTTCCGGCGGCCGTGACACCCGCCACTCTTCTATATGTGCGGTGTTGCGGACGAGTTACGCGTCAGGCCGGATCGGGTTGGTGGCGGCATCGCCAACGACGGTCATCCACTGACGGATCGACCACTTCGTAACCAGCCCGCCCTGCACGTACGGGTCTTCGGCCACGAACTTCTCGACGACTTCCTTCGACGCCGCCGAAAACAGCAGCACGCCCATGTCGACCGGGTCCGTGAGCGCGCCGCCCAACACCAGTTCGCCGCGTTGCTGCGCGGCCCAGGCGAGCTTGATGTGCGCGCCGCGGAACTGCGCGCGACGTTCGAGGATGTCAGGGACAAATGTATAAAAGAGCAGAAAATGCATCGCAGCCTCTGGGCAGCAAGGGCCCCGCATGATATTTCAGGCGTCATGTCCCACGGGCGAATTCCTCACTCGACGCGCAGCCCGACCAGCTCTTCACGCTCATGCATGCATTGCAGCCAAAGCAGCGTGAACTCTTCCGCCAGAGAATAGAGGCCGAGGTACAGGCAGCCGAGGAGAAGAGAATCAGGTTGAAGGCGGCAAGAGAAGAGAAAGCGGCCCGAAAAAAGGCACCCGGGGAAAGCGCGGCCAAGAAATGAACCAGTGATGACGCGCACGGTCGCCGTTCTTGCGCTGTTGTTGATCTGCGCACCCCATGCCCGCGCCGGGCAGTCCTGGCGCGATGGCGACATCATTTTTCCACACCTCGCGCTCGGCCCAGAGCGTGGCGATCCAGCGCGCGACACATTCGCGCTACAGCCACGTCGGCATCATCTTCATTCGCGAGGGCCAGCCGCATGTTTTCGAAGCCATCGCCACGGTGCGCTATACGCCACTTGCGAAATGGACGGCACGCGGCGCGGATTCGCGCTACGTGGTCAAACGGTTGAAGCGTGGGCTGACGCACGCACAGGCGGCCAGGCTGCGCGCATCCGCGCAGCGTTTCGCGGGCAAGCCCTACGACCTGTACTTCGAGTGGTCAGATGCCCGCATCTACTGCTCGGAGCTCATCTGGAAGATGTACTCGCAGACCCTTGGAATCGAGCTCGGCGAGCTGCAGAAGCTGCGTGAATTCGATCTCGCGGACCCGGCGGTCAAGGCGAAGATGCGGGAGCGATACGGCACACGCGTGCCGCTCGAGGAGCCGGTAATCTCGCCCGCCGCGATATACGATTCACCTCTCCTCAAGACCATCAGCGACTGACGCATGAATCGATCCCGATTGCTCTCCCTGTTCCTCTCCAGTGCGTTTGCGCTGCTCGCCGTGCAGGCGGCTCCCGCGGCCGACAAACCGAAGAAGGTGAAATACGTCCCTCCCGAGGGTTTCGCCGGCCACAAGTGGGGCGAGTTGCGCAGCAGCTTCGATCGCCTGCCGAACGAACCGATCGGCGTCGGCGCCGCGTGGATGCGCGCGCTGGAAACGCAGAAGGACTTCACCTGTGTCCCGGTCGTCGCCGGCCCCCAGATCACAGGCGCGATCGGCGGCTGCGATTTCCAGGCGACGCTGCTGCGCCTGCGCACGAATTTCGAGGGCGGAGGCTACTACGTGCTCTCCGAATTCACGATCGACGGTCAGGGGTTTCGCTTCGGCGAGGAATCCGATGCTGTGGTGCTGCACCCCGTGATCTACCAGTTCTGCGCGAACTGGGACCAGAGCATCAGGAAGAAGGTCGCGCCTCCCAACTTCGATTCGCTCAACAAGTTCTGCGGCGTGAAATTCATGTTCCAGAGCGAGACGCGCGAGCAGTTGCGCAAGCTGCCGGATGACTACCTCAGCAACTACGACCGCATGGTGGAGAAGCTGCTGGCGAAATTCGGCCGGCCGGAAGGGTTCCTGCGGCGCGGCCGGGTGCTGATCGAAACTCTCGATGGCGATTCCGAAGATCCCGCGGACCGCAAGTTCAGCATCTGGCGCTGGTGTCCGGCGAAGGGCACCGGCCTGCATACCGACTGCACGGCGAGCGTCGTACTGTCGCTCGACCCGTCGACCGGCGTGGGCACGGTGCTGTACTCCACGCCGCTGCTGTGGGAATTCGCCTATGCGCGGGAGAACTACGGCTACAAGGGCGACCGGTTGTACCGGATGCTGCACGCCCGCAACTAACTACCGCGGGCGGCGTTTCAGCGCGCGTGGCGGAACGTCAGGTTGTAGCGATACGCGCCGGTGAGCGGATGTGTGCCGGCCTTGATGGGTCGCACGGCGTGATACACGAGGCGCGCGGGGCCGCCCCAGACCAGTACGTCGCCGTCGCTCAATGCCAGGGTTCTGCCCTTGCCACCGCGCGCGAGGCCGTAAAAAGCAAAGCTCGCCGGCAGACCCAACGACACCGACACGATGGGTTGGGCGAAATTCTGTTCGTCGGCATCGCGGTGCGCGGTCAGGCGGCTGCCGCGCGAGTAGCGATTGACGAGGCAGGCGTCGGGCACGAACTCCGGGAACCCGCCGCGGCGCGCGGCGTCCAGCGCCAGCGCCACGAATGCCGCCGGCATTGCGGGCCAATCCTGGTCGGTGAGCGGATCGCGCGAGCTGTATCGATAGCCGCTGCGATCGCTGGTCCAGCCGACGGGGCCGCAGTTGGTCATCGCCACCGACATCGTTTGTCCGCCGGGCGTCACGAGATGACGAAACGGCGCGGCCGCCGCCACCCGTTCGATCAGCGGCATCAATTCGACCGAACGCGCCAATCCGCGCAACAGTGTGATGCCGGGCTCGAGCGTCAGTGCCTCGCCCGCGCCGACCTGCGCGAAGAGTTCGAAGTTGCTCACTTCTCGATGGTGAAGACCAGGTCGGCGGCGCGCTCCTTGCCGGCCTCGGTCTTGATGGTCCAGCGATCGTTGATCGTGTAACGCATCTTGATGGTGTTGATGGATTCGGTGAGTGAAACGCCGTAACTCACGAACAGCCGCGGCGAGAGATATTTGCCGAGCACGAGGGAGGTGTCGTTGGACATGTCGGATTCGACTCTGATATCGGGGATGCCGAGTTTGCTGCCGAACTGCGCTGCCAGCAGCGCCGCCGCCTGCCCGGCGACTTCCTGGCCCGCCGCGCCGGTGCCGGCGCGATCCGACCGCTGCGCGGATTCGAGCGAACTGCCGGCGAGAATCAGTGAGACGATCTGCGATTGCGGGATCGAGGGCTCCGAGAAGAACGTGAGTCGCGGCTCGCGCAACGTGCCGCGCACGTTCACACCCGCCTTGACGTCGGGCAGCACTTTCACGGCGCGGATGTCGACCGCCGGATCGGCCAACAGCCCGCCGTTGAAGATGAGCCGGCCGCGCTCGATGTCGAGCTTGCGCGCCAGTGCGGTGTACTGGCCGTCCTTGACCTGCAGTTCGCCGGTGGCGCGGGTCGGCTGATCGGGCAGCGTGCGCTCGCTGATGCTGCCGGTGACGTGGCCCGACAGCCCATAGGTTTCGATCGTCACCTTGTCGCCGAGCGTCATGGTGATCTCGCTGGTGACGCGGAAGGGATCCTGCTCGATTTCCTCGGTGGGCCCGACCAGTTTTTCGTCCGCCGAGGCCAACACGGCATTGGTGAGATCGGCCGGACGGATGCGCGCCAACGGTACTTTGACTTCGCCCTTCACCTGGATCTCGCGCCCGGCGATGCGGAAGTCGAGATCGGGTGACGCATCGATCCGCGCTTCCGGGACATCGACGACGCGCAGGTTCTCTCCTGAGAGCTTGAGGTCGCCGTACGGCAGGCTATCCCGCCACGCAAGCTTTCCCGAACTCGACAGACTGCCGGCGCCCGCTTTGGCGGTCGACGTGAACTCGAGATTGTTGGAGACGATGCGCGCCTCCATCTCGAGCTCGCGCAGCGCCAGGTTGAGTTGATACAGGTCGAGCTCGGCGCGCGATAGTTTGATGACGCCGCTGGCGCTCGGCGCGCCCAGCGTGCCGCTGAAATCCAGGTTCGCGTCGAAGTGTCCGCTGGCGCGATCGATGTCCGGAACATACAGGGTGATGAAACCGAGCTCACCGGTTGCCATCTGCAGCTGGCCGCGCATGGGCCAGTTCATCATGTCGCCGGAGTTGCGCTCGGCACGCATGCGTCCCGCGATGAGTCCGCGCGTCGCGGCGTCGAGGCGCAGCTCGGCGTTCATGTGATCGGGTTCTGCCTTGAGCGTCACGAAGCCAGAGCCGAAGGTGATGACATCGGTGCGCCCGCTGGCGAGCTTGTGGCGGATCGCGGCGTCGACCAGATCGACACGTGCGTCGCCGACGAAAGCTGCACCGCCGTTCGCGCTCAGGTTGGCCGTCGCGTTGAGCGTGCCCTGGTACTCGACCTTCGGTGTGAGGCCGGCGGTGAGCGTACCGATGGGCAGGCTGTGCGCCTCGGCACGCGCGCTCCACCCGCTTTCATTCCATTCTCCGCCGCCGCACAGCCGCGCGATCTTGCCGTGCAGGCACAGGGAATTCAGTTTGCCGGCCGCGGCGCTCGCCATCACAGCGACCGGCTGGTCGAGCTGCAGATTGAGGTTTTCGGTGTCGTCGATGAAGAGGTCCAGGATCGTGCCATTCCACGCGCCATCCGCGAAACCACCCTGGCCGGACAGATGCAGGGCGGTCTTGCCGGCGAGTGCATCTACCTTGAGTTTGTGATCGGCCGTGACGCCATCGAGAGTGGCGTTGAACTGCGTGAGGGCGCGCTGATCGACCACCAGCCGCGAGATGGCAATGTCCGCGTGCGAAGCGCGTTGGCCACGCCAGTCGAGGTCGATGTTGGCGGTAAGTTTGTCGACGCTCACGTCCTCGTGCTCGATGCCGCTGCCCTGCGCGTTTAGTTTGATGATCGGCGCGTCGGACGTCCCGCCGATCCGTCCACTCGCGTGCAGCTCGCCGCGCGCGCCCTCTGCCAGCAAGGCCAGGTTGTCGGCATCCAGGCTGAAGTCGAGATTGAGCGCACGCTTTGCGCCGAGATCGCCATCGAGCGCGAGACTGGTGGTGCCGGCGCGAAAGCGCAGCTTCTCGAACGTCCAGTCCTCGCCATGGCGCAGTACGCGGCCGCTGCCGCTCGTGGGGTTGCCGCGCAATCGTCCGGTCAGGTCGCTGAACGCCACGTCGAGATCGCCGTCTGCGCTGAACGGCGCGCCGCGCGCCTTGAGATCGAAGTCGAGCGCGCCCGTAAAGCCCGGCCGCAACTCGGCGGGGTTGAATCCCTTGACGCTGCCGGCCAGCGCCCAGCTCTCGTCGGGCGTCCAGCGCGCTTCTCCGGCGAGCACCGAGTGTCCGCCGAAGGCGCCGAGATCGAGCTGGTCGATCTGCAGATGATCCTTGTGCAATGCGCCGCGCAGGTTCAATGCCATTGGATCGAGTTGCGGAATGTAAACGTCGCCGCTCGCGGCAATCGCATAGGGCCACAGCCCTTCGAGGCGATACTTGCCCTCCGGGCTCGAGAAAATCTGCGGCGTCTGGGCGGTGAAGCGCGCGGCCAGAGGCCAGCGCAATCCGCGCCAGTCGCCGTACAGCAGTAGTTTGGGGCCGTTTACCGCCGTCTCGATCGTGCCCTGGCCGGTGGCGGTACTGCCGGTGGCGCGGTGCCTGACCTCGTAGTGCGTGGCATTGACCACGCGGTCGTCATAGTTGCCTTCGAACAGGATGTCGAACGGGCCGGCGCCAAGTCCGGGAACCATCAGGGGACCCTTCGCATGGAATGCATTCATCTCGCCGCCCACGTCGAGCGGGCCCGTGATGATGCCGAGCGCACCGCCGGCGCCGAACGCGCGCAGGTCGAAGTTGTGCACGTCTGCCTTGCCGATCCAGTGGAAGTTGCTGGCGAGCTCGAGCAGTTCGCCGCGCATGTCGGCGCGGAACGGCTCCTGCAGTTTCGCGGTCAACGGTAGTTTGTCGAGGCTGCCGTCGAAGTTGGCGTCGGCACGCCACTCGGGCTGGCCCTCGATGATCATCCGGGTGGTCGCTTCACCGCGCAGCAACATGGGGTCCGCGGCACGCAGCTCGCCGATGGCGCGCGCCTGGAGGAGCCCAAAGATGATGTTGCCTTCGAAGACGCGGATCGATTTGCTGGCGACGATGCCCGCACCACTGGCGTCGCTGAATTCCACGCGCCGGCCATTCGGGGCAATGATCACGAGGCTCCTGGTATTCGCCTGTTCGGCACTGATGCTCAGGAATCGCGGCAGGAACTTGGGTGGCGTGTCGGGCGGCGGAGTCAGCCGGCGTTTGACTTCGATGAGCACGGTGTCTGCGCTGGCAGCGCGCACGGCGATGCGTCCGACGAGCAGCGGCCAGATATTCACGCGCGCCTGGCCGCGTTCCACGCGCACGTGCGCGCGCTCTTGATCGACATCGACCCGGTCGGCGCCGAAGCCGCCGGCAATGGTGCCGTGCACGTGTTCGATCTTGAAGGTGGCCTTGCCCATCTTCTCGGGCAATTGCGCCACGGCGAAGCGCAGACCCGCCTCGCTGTACAGCACCCATCCGAGAAACGACAACAGGACGAGAAGCAACAACCCGAGGATCAGGGCTGCGATCTTGAGCCAACGCTTCATCACAACTTGGGCGAAAAATTGAGGTGCAGGCGCGGACCGGGCCGATCGGTGCTACCGGCGGGCGTGGTCAGCGCCTGCGCGATGTCGATGCCCACAGAGACGACCGGCAGGCGCAGGCGCAGACCGATGCCCACTGAATACATGAGTGGATCGCTGAAGTTGTCGAACGCGTTGCCGGCGTCGGCGAATACCGCAACCGCGAAGCTCTTGGGCAGGTCGCGCACGATTTCGACCGAGCCCGCAAACAGGTGATTGCCACCGATCTTTTCGTAGACGGGTTTGCCGTCTTCATTGAAGAGCGGATCGCCGTTCGCGTCGGTGGCCTGCTGCACCGGAGACAGGTCGTTGATGCCGAAACCACGCACGCTGCGATCGCCGCCGGCGAAAAATCGC
>DATHJZ010000307.1:0-12024 GCA_035286365.1 Steroidobacteraceae bacterium | reverse complement strand
CGCACGCCCGCCTGGGTCGACAGGCCGAAGCGCGTGTCGAGACGCACTTCCGCGAACGGCGCCCAGGAAGTGCGCGTCAGTTCGAACGACGTGGGCACGAGGAAGCCGCCGCCGAAATCGAGCGAACCGTCGCTCACACCTTCCTCGCGCAGCCAGTCGACGCCGTAGGCGAGCGAAACGAGATCGGAAAACTTCTGTGTGCCGGTGAAGGTGGCCGACGTTCGCTCGATGCTCGAATCCACGAGGCTCGGTGGCACGCCGAACGGGTCGCGCACGCCGGGCGCGATGCCGGGCGAGTCGATGCGATCGTTGCGTTCAAAATAGCCCAACGCCAGCGAGAAGCTCGCATCCCCTGCGCGGTGCGTGAGCGCGGCACCGAACACCGATTCGTGCGCGGCGCGCTTTTCGGTGTCGCGGATGGCGGCGAAGCCGTAGCCGCCGCTGTCATCGGGAAAGCTGGCGCGCTCCGAATCTGCGTAGCGGCCAGAAACGCTCAACGTGGTCGCAGCGCCGAATTCAGTGTCGAAGCTGCCCGAGACGCGCTGCGATTCAAAATGATTGCCGCGCACGAGCTGGCCTTCGTTGCTGTCGCTCACGCCCAGGTTCCAGTTTCCGCTGGCGACGGGACCACCGGCGCGCAGGCTGATCTCCCGCGTGTCGTACGCACCACCCATGGCGTCGAGCGAGGCGTGCGATTTCTCTTGCGCCGAATGGCGCGTGACGATGTTGATGACACCCGCCAGGGCATCGCCGCCGTACACGGCCGAATAAGGCCCGCGCGCGATTTCCACCCGTTCGACATCCGCGATATCGAAGGTGGAAAAATCGAACGAACCGCCACGCGCATTGGTCGGATCATTCACGCGCACGCCGTCCACCAGCACCAGCGTGTAGTTAGGGTCGGCGCCACGAATGTAGAGCGAACCGGTGCCGCCGCGGCCGCCGACCTGGTCGATGTGCACGCCCGCGACCCGGCGCAGCAGGTCCGACAGGCGCGTGGGCTTTTCCACGTCGAAGTCTTCGCGGCGGAGCACGGTGATGTTTGCGGCGACGTCATCTTGCGGGGTCGCAACGCGCGAACCGGTGACCACGATTTCAGGCGACGGCGTGGCCGCGACGGTGGCGCCGTTGGCGGCCAGAAGCATCCAGAGCATTGTCATAGGTGATTGAAAGAAAACCGGTTTCGGAAGGGAAAAGGTTCGGTTAGTGTAGCCGCACTCAAGGGGGTTCCATGCTGAAGATTCGCCGCCACAGGCTCACGCTGTTGACCTTTGTTGCGCTCGCAAGTTTCTCCACGGCCCATGCGCAGAGCACCGCGGCAACAGCTGGACCGTTTCGCGACATGAAGGGCTGGACGGAAGCCAACGGCATTCTGTCAACGACCGCTGCCGGGCTCGACAATGCCCTGGCGACACGAGCGGCCTATGCGGACAGCGTCACCTCCCTCGAATTTCGCGCGCCCAAGGGCGCCCGCGCGGCGCTGTACATGCAGGGCCGCTATGCATTCGAACTCGCCGGCACCGGCGACTGGCAGAATTTTTCGCTGCGCTTTCGCGCGCCGCGTTTCGACGAAGGCTTCCAGAAGAAGGAGAACGCTCTCGGCATCGAGGCACGTACCGGCAGCGAAGTCCGGCGCAACGTCATCATGGAAAAGCCCAGCGCTGGTGCGCGTTGGGACGCCGAAGATATGCGCGGCCCCGCGATCCTGGTCGTGTCGCAGGGCCCGTTCGAAGTGCGCAACCTGCGCCAGGACAGCGCGGATTTCTCGCAGTTGACGCTCCCCAAGACCTCGGGCGGCGAGACCAACGAGAAAGCCCTGCGCGATCTCGTCGCGCTCGGCAAGGAGAGTTTTGAAGCCGTCGGCTGCTCGGCCTGTCATCTGGTTGCGCCGAGCGCGAACGCGGTGAGCTCGGGTCCCAACCTGTTTGGCCTGTTCCGCCCCGAGCCGCGCGCGCGCGAAATCGTCGAGGGCGCCGAGGGTCATCGCTTCCAGGTCAAGGCCGGGCGCGAATATCTGCAGCACTCGGTGCGTGCGCCGGCGGACCAGCTCGCGGTCGCGGAGAGTGGCGCCACCCTGGGCCAGCCCTATCTACCCGTCATGCCGCCGTTCGCCAAGGAAGTGCTGACCGATCAGCAGATCGATGCGATCGGCGACTACCTCGCGACCCTCAACGAGCCCGGCCAGCGCGGCCCGGTCATCAAGCTCGCGGGAATGACGCCCGAAGCGCCGTACGATCCCATTGCCGATCGGCTGCAATGGCTGGTCAATGACGAGGTGCGCCTGCAGCGCGGACCGCTGAGCGGCACTTCGGGCCGCGCGATTCACGTCGGCAATCCGAGCGGCGTGAACTACAGCTTCGATCCGCGCGTGCTGTCGATCGTGAAGATCTGGCAGGGTGGCTTTCTCGACATGACGGGCGAACTCACCAATCGCGGCGGCAAGGGCCTGGCTCTTGGCTTCGAAAGCCGTGAGCTCAATTTCGGCGCGCGCGAATATCTGCTTGCGCCGCTCAACGCCGCGGGCAAGACGATCGATTTCTCGTTCAAGGAGGCGAAGTACGGTGACCTCGCCACCATGCGCGAATCGCTCTACAGCAAGGAAGATCAGCTGCCGCGCCTCGCCGCGGTCGATGCGCAGTTCCTGGGGTATTCGCGCGATTCGCGCAGCAAGGTCGCGTCGCCGGTTTTCAGATTCCGGGTGGGCAAGAACATCGTCGAAATCGGCACGACGATATCGGATCACGGTGCGGTTTCGATCGAGGTCACAGGCGTGCTCGCCGCGGCGCAGACGTTTGCGTTGAATTCTGCGCTGCTCAGGAGTGCGACTGTCAGCGACGGAAAACTCGAGGGAGAACGCTGGACGCTGCCCGTTGGAAAAGTGCACGCCACGCTGAGCGCGACAATGGCGCTGGCAGCCAGGTCCTGGCGCCCCGCGCCTTCCACCTACGCTTACAAGCGCGCGCCGCTCGTGAAGACCGCGGCCACCGCCAAACTACCTGCGGGATACAGCATCGAGAATTACTACCCGCCCAAGGACAACTACGGGCGCGATCAGTTGTTCGAGGCGCTGGGCCTGGGTGTAGCCAAAGACGGCACGGTGGTCGTGGCCACGCGCAACGCCGGTATCTGGCGGCTCGTGAACGGCGAGTGGCGCATGTTCGCGGAAGGCTTGTTCGACAGCCTCGGCGTGGTGGTCGAAGACGGCAAGGGCTTCACGGTCGTGGCCGGCCAGAAGGCCGAGCTCACCCGTATCAGCGATACCAACGGCGATGGCTTCGCGGACAAATACGAGACGCTGTTCGACGCCCACTCGTATCACGCCAACTATCACACGTACATGCACGGCCCCGTGCGCGGCAAGGATGGCGCGTATTACTTCGCGCTGAATCTCGCCCACGGCCCGTCGAACGAGTTCTACACCGCCGGCGGCAACGTGATGGGAACCTGGGGCGGCTTCAATGGCTGGGCCATCCGCGTCGAGCCGAGCGGCAAGTTCGAGCTGTTCGCGAACGGCATGCGCAGTCCGGCGAGCCTGGGCGTGGGTCCCGACGGACGCATCTGGTACACCGACAACCAGGGCGACTTCGTAGGCACCTCCAAGATGTTCGAGCTGCGCAAGGACGCGTTCTACGGCCATCCCGCGGGTCTCGTCGATCTGCCCGGCATGACACCGGACTCGCCGCAGATTCAGTGGGAACAGGTCGCCGCGCGCAAGGCGCAGCCGGTCATCATGTTCCCGCACAACCGCGTCGCGAATTCACCCGGCAATCCGGCCTGGATCACGCAGAACAAATTCGGTCCGTTTGCGGGGCAGATGGTGATCGGCGATCAGACCCAGTCGAACCTGTTGCGCGTCGTCACCGAGAAAGTTGACGGTGTGGAGCAGGGCAGCGTGATGCCGTTCTTCGAGGGGCTGGAATCCGGTGTCATGCGGCCGGTGTTCCTGGCCGACGGCAGCTTGTTGTTAGGCCAGACCGGGCGCGGCTGGCAGGCGAAGGGTGGCAAGATCGCAAGCCTCCAGCACGTGCGCTGGGATGGAAAAACCGTGGCGCCTGGCATCGTCTCGATGTCGGCGACGGCGAAGGGATTCAAGTTCGCGTTCACGCAGCCGCTGGGCAATGGCGTCTCCGCGGAGCTCCTGAAATCCGCGCTGACGATGGAGACCTGGGTGTATCGCGACGCGCCGGACTACGGCTCGCCCGAGCTCGACCTGCATCCTGAAGCCATCACCGCGTTCGCGTTGAGCGCCGATCGCAAGAGCGTGGAGCTGACGCTGGCGTCGACTGACATTCCGAAAGTGCACCCGCACCAGACCGCGCGCATCTATCACGCGAAACTCGCTGCGCAGACGCTGTTCGATGCCAATGCGCCGGCGCAGCTCGACGCGTACTACACGCTGCGTCGATTTCCCGCGGCTAAGTAGTTGTTCGCAGTAGCCCCGGCCCAGAGCCGGGGCGTTGCACCCTTGCATCTTTTATAGGCAAACCTGTCAGCCCTCGGGTAGCTGCCGGCTTCTCAGGCGCCCTTTTTCGGCCGGATCACGGCGACAACCTCCGTTCAGGACTGTGCATAAACGCGCACGCTTGGGCTAATTTCAGTCAGCTACTGCGCAAAATATTGCAAATTCATTCAACGAGGAGCAAATTCGGCCCAGATTGAGGCCTTAGGTCTTTCTACTGGTACGGGGGGTTCTGCTCGTGGGTAACTTCAAGCGCCGCAATTCGCATTCGAATTCCGATCTGCCGCTATGTGCCATTGCCACCACGGCGTTTCTGACACCGGCGATATCACTCGCGCAAACCGCCGAGCCCCGCGAACAGATCGACGAGGTCGTCGTTACCGGTATCCGCGCCGGTTTGCGTAACGCGCTCGAATTCAAGAAAGACGCGCCGCAGATCGTCGACGCGATCTCGGCCGAAGACATCGGCGATTTTCCGGACAAGAACCTGAGCGAAGCGCTGCAGCGCGTAACCGGCGTGCAGATTTCCCGCCAGGATGGCGAAGGGCGCAGCGTCAGCGTGCGCGGCGCCGAACCCAACTTGATTCGCGTCGAAGTGAACGGCACCGCAGCGTTGCCGCTGACTGTCGCCGCGGGCGATCGCGCGGTCGACTTCCGCGATCTGCCGGTCGAGTTCGTTTCACGCATCGAAGTCGTGAAGACACCGACCGCCGACATGACCGAAGGCGGGATCAGCACGGTTCGCATCGTCACGCGCCGTCCGTTCGATTCGGCCGAACCTTATCTCGCCGGTTCCGCGCAGGGTGTGTACTCGGACCTGGCCGAAGCCACCGATCCCAAGCTCGCGCTGATCGGCAGCCGGCAATTTTTCGACGGCAAGCTCGGCGGATTGATAGCGCTGCAATGGGAGAAGCGTCATTTGAACGACGCTACCGCCAACACCACCGGGTGGAATCGCTTCGCGCCGATCCCCGCTCCGCCCGCGCTGCCGCCGCCGCCGCCCGGCTGCGCCGCCGCCACGACCCGCGGCGCGACGCGCAACGACTTCAACAACGACGGCGTCTGCGAGTGGTATCCGCAAATCCCGCGCTACATCAACAACCGGCGCGAGACCGATCGCAAGGCGGTGAGCACGGTGCTCGAGTTCCGGCCGACCGACAACTTCAAGGCGTTCTGGGACGTGACTTACGCGCGCGGTCACGAGGAGGTGAACAATTCGCTGCTGCAGCTCAACGCGGACGGCGGCCTGTTTGACTACACCAACACCACGATCGGTGCAGACAACACGCCTTCGCACATCGAGTTCACGGGCAACGGCGTCAACGGCACGCTGCCGCTCGATCTGTCCTATCGCAACATTCTCGGCAGCCTGACGCGCGAGCAGTACACGACGGTGCTCGGCGCCGAGTGGAAAGTCGGCGACTTCACGCTCGATGCGCGCGTCGACAAGGCCGAGGGCAAGGTCCACAACGACGAGATCAACTCGACCGCACAGGTGTTCGGACTCAGCCGCGCGATTGTCGATTACACCGGCAGTCGCGGCGCGCCCGACATCCAGTTCCCGGCCGGATTCGATCTCACCTCGGGCACCGGCGTGAACCGGCTCGACTCCGTGTACAACCCGCGCGACAACAACACCGATGAGATTTCGGGCGGTTTCAACGTGCAGTGGCATCCCGAGTCGATCGACTGGCTCACGATCAAGGTCGGGGCGCAGCAGCACAATTACGACACCGACCAGATCCTGCGGCAGAAGACGGTGCGGCTGTCGTGCCGCACGCCGGCTGCGGACGTCACCGGCGCGGGCAACGTGGTCGTTGCGCAGACCTCTTGCGCGAATATCGAAGGCATCATCGACGACACCGCGCGGACGAATCCGCTCGAGTACTACTCGACGGGTGACCTGGGCTTCTCCGGCGGCGTGAAGTACTGGAACGACAACACGTACGACACGATCGACGCGGCGCTGACGCTGGCGGGTTCGATCAATCCGCTGGCGGGCACGCTCGATCCCACGGTTGCCAATGCCAACACGGGAACAAATGGCACGTTCATCTCTTATCTCGACAACTGGTCGGTCGAGGAGAAGACGCTGGGGTATTACACGCAGATCGGCTTCAAGTTCGACGATTTGCCGATGCCGATTTCCGGCAACATCGGCGTGCGACGGGTCGACACCGATACGAGCTCGACCGGCTATCAGCGCATCGCGAATGGCGCGACCGTCACGTTCCCGATCGGCACGATCGACGGCGGCTACGCCGAAACGCTGCCCTCGATGAACCTGAAGGTCGGCCTCATACCGGATGTGCTCGTGGTGCGATTAGCCGCGGGCAAAGTGCTGGCACGTCCCGCACCGGGCCAGCTCGCGATACGCCGCAGCCTGGATATCGTTGGACACTCCGGTTCGCGCGGCAATCCGTCGCTGCTGCCGTTCCTCGCGACCAACTACGATCTGGGCCTCGAGTGGTACTTCTCGGATCCGAGCTACGCATCGCTGGCCGCATTCCGGAAGGTGATTTCGCGCTTCGTGCTGATCCAGACGGCGTCCGAGCTCATCGACACCGATCCGGTTCCGTACGCGGTTTCGCGTCCCGTGAACAACTCCGACGAGGTGACGATCGACGGTGCCGAAGCCGGTGTCCAGTACGCGTTCGACAAGCTGGCGGGGTTCTGGAAGGGCTTCGGCGTGCTGGCTAACTACACCTATCAGAAGGACAAGGGCTTCACGCAGCGCAGCACCATCGATGACTCGGCGCTGACATTCCCGGGCCTGTCGAGGAACAGCTACAACGCCTCGCTCTACTACGAGAACGAGCGCTTCAGCGCACGCGCATCGTACAACTGGCGCTCGAAGTGGCTCATCGTCGCGTCGGGCCGCGGCAACCTGCCCGAGTTCAACCAGGAGTACGGTCAGCTCGATGCGTCATTCGGCTTCAACATCAACGAAAACGTCTCGCTGTTCCTCGAGGGCATCAACCTGACGGATGAGGAACTGGTGCAGGAAAACGCGCCGGCCCGCCCGATCCAGTTCGAGACCTTCGGCAAACGCTTCTTCGTGGGCGTGCGCGGCAAGTTCTAAGGGCCGATGTAGGCCGCAACCTACGAGGGCCGGTGGCGGTGAACCCCGGCCCTTTCTCCTTGTGAGGCGGAGAATGTCCGGCATGGGCACTTTCTTCAATGGTCTCACCCAGCAGATTTCCGCCAACCGACGGCGCAAGCGCGCCAGCCTCTTTCGCGCCGCCTTCGGATTGACGCAGACCACGCGAATCCTCGACCTGGGTTCGCAGAACGGCGCGCATATTCACAGCGTCCTCGCGGGTACGCCGGTGCGGCCCGAGAACACTTACATCGCCGACATCGATACCGCCGCGCTCGAGCGCGGCCGCGAAAAATATGGCTTCAATCCCGTCTTGATCGGGCAGTCGGGCAGGCTGCCGTTTCCCGATGGCTTCTTCGACATCGTGTATTGCTCGTCGGTCATCGAACACGTGACCGTCAACAAGGACCAGGTGTGGTCGTTACGGTCGGGGAAGGAGTTCCGCGCACTGGCGCTGGTGCGTCAGCACGAATTCGCGCGCGAGATCCAGCGCATCGGCCGGCAGTTCTTCGTGCAGACGCCGTACAAGTATTTCGTGATCGAAGCGCACAGCTGGCTGCCGTTCGTGGGGTGGCTGCCGCGCGAACTCATCGTTCCCATCCTCAAGGGAAGCCGCAAAGTGTGGCCGAAGAAGGCAGTGCCGGATTGGCACCTGCTGAACCGCAAACAGCTCGCGAGCATGTTCGAGGGGGCCGACATCCGGAACGAGAAATGGCTGGGCCTCACGAAGAGCATCATGGCGGTCAAGAGCGAGCAGCGTCCGACCGCCGCTTGATCGGCGCTGGTTGTCAGGCGGCTTTCTTGTTGAGTCCTTCGGCGGCCATCGCTTCCTGCACTTTCGGACGCGCAGCGACGCGCGCCTGGTATTCCTTGAGCGCCGGCCACTTGCCGAGATCGATGCCGAGGAAGTTCGTCCAGTTGACGATCGTAAATAGGTAGGCATCTGCCACCGTGAACGTGTCGCCGGTCAGGAACTTCTTGCCCGCAAGCTGCGAATTGAGCCAGTCGAATTTCTTGAAGAGATTCGTCGAGGCGTATTCCTTCACCGCGGGATCGGCGGTGGGGTTCCACAAGGGCGAGAAACTCTTGTGCACTTCACTCGTGATGTAGTTCAGCCACTCCTGCACACGATAGCGTTCGAACGTGCCGTTCTTCGGCGCGAGGCCCGACTCCGGCTTCTGGTCGGCAAGGTATTGCATGATCGCCACGCCCTCGGTGAGCACCTGGCCATTGTCGAGTTTCAGCGCCGGAACCGCGCCTTTCGAATTGATGGCGTAGTAGTCGGAGCCATCTTCGAGCTTCTTCGTCTTGGTGTCGGCACGCTTCAGGTCGAAGGGCAGGCCGGCTTCGCGCAGCGTGATGTGGGAAGCGAGCGAGCAGGCGCCGGGCGAGAAATACAGTTCCATGTGAGACTCCATTTGCTTTGCTGTCGATGCGGGCGCGATTCTGTAAACGGGCGTACCCGCGCACAAGTGTCAGCGCCGCGCGCTAGTTGGAAACGCCCGCCTGGTCGAGGATGAACGCGTACTGCTCGGCATACTCGCGGTAGTGCTCGAAACGGCCGGACTTGCCACCGTGACCGGCTTCCATGTTGGTACGCAGGACCACGAGACTTCCGCCGGTGCGCCGCGCGCGCAGTCGTGCCACGTACTTCGTCGGTTCGTAGTACTGCACCTGGCTGTCCCACAGCCCCGAGTGCACGAAGATCGCGGGGTACTCGTGTGCCCCTAACTGGTCATACGGCGAATACGACAGCATGTAGTCGTAGTACTGCTTCTCTTTCGGATTGCCCCACTCGTCGAATTCGTTCGTCGTGAGCGGAATGGATTCGTCGAGCATGGTGGTGACGACGTCCACGAACGGCACTCCGGCGACGATACCGCGATAGTCCTGCGGTGCGAGGTTCGCGATGGCACCCATCAGCAGTCCGCCGGCCGAACGCCCGATCGCGAACACGCGCTTCGGGTCGTTGTACTTGTTGGCGCCGAGCCAGCGAGTGACGTCGATAAAATCGTTGAACGAGTTCTTTTTGTTGAGCAGCTTGCCGTTCTCGTACCAGGCCCGGCCCATCTCCTGGCCGCCACGGATGTGGGCGATGGCGATGACGAAGCCACGGTCCAGCAACGAAGGCGGCAGGAACGAGAACTCCGGATCGTACGAGTTGCCATACGATCCATACCCGACCTGCAACAGTGGCGCGCTGCCGTTTCGCGGCGTGGTCTTCGCGTACACGATCGATACGGGGACCTTGGCGCCATCTCGCGCGGCCGCCCAGGCGAACTCGGTGGCGTACTTCGCCGGGTCGTATCCCCCCAGCACCGGCTCGCGCTTGAGAAATTTGCGCTCGTTGGTTTTCGAGTCGTAGTCGTAGGTCGTGCGCGGCGTGACCATGGAAGTGTAGGTGTAGCGCAGCGTGTCGTTGTCGAACTCACGATTGACGTCGAGCGCCATCGTGTAGCTGGGCTCATCGGCCGTGACGAATACGTCCGCGCCACCCGTCCAGGGCCGAATGCGCAGCTTGCGCAGGCCGCCGGAATGCTCCTCGATGGTGAGGAAGTTGCGCGCGACGTCGTAGGAGTCGACGAACGCATCGTCGCGATGCGCGACGATGTCCTGCCACTTCGCGCGATTGCCCTCGTCACCCGGCTTCACCGCGACGATGCGGAAGTTCTTCGCCTGGTAGTTGGTGCGCACAATCCAGCGGCCATTGGCGTGCTCGACCTGGTACTCATGATCGCGCTCGCGCGCCAGAAACAGCTTGAATTCCAGCTTTGGCGAAGCGGCGTCCGCGAACCAGACCTCGGATGAAACCGTGCTTTGTGTGTGGATGAGCAGGTACTTCTCATCTTTGGTGCGGTACATCTGGGTGTAGAAGCTGTCGTCCTTCTGTTCCCATACCAGCGGATCCGCCGCGACTTCGGTGTGGTTGGCGCTGTCGATGGAATGTTTGCGCACGCGGAATCCGAGCAGCGTTTTGGGATCCTTTTCGACGTAGAAGAATGTCTTGTTGTCCGCGGCCCAGACGAGGTTTTCCTCGATGTTCGGCAGCGCGATTGCCAGCACATCGTGCGTCGTGAGGTCCATCACCTTTCCGACGTATTGACGGCGTCCGACGGTGTCTTCGGCCCAGGCCATGAGCCTGCTGTTCGGGCTGATTGCGATGTCACCGATCTCGAAGAAGTCGTGCCCCTTCGCGAGTTCGTTCGCGTTGAGCAGGATTTCTTCGGGCGCGTCCTTGACGTCGCGGCGGCGCGCGTAGATCGGATATTCCTTGCCGGTCTCGAAGCGCTTGTAGTACCAGTAGCCGTTCATGCGGTACGGCACCGTGGAATCGTCCTGCTGCAGCCGGCCGATGATCTCGTCGTAGACCTTGGTTTCGAGCGCCTTGGTGTGGCCTAACATCGCATCCGCGTACGCGTTCTCGGCCTTGACGTAGGCGAGCATCTCGGCGTTCTCGCGTTTGTCGTCGCGCAGCCAGTAGTACTCGTCCGTACGCTTGCCATGCGGCGAGACCACCTCGTAAGGCTTCTGCGCGGCGATGGGCGGTTGCATGCCTTGCAGGGCGGGAGTTGCGGGAGCGGTGATGACGGGGGGTATTTGCTTCATGTTGCTACTGCAGGAAATCAGGGAAATGGCGCCGACCACGAACAGCAATGTGGCGGCGAAACGAGTGATTGCCATAGTCAGCGCCTCTCGGAATTGATGCCGCATTCTAGCTGCCCTCTGGCATCATGCCGCCATGTTCACGATCGGCAATCCGCTGAATTTCGCCGACTTGCGCGATTTATCGCGCGGCGGTGTGTCGCTGACCATTTCGGGTGCTGCCTGCGCGGCCATCGACCGCGGCGCGGCGGCGGTGGCGCAGATCGTCAAACGCGGCGAGCCGGCTTATGGCGTAAACACGGGCTTTGGACGGCTTGCGCAAACACACATTCCCAACGACCAGCTCGAGCTCCTGCAGCGCAACCTCGTGTTGTCGCACGCGGTCGGTGTCGGCAATCCGTTGCCCGCGCCGGTGGTGCGATTGATGCTCGCCCTCAAAATCGCTGCGTTGTCGCGTGGGTACTCCGGCGTCCGCCGCGAACTGGTGGACGCATTGGTCAAGCTCTACAACGCGGATGTGCTGCCGCGCGTGCCGGCCAAGGGCTCGGTGGGTGCGAGCGGCGACCTCGCGCCGCTCGCGCACATGTCGACGGTATTGTTAGGGGTGGGAGAGGTCGAGTGCGGCGGAAAAATCTTCAGCGCTGACGCAGGTCTCGAGCGCGCCGGCCTCACGCGCATAAAGCTGGCCGCGAAAGAAGGCCTCGCGCTGCTGAATGGAACACAGACCTCGACCGCGCTCGCGCTGGTCAACCTGTTCTCGATCGACAACCTGTACGCCACCGCGCTGGTCTCGGGTGCGCTGTCGGTGGACGCGGCCGAAGGTTCGGCCAGTCCCTTCGATGCACGCATCCACGAGCTGCGC
>DATHJZ010000306.1:0-3150 GCA_035286365.1 Steroidobacteraceae bacterium | reverse complement strand
GAAATCATGTAGTTGTTTTTCACCGGGCCGAAGTTTCCGGCGAGTATCCTCGAATTGTGCGTTCCAGGAAAGCGTCGACCGGAATTCCGACACTGGCTAGTCCGTTCAGTTCCAGCTGGATGTAGAAGCCGGTGTCCTGCTCGCCGGTACGGCTCGAAATGAAGCGGCGCGCTACCGCCCGCAGCCGGTAGCAGCAGGCCTTGAATTCGAAGCCAGCGAAGCGATCCAGCGTCTCGCTGTCGCGCAGGCTGTAGACCACGCGGCCGAACGCATTCCAGCGATTGCCGATCGACCAGGCCGTCGACACGTCCGCCTGCTCGAGGCGGTCGCGTTGTGTGCGGTAGGCGAGGTTCACCACGTGATCGCCGTCGGGGCGGTATTGCAGCCGGAATTGCGAGCGTTCGCTGCGCGTGTCTTCGGGATTCCATTGGATCCCGGCTTCGAGATTCCAGTTCTTGTACGCGGTGAGCGACATCTGCGCGATGAAATCCGACGTATCGCGGGTCGCCGGTGGTTCGTCGGGCAGCACCACGCGCGGTTTTTCGAAGTAGTAGGCCTGGCCGACGCTGACCGCGAGGTATTGCGCGCCGCTTTTGGCATTGAACACGCGACTGGTCAGACCGAATGCTACCTGGTTCGCGTCGTTGACGCGGTCGGCGCCGACGTACCGATTGGTGCGATAGAGTTCGACCAGGTTCAGGTCCGGCAGGCCTGTGTCGAACAGCGGCAGTTCGCTCTGCTCGCGGAACGGCGTGTATAGATAGAGTGCGCGCGGTTCGAGCGTCAGGCGCCGCTGTCCGTGAGAACCCGTCTGGCGTTCGAAGACCAGGCCTGCATCGAGCGTCGCGAATGGCAGGCTGCGCGTGGGCGAATCGTCGGTACCGGGCGCCTGATTCTTCAGGTCGTATTGCGTGTAGCGATAGCCCGCCGACGGGCGCACGAAGAACCCGGGCGCCGACCAGTCGAAGCCCATGCGCGGCGCCACGTCGAGGCGCCACCCGGTGACGCCGATGTTGCGATCGAAGTTCACGTACTCCGCGTCGAACCCGTATTCGATGCCACCGAGTCCCGCATCCCAGTCGCCTGAGGCCAGCACGCGCGGCGTGCGCGCGTACGGGCGATCCACGTCCGGCAGTTCGTCGTCGATGGTCTGGAACTGTTGCAGCTGCGCCCGCACGTTCAGGTGCTCGTCGCGATAGGTGGCCTCGGCCAGGCGTTCCGCGAAGGCCACGCTCGTGCCTTCGGGCCCCTGCGCGAAGTCTTCGAAGTAGTCGCTGTCGCTCACGTCGGTGGCGTCGATGCGAAAGCGCCATTCACCCGGCAGCTCGGCGACGTGGGCAAGTTGCACGCGGTGGCGGTCGATACCGGCGAGATCGTCGCTGGGTAGATAGTTCCACGAGAGCGTGCCGCGCTGCCGCGCTGTCAGGAAACGCGTCTCGCCCGCCAGATCGAGGCCGCGCCGGCTGTAGTACACCGGCTCCGCGGTGAAGTCGAAGTTCGGCCGGATGTTCCAGTAGTAAGGCACGACGACCTGCGGGCCGCTGCGCGAGGACGCGCCGATATCGGGAAACAGAAAACCGCTCTTGCGCTGTGGTCCGATCGGGAACGATATGTAGGGCAGATAGATGATCGGCACGCCTTTGAACCGGACCTGCGCGCCGCGGCCGGTGCCGACGCGCTCGCGCGTATCGAGCTCGATGCGCTTCGCCTTCATCTGCCAGGCGAGATCCTCCACCGGGCAGGTGGTGAAGGAGACCTCGTCGAGCGTCACTTTGTTATTGGCGTCCACCTGCATGCTGCGCGCGGCGCCGCGCGCGTTGCGCTCTGGCAGTTCGAACTCGGTCCCCTCGAACGAAGTACCAAGCGTTGGCGAGTAGGTGCCGGAGTTCCCGCGCACGATGAGCTGCGGATCGGTGTATTCGATGCCGCCTTCGAGCTTGGCCTTGCTGGTCTGTGCGTCGTACTCGATATGGTCGGTACGGATCTTCCGGTCGCCCTGCCGCATCACGACGTTGCCAGAGGCCACGACGTTGCCGTTGACGTCGGCCGTGAAGTTCTTGTCGTCGAAATCGAGGGTGACCGGCTCTTTGGACGGATCCGTGCGGATCGTCGGTGGCGGCGGCGCGCCGGTCACGACCGCAGGCTTGGGACAGACCGGGTCGTCCGCACGCGCTCCGAACGCGAGTAGCAGCATCAGTCCGAGGCCGCAAGTTGCGGCCTTTCTCGAGGTCAATGGCACAGTGTTGCGCACTATACTTATACGAATGCTCAAGAACGACCCGCGCCTCGACCTCATTCGGACCTGGCTGACACGTGACCTGGAATGGCGCATCGGACGCATCAGCATTGCCTCCGCCGATGCAAGCTTTCGCCGCTACTTTCGAGTATCCCGCGGGGACGTGGACCCCGCCGCCTGGGCGCCCAGGGCAGACACGCTCATCGTCATGGACGCGCCGCCGGGCAAGGAAGACATCGCTCCTTATCTGAAAGTGACTTCCCTGCTGGAGCAGGCCGGGGCACACGTGCCGCACGTGCACGGTGCCGATCCCCGGCGCGGTTTCGTCGTGATGGAGGACCTGGGCGATACCCAATACCTGAACCTGCTCAGAACCGGCCGCGGCGTCGACAAACTGTATGGCGATGCGTTGACCACGCTCGCCAACATCCAGGTGCGCGGTCTCAAGGCCTCGCAAGTGCTCGAGCCCTACGATCGCACGCCACTGGCGCGCGAACTGAATCTCATGCCGGAGTGGTTTCTCGAGAAGCATCTGCGGCTCGAACTGTCGCCCGAAGAGCGCGGGCTGCTCACCGTCACGTTTGAATTCCTGATCAACGAAGCGCTGCTGCAGCCGCAGGTGTTCGTGCACCGTGACTTTCATTCGCGCAATCTGATGGTGCTGCGCCCGTCCGCGACCGACCATCGTGGCCCCGGCGTCATCGACTTCCAGGACGCGCTGCGCGGACCCGTTGGCTACGACCTGGTGTCCCTGCTCAAGGACTGCTACATCAGCTGGTCGCGCGAGCGCGTCGAACGCTGGGTGCGCGGTTACCGCCGGGTGTTGGGCAATCTCGGCGCGAATGTCGGCGACAGCGAATACCAGTTCATGCGCTGGTTCGACCTCATCGGCGTGCAGCGCCACCTCAAGGTGT
>DATHJZ010000305.1:0-14035 GCA_035286365.1 Steroidobacteraceae bacterium | reverse complement strand
CGCGCCGCCGATCTCCTTGAGGAAATCCTGCTGGGTTTCGTCGCCGTAGGAGGCGCGGATGATGAGCAGGCGCCCGTGTCCCATTTTGTCGACGAACCAGCGGAAGGCGGGAACCGGCCAGTCGCCGCCGCCGAGGAGCATTAGCGCGCCTTCGGTGGCCCCAGGCCGTGGGGCATTCAGGTCGCCGGCCGAATAGTAATCGTACGCAGGCGCAGGTTTGGCCGCGGCGTGCGCGGCCGTCGAAAAGACGGCCAGACAGAGAAACCATGAAATCTTCAGCATCGCCACCCTCGCTTCGTCGCCGTGCGACGCGCCGCGCGCAGCTTTACACAAATTAGTGACGCTCGCCGCGCGCCGCAGTCGACGCTGGCTACGATGCACCCCTAGAATCGACGCGCAGATCTGATCAGACCGCATCTGGGGAGAACAAAATTGAGAACACGGGTCCTGGCCGCGGCGATCGCGGTCATTTCAATGGCGCCATTCGCAAGCGCGCAAGAAGACACTTCCGAACTCGCCGAAATCACGGTCATCGGCTCGCGCATCCCGCGGCTCAAGGCCGAGGGTCCCGCGCCCATCACGGTGCTCGACTCCCGCGAGATCGAGAACGCGGGACTGACCAGCGTGCCCGATGTGCTCAAAGTTCTGACGCAGAACAGTGGCGCGACGCAAAGTCAGCAGGCTTACGGCGCGGCCGACTTCACGCCGGGATCCGACCAGGTCGATCTGCGCGGCCTTGGCCCCAATCACTCACTCGTGCTGGTGAACGGCCGGCGCATTGCCGACTTTCCGCTGCCCCTCGATGGCCTGAGCAACTTCACCGACGTCTCCAATATCCCGGTCGGCATGCTCGACCGCGTCGAATTGCTGTCCGGCAGCGCCTCGGCAATCTATGGCTCCGATGCCATCGCGGGCGTATTGAACTTCGTGCTGAAGAAAGACGTCGAGGGCGTGAATTTCAGTTATCGATACGGTACACCGACCGCGGATGGCGGCGGCGATTCGCATCACCTGTCGATGTCCGCCGGCTTCTCGCGCGATCGTTTTCACGCGGTGTTCGGCCTCGATCTGCTCGATCAACGGCCGCTGTGGATGATGGACCGGAGCGTTCAGGATTCGGCGGCGGACAATCCCACCACCGACGAGCCGATCGCGCGCCGCAATTTCCTGCGCATCGAGCCGAATGAAGAGGTGTACATCGATCCGGGCCAGGCAACCTGCGACTCTTTGTCGGGCACCAACAAGGGCAGCACGATCTGGGGCACGCGTCCGGGCTGGGGTCCGTACGACGACGATCTCGAGGACTACGGTCCGGGCCACTACTGCGGCAGCCTCGATGCGACCGGTTACGGCACGATCCTGAATCAGCGCCGCGGCGCGACCGGCTTCGCGTCGCTCAACTTCGAGCTGAGCGACACCACCACGCTGTTTGCCGACGTCCTGGTCGGGGTGAGCAAGGTGAAGCTGTTCAAGGACGTTCTGGAATGGAATTACATGGATGCCGTCGGCAACGAAGACGGCACCTTCTTCAACGACCAGATCGGCGATCTCGACAACTGGTACCGCATTTTCACGCCCGAAGAAATGGGCGGGCTCGAGCGCGGCACGGTCAATACCGACCAGAAGACGATCACGATCACCCCCGGCATCAAGGGTTCGATCGGCGATGCGTGGAAGTACGAGGCGTATCTCAACCACAGCGAATACAAGCTCACGGCGAGTTTTCCGCTGATCAACGCCGCCGCCGCGAACGAGCTCTTCCTCGGGCCGCAAATCGGCGTCGACGAGGATTCGGGGCTCGCGATATTCGACGCGGATCCCGTGCGCCTGTACACGCCGCTGACCCAGTCAGAGTACGACACCATTTTCGAGCGCTCGGTCTACCATCCGGAAGCCCGCAATGACTACGGATCGTTCACGCTGACGAATGGCGAGTTGTTCGACCTGCCGGCGGGCCCCGTCGGTTTCGCCGCGAACATTGAAGCCGGCAACCAGGCTTACGATCTCAACCCCGATCCGAAGGCGCTCGGGTATTACTACTTCAGCTGGCAAGACCAGACGGGGCACGGCTCACGCAATCACTGGAGCGGCAGCTACGAATTTCGCCTGCCGGTTGCCAGCATGCTCGAGCTGAGCACCGCCGGGCGTTACGACAGCTACCACTTCGGCGGCAACGACGTCGGCAAGTTCACCTACAACTTCGGCCTCGAATTCCGCCCGCTCGACACGCTGCTCGTGCGCGGCTACTACGGCACCGGCTTTCGCGCTCCCGACCTGCACTACGTGTTCGCAGGCTCGGGCCAGGTGGAATCCGGCGGCAACGATTACTACTACTGCCGCACCGAGGAGCCCGACGAAGACATCGCCGATTGCTCGTTGGCCGACATCGGCGTCATCGCCATCCGCAACGGCAACCGTGAGCTCAAGCCCGAGACGAGCAAGTCGTGGGGTGCGGGTTTCGTCTGGTCGCCCAACGAAAACCTGCTCGTCTCGATCGACTACTTCGACGTCAAACTGACGAACCAGGTCGTCAACCTGCGCGTCGACACCGTGCTCGAGACCGAAGCCGACTGCCGGCTCGGAGAATCCACCAATGGCACGCCCTTCGATATCGACTCGCCGACCTGCCAGGACGCCCTCGATCGCATCGTGCGCTACCCGGACGACGGCCCGGTGGCGCCCGGTGAAGTGAATACGGTGCGCGTGAATCCGATCAACATCGCAAACGAGAGCACCGACGGCGTCGATTTCGGCATCCGCTACAAGTGGCCGATCGGGGAATCGTCACTGACGTTCAATGCGAGCTACACAAAAGTGTTCAACCACGAGTCGCAGCAGTACACCGGTGACCCGATCATCGATGAATTCCTGCCGGATTCCGGCTTCGACATCCCGCGCAGCAAGGCGAACGCCAGCGTCACCTTCGATACGGGCAAGTGGAGCGCGACGCTGCACGCGCTGCGGATCGACCGCTTACCGAACTGGGACGAAGACGGCTTCATCGCCGCGAGCGTCTGGCTGAACGCGTCGGCCAGCTACACGATCTCCGACGCGCTCAGCGCGCGCCTGACGATCGACAACCTGACCGACAAGGGGCCGGTGAGGGACCCGACGTACGGCTCTTACCCGTACTACGACAACTCGTGGTTCGACACGGTCGGCCGCACGGTGTACGTCACGGTGAACTACAAGATCGGCGGGCAATGACGATCTACGGCCTCCTGACGTTTTGCGCGGTCTACGTGCTGGCGGTGGCGACACCGGGACCAGGCATCGCCGCCATCGTCGCGCGTTCGTTGGCGCACGGCCTGAAAGGTGCGCCGGCGTTCATCGCGGGCTTCGTGATCGGCGATCTGGCCTGGTTCGCGATCGCCGCGACCGGGTTGGCCGCGCTCGCGAAGACCGCGGCGACGTTGTTCGTCGCGATCAAGTGGGCCGGCGTCGCCTATCTACTGTACCTGGCATGGAAACTGTGGACCGCGCCGGCGGAACGCGTGGAGGTGACGGACCAGGACCGCAACCAGCATGGCTGGCGCGCATTCATGGCGAGCCTGATGCTCACGCTGGCCAACCCCAAGGCCATCCTGTTCTTCCTGGCATTGCTGCCGACGGTGATCGACCTGGGCTCGATGAACGTGGCGCGGTTCCTCGAGATCTCCGCCGCGATTGTCGTGTTGCAGCCCTGCGTACTCGGAACGTACGCCTTGCTCGCGGCCAAGGCGCGTCAACTGTTCACTACACCGAAAGCGGTGCGGCGCTTGAATCGCAGCTCCGGTGCCGCCATGGCCGGAGCCGCCATCGTCGTTGCGACTCGTTGAGGTCTTAATTCACGTCTTCGAGTTTCCAGGTCAACACGATGTGCGCCTGGCCGGTGTACTTGCCAGAGTGGACCGACGCACCCTGGTTTTGCGTGAGTTTCAGGTCGGTGCTGCGCTGGCCCGAGCGCGTGACATGCCGCAACTGCTCGTTCACCCAGGTGTATGGCTCGCCGTGCGTTGCGGCCTCGCCCTCGGACTTCTCGGTCTTGCCGCGTGAGGTCATCACCGAGTTGCCGCGCGCGAGCGGCAGGACGGCGCCGTCGGTGTAGAACGTGCCGTCCTGAGTATCGAACACCGCCTGGTGCTGAACGCAGATGAGCCGGATCCCCGTGATGTCGCTGTCGTAGTTGGCGGTGTCGTGAATCGTGTACGGCACAGCACCGCCCGTATCTCCGAGCGTTCCCTGCGTCGTGCGATCGACATACACGTGCGCCTTCGCACCGCAATTGTCGTAGCCGGCATAGCTCATGTAGCGCGGCGGCTCGTTGCCCGTGTACGCGACGGCGCTGCCCGCGGCCGCACCGGTATCGAGATTGGCTGACAACTTCTGCGCCTCCATCGCGAGCTTGTACAGGCAAGCCTGATCGCCCTGGCACGCGGCCTGGCCTTTCTGGACGTACGCCTGCAATTCCTGAGGCGTCATCTTCTTCGCCCCCGCGTTGCCTTTCGCCTGCTGCACTCGCTGACGTACGGACGCGGCCAATCCCAACATCTTCTGCGCGTACTCGGGGTCCTTGGTGTTGAACTGCGCGAGTTGGCCGTCGGACTTGAGATACGTGACGAGCGTGTACCCTTCGCGGAATTTGCCGCTGGTTCGATCGACACCGTTGCCAATGACACTCTCGGTGCCTTCAATCTTCACATCCACGGTGAGCCGGACGCGTTTTTCCGCGCCGGACGCCAACGCGGGCAACAAGGCAGCGCACGCCGCGACGACCGCAATAGAGCGGATGACTCTGGACTTCATTACTTTTCTCCCCTGCGCCTCGTCGGGCGCTTTCATCATTCGGTTTCGAGCGAATCGACGCTGCGCCAGCCGCGCGGCAATACCGAGCCGCGTTGGGCGCGCTGGCCACGGTAGTCCTTGAGATCTTTCCACTCGATCGTCATCTTGCGGTCGCCCGAGCGCACGACCAGCGATTTGTCTTTCGCGACCACCGTCATGCCGGTGATGAAGTCTTCGCGCGTGGCGAATTTCTTCGACGGAATGTCGAACAACTTGTTGCCCTTGCCGCGCGCGAGCTCGGGGACGTCCTTCACGGGGAAGAGCAGTAGTTTGCCGCCTTCGGAAGTCACGGCGACCAGGGCGTCATCGCCCGGCACCGGCGCGGGCGCCAGCACCAGGGCGCCCTCGGGCAGGTTGAGCAGCGTCTTGCCGGCCTTCTTCGACGCCCAGGTTTCCTTCAGCCGCACTGTGAAGCCATAACCCGCGTCGCTCGCTACCAGCCACAGGTCTTCAGGCTCGCCGATCATCACGCCGCGCCACTTGGCGCCATCGGGTGGATCGACGCGCGACGACAGCGGCTCACCCAGACCACGCGCCGAGGGCAGCGAATGCGCGACGACGCTGTAGGCGCGGCCGGTGGAATCGAGAAACACTACCTGCTGCACGCTGCGGCCGCGCGCGGCGTGCTGGTATTCGTCGCCTGCCTTGTACGTCAACGTGCGCGCATCGATTTCGTGACCCTTGGCCGAGCGCACGAAACCGCCCTTGGAAA
The DNA here is from genome assembly GCA_035286365.1 of Steroidobacteraceae bacterium. Classification (GTDB taxonomy): domain Bacteria; phylum Pseudomonadota; class Gammaproteobacteria; order Steroidobacterales; family Steroidobacteraceae; genus CADEED01. The sequence goes on along the minus strand of DATHJZ010000305.1, from coordinate 8,499 downwards.
GAATAATGGTCGCGGGTTCATTGGCGACGAGCTCGGATTCGTCGATCGCCTGCGCGGCTTCGCGTTCGACTATTTTGGTGCGGCGGTCGTCGCCGTACTTCGCGGCATCGGCTTCGATCTCGCTGGCGATGAGCTTCTTGAGCTTCGCCTTCGACTTGAGAAAGCTCTCGAGGTCCTCACGTTCCTCGGCGAGCTTCTTCTGCTCGTCGCGGATCTTCATTTCCTCGAGCTTCGCCAGGTGGCGCAGTTTGGTTTCGAGAATGGCCTCCGCCTGGATCTCGCTCAGTTTGAAACGCTTCATGAGCACGGGCTTCGGCTCATCCTCGCGCCGGATGATGCGGATCACCTCGTCGAGATTCAGGTACGCCGCCAACAAGCCATCGAGGATGTGCAGACGCTTGTCGACCTTGTCCAGGCGGAACTGCAGCCGGCGCGTAACCGTGGTGGTGCGGAACGCCAGCCATTCGTTGAGCAGATCACGCAGCCCCAGGACCTTGGGCTTGCCTTCGAGCGTGATCACGTTGATGTTCACGCGATAGTTGCGCTCGAGATCCGTGGTCGCGAACAGGTGCGCCATGAGCTGCGCCACATCGGCGCGCTTCTTCGGCTCGATGACGACGCGGATTCTTTCCTCGTGATCCGACTCGTCGCGGATGTCCTCGACCATCGGCAGCTTTTTCTCGCGCATCTGCGCGGCGATCTGCTCGATCAATTTGCTGCCCGATACCTGGTATGGCAGTTCGGAGATGATGATGACGCCGGCTTCCTTGTCTTCCCGATAAACGGCGCGCGCCTTGAAGCTGCCGTTTCCAGTGTTGTATATCGCGAGCAGGTCAGACTTCGGCGTGATGATCTCACCCCCCAGCGGCAGATCCGGGCCCTTCACATACTTCATGAGCGTGCGCGTCTGTGCATCTGGCTCGTCGAGCAGATGAATACACGCCTGGGCGATTTCACGAAGATTGTGAGGCGGAATGTCCGTCGACATTCCGACGGCGATGCCCTGGGTTCCATTGAGAAGCACGTTTGGAAGCCGCGCGGGGAGGAATGCCGGCTCCTCCAGCGTGCCATCGAAGTTGGGCTGCCAGTCGACGGTCCCATCCGACAGTTCCGACAACAGCACTTCCGCGTAACGCGTCAGCTTGCTTTCGGTGTAGCGCATGGCCGCGAACGATTTGGGCTCGTCGGTCGAACCCCAGTTGCCCTGGCCATCGACGATTGGGTAGCGATAACTGAAGTCCTGCGCCATGAGAACCATGGCTTCGTAGCAGGCCGAATCGCCGTGCGGATGGAATTTGCCGATCACGTCGCCCACGGTGCGCGCGGATTTCTTGTGCTTCTGGCCAGCCGAAAGTCCGAGCTCGCTCATCGCGTAGATGATGCGGCGTTGCACGGGCTTGAGTCCGTCCGAGAGTGACGGGAGCGCGCGATCGAGGATCACGTACATCGAATAGTCGAGGTACGCCTTTTCAGTGAAGGTGCGGAGCGGTTGCTTCTCGATGCCTTCGAAATTCAATTCGTCTTGCATGTCAGGGGGTCACTTCGGCCAGATTGCCCTTCTCTTCCAGCCAGTCTTTGCGGTCGGAAGCGCGCTTCTTCGCGAGCATCATGTCCATGATGCTGTCGCTGTCGTCCTTGGCGGCGATCGTGAGCTGCACGAGTCGGCGCGTGCGCGGATCCATGGTCGTCTCGCGCAGCTGCGAAGGATTCATTTCACCCAGACCCTTGAATCGCTGCACGTACGGCTTGGCCTTGTTCTTGGGGTCGCTCTCGATTTTCTTGAGCAGTGAGTCGCGTTCGGAATCGTCCAACGCGTAGTAGATGTTCTTGCCCGCGTCGATGCGATAGAGCGGTGGCATGGCCACGAACACATGACCGTTGGCCACCAGCGGCCGGTAGTGCCGCAGGAACAGTGCGCATAGCAGCGTGGCGATGTGCAATCCGTCCGAATCCGCGTCCGCGAGGATGCAGATCTTGTGGTAGCGCAGTCCGGACAGATCGCTGGTACCCGGATCGATGCCCATGGCCACCGAAATGTCGTGCACTTCCTGCGAGGAATTGATCTCCCCCACCGACACTTCCCAGGTGTTCAGGATCTTGCCGCGCAACGGCATGATCGCCTGCGTCTCGCGATCGCGCGCCTGCTTGGCGGAACCACCGGCGGAGTCACCTTCCACCAAGAACAATTCCGAGTGTTTCGGATCCTGGTTGGTGCAGTCGGCCAGCTTGCCGGGCAACGCTGGGCCCGCGGTGACGCGCTTGCGCTTGACCTGCTGCGCCGCCTTCGTGCGCTCCTGCGCGTTTTCGATGGCGAACTGCGCGATGCGTTCGCCAGCGTCCGGATGCCGGTTGAGCCACAGCGACAGCGAGTCGTGCACGAATCCTTCGGTGAGCGCCGCCGCATCGCGCGACGCCAAGCGCTCTTTGATCTGGCCGGCGAACTGCGGTTCCTGGATCTTGATCGACAGCACGAAGCAGCACTTGTCGAAGACGTCTTCGGGGGTGAGCTTCAATCCGCGCGGGACGAGATTGCGGAATTCGCAGAACTCGCGCACCGCACCCGCGACCCCGGAACGCAGTCCGTTCACGTGCGTGCCGCCTTCGGAGGTCGGGATGAGATTCACGTAGCTCTCGCCCATCGCGCGCTCGGCGTTCGGCGTCCACACCAGCGCGTATTCGACCACGTTGACCTTGGCCTGATCGTTTTTCGCGAAGATGGGTTCGGCCGGCAGCATGTCTTCCTTGCCGATCTCCTCCTTTAGATAGGCCGACAGGTCGCCGGTGAAGTACCACTCATCTTTTTCCTTGGTGGCTTCGTTCTCGAAGGTGATCTTGAGGCCGGGGCACAATACGGCCTTGGCCTTGAGCACGTGACGCAGTTGCGGCACGGAAAACTTGTCGCTGTCGAAGAATTTGGGATCCGGCCAGAAGCGCACCGTGGTGCCGGTGTTGCGTTGACCGACGGTGCCGACCACTTCGAGCTTCGAGGAGACTTTGCCGTCCTTGAAGCTGATGTTGTATTCCTTGCCGTTGCGCTTTATCCAGCACTCGAGCTGCTTCGACAGCGCATTGACGACTGACACGCCGACGCCGTGCAGACCGCCGGAGATTTCGTAGTTCTTGTCGTTGAATTTTCCACCGGCGTGCAGCCGCGTAAGGATGAGCTCGACACCGCTTACCTTCTCTTTCGGATGGATGTCGACCGGCATGCCGCGGCCGTCGTCCGCGACTGACAAGGAGTTGTCCTTGTGCAGCGTGACGTTGATTTCCTTGGCGTAACCGCCGAGCGCTTCGTCGACGGAGTTGTCCACGACCTCATGGGCGAGGTGGTTGGGACGCGTGGTGTCGGTATACATGCCCGGGCGGCGGCGCACGGGCTCGAGACCGGACAGGACTTCGATATCGGAGGCGTTGTAGGACATTCTCAACCGGTGAGACCAGGCAGACGACGCGATCTGTCAGAACCGCGCGGCGCGAGATTCTACCAGCGAATGTCGGCCCCGTAGAGCCGCCAACTTCAGGCGTTCAGCCGAATTGCGCGCGCAACCGCCGACCAAACGAGGTGAGCGATAGCGCCAAGCCCAGCACGACCAGCGTAAGGACGTATCCCACGCCGGTGATCGCCTGCATCTCGAATTCCGGAGACAACGTGGGCAACTGCAGAGCGAGGCCAATCTCGAAGCCTCCGAACGCACGCAGGCTGAAGTAGATCGCGAGCACGACTGCGACCCCCGCACCGATCAGGTTGCTGACGAACAGCCAGCGCGACAGGTTCGCGCCCCGCGTACGAGCAGGAACGGGATTTGCCGTGATGGGATTGGCGACTCGGCCCTCTTCGGCCTCGATGCGCGACCAAACCGCGGAATCGAATTGCCGATCGAGTTTCGGTACCGCGATCTGCCTGGCGAGCGAACGGTCGAGCCGTGCTTCAATTTCGAGTTTTCGATTCATGAGTCCAACTCCGTCTCGCCGGCCAACGCCGCGAGTTTCTTGCGACCGCGATGAAGCAATGCTTTGACAGTACCCGTGGGTATCGAGAGAAGCTCCCCGACTTCCTCACAACTGCGATCTTCCAGGTAAAAAAGGACCACAACCCGATGGTAGGGTTCGGGCAACTGCTCAAGGAGCTTGGCGACGTCGTATTCGGCGGCCGCCTGCCCGGAAGTTTCAGCCGGGACGTCACCGCGCCCGTAGACAGAGGGGTCACCGTCGTCATCGACGGCTTCTGTGAAATCCTCGAGCGGCACGAGTCGGCGCTCGCGCACGACCGCCGTCAAGCAGGTGTTGCGGGCGATGGTGTACAACCAGGTCGAAAGCGCGGCCCGGCCGTCGAACTTGGGTAGCGCCTGCCACACCTTCACAAAGGTGGTCTGGGCGAGGTCCTCGGCCAGGACAGGATCCCGCACGATGGATACCGCCAAGTGCATGACTTTCTGGCGGTAACGGACCATGAGGCCCTCGAGCACGGCACGCTTGTCGCCACGACCCAAGGCCGCGAGCAGGTCCGCGTCGCGCTCCATCGCCGCCGTCGGCGGCGAAATACCGCCCGCCTTCATGTTTATGGCTGCCTGCACGTGCTTGATACTGCGCCCGCGTATAGCGGGTTGCATCGGCAGTCTGCAACCGGAATCCGGGTCGCCGGGTATCAAGGGCGTTCGCAACGCATATTGAAGGAAACTGAACATGGATCCCGCACTCATTGCCATTTCGATCCCCATCGTCGCCATCGTCTGCGGCATCGGGATCGGAATGCTGTCGATATGGTCGGAGCACAAGCGCAAGGCGCAGCTGCTCGAACAGCTTCATCGGGAGCGCATGGTGGCGCTCGACAAGGGTGTGGAGCCACCGCCCATCGCAGCCGGCCTGGTCGGCTTCCTGAGTGACAAGGGGCCGAAGCCACCCGTCTCTCCGCGCACACAATGGCCCAAAGCCGTACGCAACGGGCTCATGCTGCTGTTTGGCGGTCTGGTCCTGTACTTCGCCATCGACCACGCCGGAGGCGAACCAGGTGCGCCTTTCGCACTGATTCCGACAGCAATCGGCGTCGCCAACCTGATCTACGCCGCGATTCTGTGGAACCAGGCAAATGTGGAGCCGCCGAAGGCGTGATGACGGCGCCGGGTGGCGAAACCGGGGAGAGCCGCTCCCCGGTTTCGCCACCCGGCACCCTAGGTCAGGTCGGCGACCAGCGCCGCGCGCACGTGCTCGGCTGCCGGCGCGAGCTCATGTTGGTAGTTAGGGTGGTCGATGCCGATCGAGAGCGCGGCGCCACCCTTGAGTTTCGCCACCATCGCCTCGGTCAACTCGAAGCGCAGGAAATGCACCGCCGAAGTCTTCACGTCGTTTGCGCGCTCCAGGTCCTCGTCGGCGATCGCGAATAACCGCGCAAAGCCCGCGACCTGTACCCAGCAGCGATCCTCGACGCCCTTGAGCTTCTCGAGCTGCACGCGCCGCACCTCAGGATCGGTGTACTCGATCAGAAAAGTTGCCTTCCAGTTGCGGCCCTCGGGAATCAGCGGGTTGTAGGCCGCCAGTTCGTCGGCGATCCCCTCCGCTTCGAAGATGCGCTCGGTGCGCAACATCTCCTGCACCTGGTACTGCACGGTGAGCCGGTCTTCGAACAGCCACAGGGTGTTCGGACCGACGCTGACCTGCCGGTTCTTCTTGTGCGCCATCACGCGCGCGCGGAAATCGGCGCGCTCGCGTGAGTAGCGCTCGAGCGAGAGCAGATCGGATGGATTCAGCTTGTTCATCCGCTTACAGCCCGTACGCCTTGCGCACCAGCGTCATCGGATGCTCGGGCTGGCGCGGCGCCACGCCCGCGTCCGTGGTGGTTAGCCCACTCTCTATCTGGTGACCCGCCATCGGGCAGTCGCTCGAATAGTGATCGGCCTGCGCCGCCTGCACCCTCGAAACCACCGGCTTGCCGATCTTGACCGACGCGGCGCGATATTCCTTCTTTATGCCATACGTTCCGTTGTGCCCGGAGCAGCGCTCGATCACGTCGACGGTGGTCTCGGGCACCAGCCGCAGGACGTCGCGCGTCTTCAGGCCGATGTTCTGCACGCGCAGGTGACAGGGCACGTGGTAGCTGACCTTGCCTAACTTCTGCTTGAAGTCGGTGCGCAGCAATCCGGCCTTGTGGCGCAGCATCAGGTATTCGAACGGATCGAAGATGCGCGCCTTCACCGCCTGCACGTCGGCGTCCTGCGGAAACATCAGCGGCAGTTCCTGCTTGAACATCAGCACGCAGGACGGAATCGGCGCGACGATGTCGTACCCCTCGTCGATCAACGCCTTCAACTGCGGAATGTTGAAATTCTTGTATTTCTCGACCGTCTCGAGATCGCCCAGCTCGAGCTTTGGCATGCCGCAGCACTTCTCCTTGCCCACCACTTTCACCGCGATGCCGTTGTGCTCGAACACCGCGGTCAGATCTTCTGGCAGGTGTGGCTCATTGCGATCGCCATAGCAGGTGACGAACAACGCGACCTTGCCTCGGGTTGCGTCCGTGGCCTGCACCTCGGTGACCGAGCCTGCGAGCTTGCGCGCACGACGGCTGCCGGTCTTCGAGTGAAACTTCGGGATCGGCGCCGTCGCATCCACACCGAGGGTGGCCTCCAGCAGCTTGCGGCCCGCCTGTGTGGCGTTCACCGCGTTCACCACTTCCGCCACCACCGGGATACCGGCGATGCTGCCGAGCCCGCGCGTATTCGAGAGTAGTTTGTCGCGAAAGTTGTGCTCGCCCTTGCGATGCTGATGATGCTTGGCGCGCAGCATCAGGTGCGGGAAGTCGATGTTCCATGGATGCGGCGGGACGTAGGGACACTTGGTCATGAAACACATGTCACACAGGTAACAGTGATCGACCACGTCCCAATGGACCTTCTTGTCCACTCCATCGAGCTCGAGCGTTTCACCCGCGTCGATCGCGTCAAACAGGGTCGGGAAGGAATTGCACAACGAGAAGCAACGGCGGCAGCCGTGGCAGATGTCGAAAACTCGCTCGAGTTCCGCATCGAGCGCGGCCCCGTCGTTGAATTCGGCGCTCTTCCAGTCGAGCGGTTGACGCGAGGGAGCCTGGAGACTCCCTTCGCGTATGCCGGTATCAGAAGGACTCAATGGTCGCGGCTGTCAGATGGAATCGAGCGCCTTCTGGAAACGATTGGCATGAGAACGCTCGGCCTTGGCCAGAGTTTCAAACCAGTCGGCGATTTCGGAGAAACCCTCTTCGCGCGCGGCTTTCGCCATGCCGGGGTACATGTCGCTGTATTCGTGCGTCTCGCCGGCGATTGCCGCCTTGAGATTCATCTTGGTTTCGCCGATCGGCAGACCCGTCGCCGGATCGCCCACCGACTCGAGATATTCGAGGTGACCGTGCGCATGGCCGGTCTCGCCTTCCGCCGTCGAACGGAACACCGTGGATACGTCGTTGTATCCCTCGACGTCGGCCTTGGCTGCGAAATACAGATAGCGGCGATTCGCCTGCGACTCGCCGGCGAATGCGTCCTTCAGATTCTTTTCGGTCTTGCTGCCTTTCAGGTTCACGGCTCTCTCCTTCAGTTACCAGTCGAGAATTGCTCTCATTTAGACTTGTTCTAAGAGTGGGCGCGAACTCTACGGCCGCGCGTGCGCACGCGTCAATCGGGGGTCCATGACGACAGGCGCGACGGCAACAGTCGTTGCCCAACCGCCGCGCGACGTTTAACGTCGCGCGCGTGAAAGCAAACCCTCAGAAGAAAGACCCCCAGAAGAAAGACAACCTGCCCGACTTCGAACAGTCGCTGGTAGAACTCGAAGCGCTCGTGGCGAAACTCGAACAGGGCGACGTGCCGCTCGAAGACGCGCTCAAGACTTTCGAGCGTGGCGTCGCGCTTACGCGTCAATGCCAGACGGCACTGCGTACCGCACAACAAAAGGTCGAAGTGCTGCTGGCGCGCAATGGCGAGGAGACGATCGAGCCATTCGCGGACCCCGACGACGACGACGCAGACGAAGACGAAGACGAAGATGAAGATGAAGACGAGCGCTGATTCGCAGCCACCTGCGTCGCCAAGTTTTCTCGCCGCACGGGTTCCTTTTTATCAACAGCGCATCGAGGGCGTGCTCGCGCGCGCGCTCGACATCGAGGGCGGCGCGACACCGCGGCTGCTCGAAGCGATGCGCTACAGCACGCTCGCCGGCGGCAAGCGGGTGCGCCCGGTGCTGGTTTATGCGACGGGCGAGGCGTTCGGCGCATCGATCGAAACACTCGATGCCGCCGCGGCAGCAGTCGAGCTCATTCACGTCTACAGCCTGGTGCACGACGATCTGCCGGCGATGGACGACGACGATCTGCGGCGCGGCCGACCGACCTGTCATCGCGCGTTCGATGAGGCCACGGCCATCCTGACTGGCGATGCGTTGCAAGCCCGCGCCTTCGAAATTCTGACGCAGGCACCGGCGCACATTGCGGCAGCGGCACGCCTGGAAATGCTGCGCGTGCTGGCGGATGCCATC
>DATHJZ010000304.1:0-7419 GCA_035286365.1 Steroidobacteraceae bacterium | reverse complement strand
CTTCTCGGTGATGAAGATGTGCGCATCGTCCTGGTTGAACGCGCGCACCCGCATCAGGCCATGCAGCGCGCCGGAAGGCTCGTAACGGTGCACCTTGCCGAATTCCGCGAAGCGGATCGGCAGGTCTTTGTAGCTGCGGATACCCTGATTGAAGATCTGGATGTGGCCCGGGCAGTTCATGGGCTTGATTGCGAACACCCGGTCATCGGGTGTCTTGGTCAAAAACATGTTTTCGCCGAACTTCTCGAGGTGGCCGGACCTCTGCCACAGGCTCGATTCCATGATTTCGGGCGCATTGACTTCACCGTAGCCGGCGGCGTCCTGGCGCTTGCGCATATAGCCGATCAGCTGCTGGAAAATGCGCCAGCCCTTCGGATGCCAGAACACGGCGCCCGGCGCTTCTTCCTGAAAGTGGAACAGGTCGAGGTCCTTGCCGATCCGGCGGTGATCGCGCTTCTCGGCTTCCTCGAGGCGATGCAGATACGCCGCGAGATCCTTGTCGTTGAGCCACGCGGTGCCGTAGATGCGCTGAAGCATCTCGTTGCGGTGGTCGCCGCGCCAGTAGGCGCCAGCGACCTTCATCAGCTTGAAGCTCTTCAACTTGCCGGTCGACGGCACGTGCGGGCCGCGGCACAGGTCGAACCACTCGCCCTGCCCATATAAAGAGATGTCTTCGTTGGCCGGGATGCTGGAGATGATCTCGGCCTTGTAGATCTCGCCCATGCTCTTGAAGAGCTCGACGGCCTCATCGCGCGGCATGACGCGCCGGCCGACCTTGAGGTCGGCGGCTGCGATCTCGCGCATCTTGGCTTCGAACTTCTCCAGATCCTCGGGCGTAAACGGACGCTCGAACGCGAAGTCGTAGAAAAACCCGTCTTCGATGACCGGGCCGATCGTGACCTGCGCCTTCGGATAGACGGACTGCACCGCCTGCGCCAGCAAGTGCGCGGTCGAGTGGCGGATGATCTCGAGCGCTGCCGGATCTTTGTCCGTGACGATGGACAGCGTCGCGTCGTCCTGGATAACGAACGAGGTATCGACCAGTTTGCCGTTCACCCGTCCGGCCAGCGCCGCCTTGGCAAGGCCAGCACCGATGCTCGCGGCGACGTCCGCGACGGTTACGGGTTTATCGAATTCTTTGCGGCTGCCGTCGGGCAACGTAATGGCGGGCATAGGTTAAAAAAATCAGCAAGTTAGCGAGGGCCCGGCATCCTGCCAAAGCGGCCCTGCAGAATCAATTCCGACAGGCGCGCGGGCGGTTCGCTGATATCGGGGCCGTCCCGCCCCGCTTCTACTGCAAGTCATGAAAAGACGTTCGAAATCAGCGCCGCTGCGTTTTGCTGTCGTGGGCCTGGGGCATATCGCGCAGGCCGCGGTGCTGCCCGCTTTTCGCCACGCCAAGGGTCATGTGGAGCTGACAGCGCTGCTCTCCGATACGCCAGCCAAGCTGCGCCAGCTCGGCAAGCGCTACGGAGTGAAGCATCTCCATTCCTATGAGACGGCCGGCGAGCTGTTCGTGAGCGGCGAGATCGATGCCGTCTACATTGCTCTGCCCAATAATCTGCACGCCGAATGGGCCATCCTGGCCGCCGATGCCGGCCTGCACGTGCTGTGCGAAAAGCCGCTCGCGACCAGCGTGCGCAAATGCGAGGAGATGATCGAGGCCTGCGATCGCAACGGCGTCCACCTCATGACGGCCTATCGACTGCACTTCGAACGTTGCAATCTCGAAGTCGCCGACATCGTGCGCAAGAAACGCATCGGGGCCGCGCGCTACTTTGACTCGCAGTTCTCGATGCAGGTGAAGGCCGGCAACATCCGCACGAAGGCCGAACTTGGGGGCGGACCCGAATACGACATTGGAATCTACTGCCTGAATGCGGCGCGCTACGTGTTTGCCGCCGAGCCGACACAGGTGTGGGCCACGACGACCAACAGCGGCGACGCGCGCTTCACCGAAGTCCCCGAGACGGTACACGTGATCATGAAATTCCCCGAGGAACGCATCGCGAACTTCATCTGCAGCTTCGGCGCCGCCGATCGCTCGCGGTATGAGGTGGTGGGCACCAAGGGCAGTGTTGTCGTCGATCCCGCGTTCGAATACGCGGAAGGCCTGGGTTACGAACTCACGGTTGGCGAAAAGAAGAAACGCAAGAAATTCGCCAAGAGCGATCAGTTCGCGCCCGAACTCGTCTATTTCGCGCAGTGCGTGCGCGCGAATCGCCGGCCGGAGCCGTCGGGCCTCGAAGGACTCATCGACGTCGCGATCATCGAAGCCATTCATCGTTCCATCGCTTCCGGCCATTGGGAATCGCTCGATGAAGCGCCCCAGAAGCGGCGGCGACCGAATCTGCAACAGGAGCTGCGCCGCGAAGCGGTGCCGCGCGAACCCAAACTAGTACAAGTGGAGAGCGGCCATTCCTAAGCGCAGCAAACAAACCAACGGCGACGAGCCCGTTGAAAAGAAACGTGGCGCCCGCGGCCTGTGGAACGGGGCGATCAGTTTCAGCCTGATCCACATCCCGGTCAGCATGCACACCGCGGCAAAGGCGCACGAGCTCAACCTCAACCTGCTCGACAAGCGCGACTTCGCGCCGGTCGGCTACCAGCGTTACAACAAGTCCACCGGGAAGGTCGTGGACTGGAACCAAGTCGTGAAGGGGTTCGAATATGAAAAGGGCGAATACGTGGTGCTCACGGACGAGGACTTCCGACGCGCCAACGTCGAAGCGTCTCGTACCATCGACATCCAGACCTTCGTCGATCGCGACGCGATCGCGCCTTACTACTTCGACACGCCCTACTTCCTGGTGCCCGACAAGAATGGCGAGCGCGTCTACGCGTTGCTGCGCGAAGCGCTGGAGCAATCGAAGAAGCTTGCCGTGGCGACGTTCGTGCTGCGTAGCCGACAGCACGTCGCGGCACTGATGCCGGTCGACAAGATCATCGTCCTCAATACCTTGCGGTATCACGAAGAGATCCAGCCGCATCCCGATGTTCTCGCGAATGCAAAGAAGGCCACGGGGAACGCGAGTGGCCGCGAATTGACCATGGCGCTGAAGCTGGTCGAGGAGATGACCGAGAAGTGGAAGCCCGACGCGTTCAGCGACACCTATCGCGATGACCTCATGAAACGCATTGAACAGAAGGTGAAAGCGGGACAGACGCACACCTTGACGGAGCCCGAAGAGGAAGCGATCGAACGTGTCGCGGGCGGCGGCGGCAAGGTTGTCGACCTCATGTCTCTGTTGCAACGGAGCCTCGATCAGAAAGGCGGCGCGAGCGAACCGGCGGCGCGCGCCACCAAGCGCAAGCACAGCGCGGCCCGGCGGCGCACGACCAGTGCCCGCGCGTCGCGTCGCGCCTGATGCATGGCCGATGCAGGAAATCGTCGTGCGGAGGGCCGCGGCGCTGAACATACGCGGCTGAAGCGCTACGCGGCGAAGCGAAATTTCAAGAAGACCGCGGAGCCCACTCACAAAGCGGGCGGCGCGCGCGGCAAGCAACTCATCTTCGTCGTGCAGAAGCACGCGGCGCGGCGGCTGCATTGGGACTTCCGTCTGGAGTGGGCAGGCACGCTGCGCAGCTGGGCCGTGCCGAAGGGGCCGTCGCTCGATCCGGCACACAAGCGCCTCGCGGTCGAGGTGGAGGACCATCCCCTCGCCTACGCGAAGTTCGAGGGCGATATTCCCAAGGGCGAGTACGGCGGCGGTCACGTCGACATCTGGGACAACGGCCACTGGGAGCCGCATGGCGACATCGCCAAGGCGCTGAAGAAAGGTCACCTGGAATTCGAGTTGTTTGGGAAGAAGTTGTCAGGCCGCTGGCACCTGGTGCGCACGCGCATGCAGGGCAAAGCACAGCAGTGGCTGCTGATGAAGGCCGGCGACTTCGCGGCGCGCGTCGGTGCTGACGCGGACGTCATCGATGCGGGCAAGGCCGATGAAGACGGCCGCATGGTGCGTGCGCGCAAGCTTGCGAAGCCCGTGGCCGTGCCCAAGCCCGTGCGCGGGGGCGCGCCCAAGCCCCGCTCGGCAAAGTCGAAAGGCAAACATGGCAAGGCGCTACCGGCTTCGATAAAGCCGCAGCTCGCCACGCTGGTCGACGCCGCGCCCGAGGGCAATGACTGGGTGTTCGAGCTCAAGTACGACGGCGTGCGCCTGCTGTGCCGCTGCGATGGCGGCGACGTGCGCTGCATCTCGCGCAATGGCATCGACTGGACTCACAAGGTGCCACCCATCGTCGAGGCGCTGGCGAAGCTCGATCTTTCCGGCGCGTGGGTGGATGGCGAATTGATCGTCACCGACCCGAATGGCCGCTCGGACTTCTCGCTGCTGCAGCACATGCTCGAACAGGGGCGGCTCGAGGAGCTCGCGTACTGCGCGTTCGACCTGCTGTTCTACGATGGCAAGGATTTGCGCGCCCTGCCGCTGTCGAATCGAAAGACCCGTCTCGATGCCGCTTTCAACAAACTGCCGGCCAAGGGGCCGATCCGCCTCGCCGATCAGATCCACAGCGACAGCGCGGACCTGCTGAAGCGCGTGTGCAATCAGCACCTGGAGGGCCTGGTGGCGAAGAGGATCGACTCACCGTATGTGGGCGATCGATCCAAGAACTGGCTCAAGGTGAAATGCCACCGCGAGCAGGAATTCGTCGTGGGTGGGGCCGCCTATCTACCTGGGCGCGGTACGGGGACCTTTTCGTCGCTGCTGGTGGGCGTGAAGTCCGGCAAGGGATTGAAGTACGTGGGGCGCGTGGGCGGCGGGTTCGATGCGCAGGAACGCGCTGAATGGGCCGGGCGCGTGAAGAAGCTTGCGCGCAAGGACAGCCCGTTCGACCAGTTGCCCGACAAACGATCCGGCGAGATCTGGCACTGGATGAAGCCGGAACTGGTGATCCAAGTGGCGTTCGGCGACTGGACGCATGGAGGAATCCTGCGCCAGCCACGCTACCTGGGGCTGCGCGCGGACCGGGATCCGAAGACTGTCGTGCTCGAAAAGCCGGCCAAACTCGAGGCAGTTGTGAAACAGGAAACGACCAGGCGCGGGAAGAAGTCATCCGCGAAGCGCGGCACGGCGCGGAAAGCGAGCGCGGGCGCGGAATCGGCGGTGCCGGAGCGCTTCGGTCGTCTCACGCATCCGGACCGGGTGCTGTTCCCGCACGATGGCGTGACCAAACTGCAGCTCGCGGAGTATTTCGATGCCGTGGGCGAGCAAGCCATGCCGCACTACCAGGATCGGCCACTGTCGATCCTGCGGAACACTCATGGGTCGAAACCCTTTTTCCAGAAGCACTACCTCGAGAAATCGGGTGAGGGACTGCGGATCGTCAGGATTCCGAATGCGGACAAAGATCCTGATTTCGTCGTCTGCGATTCACCTGAAGGACTGCTGCATCTTGCGCAGGTAGGTGCCGTCGAGTTGCACAGCTGGGGCGCGCTGGCGCGCAAACCCACGCATGCCGACCGGCTGACGTTCGATCTGGATCCGGGCGCGGAGTTGCCCTATCCACCGCTGCGGGACGCCGCGCTCGCGATCCGCAAGCTGATGAAGGATCTGGGCCTCGAATCCTGGGTCAAGACGACCGGCGGCAAGGGCCTGCATGTGGTGGTGCCACTGACCGCACCGCTGCCGGATTGGGAGATGGCGAAGGATTTTGCGCGCGACGTCTCGTTGTTCATGGAGAAGCTCGCGCCGACCATGTTCACGTCGAAGACCGGCGAACGGAATCGCAAGCAGAAGATTTTCGTGGACTATCTACGCAATGGATTCGGTGCGACCGCGGTGGCGGCGTTCTCGCCGCGCTGGCGGCCGGGCGTTGGCGTGTCGACGCCGGTTGGCTGGGATGAAATCGATGACGACATCCGCGGCACTCACTTCGACATTCATAACGTCCCGGAGCGCGTGGCGAAGCAGCGCAAGGATCCGTGGGCGGCGTATTGGAAGTGCAAACAGGCATTGTCGAAAGCCGCCGCGAAGAAGCTGAAGAGTTAGAGGGGACATTCCTGGTTTTCGTCGATTTCGTTGCGTGAACGCGACGGATTTGCGCAAAACCAGGAATGTCCCCTCTACCGTTCGATGCGGTATTCGACGCCGGCGCGGGTCTCTTCGGTGCCGCGCTGCACCTTCACGCCGATGTCGCGTGACAGCTTGTAGCGCAGCGCGATCACCTCGCCCGGCTCGAACAACCCGACGCCGTAGCTCAGGTACAAGCGCGGCGATAGATACTCGCCAATCGTCAGCGCCGATCCGCCAATCAACTCGTTCTCTTCAACGCCGGCCTCATCGATCCCGAGTCGCGCACCGATGCGCTTCGCAATCAGCCCGCCCGCGGCGCCTTCGAGCGACTGCGTCGCCGACGCCAGCGCGTCCTGAGAACTGCCGCTGGCGCTGCCCACATCCGACAACGATCGCCCGGTCACCAGGTACGACAACGCATCCGCCCCGCCGACGTTCGGACCCGACATCACCGTGATGATCGGCCGTTGCGCCGACCCGCCAATCTGCAGGCCGGTGGTCAAATCGCTGCGAATCTCGCGCGTCGCGGTGATGCTCAACCGCGGATTATCGAGCGGCGTGCCCGCAAACAGCAGACGGCCATCCTTGATCGTGAGGTCCTGCCCATAAGCCTTGTACCGCCCGGCAACGGTCAGCTGCCCCGACCCCGTCGTCGGCGCCCCGGGCGATTCACGCACCACCAGCTGCCCGGACACCGTCGCATCCAATCCGTATCCCGTCACCGCAATCTTGTCGCCGAGCTTGACGGTGATGACCGCTGTCAACGGCAACCCGGCACTTTGCGCGGCGCGCTCGACCTCCTTGCCATTGCGGATCACGACCACGTCGGGCGACACGCCGGGTGCCGAATCCTGCGGCAGCTTCTGCATGTTGATCGTCGCACTCGGGATCGTTACCTCGCCCTTCACCAGATAGCCCTTCCGATCTCCCGTGAGCGTGAGATCCGGTGCAATGACCACGTTGGCCGCCGGGATATCTGCGGCGAGGAAGTTCTGACCGCCGACCTTCACGTCCACGATGCCGCGCTCGTCCATGGTGCCCTCGAACTCCAGGCGGCCCTTGCCCGAGGCGACGCCGCCGGCCAGGTTGAATCCGCCAGTGCGCTTGGCCTCGCCGCGCACGCTGCCATCGCGCAGTTCGATACCGACCTTGCCGAGATCGGCCTGTAGTTTGGTCGCGTCGACGTTGCCGGTGAACTCGGGCTTGAGCGTGGTCCCGCCGATCTCGATCTGCGCGTTCACCGTGCCATCGAGGTTCGACACAGTCGGCACGAACGCTCCGAACGGCGCCAGCGTCGGCATCGCGGCATTGATCTTCCCCGCGATCCGCGGCGCGGGCGCATTCAATTCGGACGCCGTGAGCGACGCGTTGACCGTGCCGCCGTGTTCCAGTTTCGCCGTCA
>DATHJZ010000303.1:0-11194 GCA_035286365.1 Steroidobacteraceae bacterium | reverse complement strand
TGGTTCTCGTGGATCATCTACAAATCCCGCAAGGATCGCGATCGCGTGAACGCGAAGGCGATGAAGGATCCGCGGCTCGCGCACATGATGGATCCGAAGGCGATGCCGTTCGATGGCAAACGCATGGTGTTCGGCGGCTTCAAGATGCTGGTCGACTTGTAGGGTTGACCTGAAGAGACTCGCGTAAGTCCGTGAGTCATAAAGCTGAAATGCTGGTCGGGCAAACTTCCCGCCACTCCTTATATAGGCAGTGGCGAGGGGCGCATGCAGCCAGGCACATCGAACAAGGTCTCCCTCCGGTCGGTTTTCGTATCCGACGTGCACCTGGGTTCGCGCGACAGCCGCGCGTCCGAGCTGCTCGAGTTCCTGGGCGGTATCGAAGTCGACTATCTATTCCTGGTCGGCGACATCATCGACTTGTGGAGCCTGCGCAGGAATTTCTACTGGCCGCAGGAACACAACGAAGTTGTGCGCGCGATCCTCGACATGGCGCGCAGCGGTACGAAGGTCATCTACGTGCCCGGCAATCACGATCAGGAAATGCGCGAGTTCTGCGGCTCGGTGTTCGGCAATCTCGAGATTCGCCGCAAATACGTGCACGCGACTGCTGCCGGACGGGAATTGCTCGTCATGCACGGAGACGAGTTCGACACGTCCGTCAAATGCAGTCGCTGGCTGGCGTGGTTCGGCGCGCACGCCTATGAATTTACCCTGCGCATTAATCGCTACGTGAATGTCTGCCGCAGATTGTTAGGTCTGCCGTACTGGTCGTTCGCCACGTACCTGAAGCTGCGGCTCAAGAATGCCGTCCGCTATGTTGCCGCGTTCGAAGTGGCCGCGGCGCAGGCCGCGCGGCAGCGCGGACTCGACGGAATCGTCTGCGGACATATCCATCGCGCGGGCGTCACAGACATTGACGGCGTGCTCTATTGCAATGACGGCGACTGGGTCGAGAGCTGCACGGCGCTGGTCGAAGACAACAGCGGAAAGCTGTCCCTGTGGCATGCCTCACAGGTGCGTCAGCGCCTGGAGCGCGGCGAACTTCTGGAGGTGGCGGCCTGACCAAACAAGCGTATTCGGCCCCTGCCTGACATGCTGCCAAACAATTGACAGGGAAACCCCGCGTCACCGTACTGCGACCGTTGTGAAATAATCGGTCGCGATGGAACTCCGCTACCGCATTCTCAACGTATTCACCGCCGGGGGCGCGCGCCTTTCAGGCAATCCCCTCTGCGTGTTCGAAGATGGCAGCCAGCTCGACCCGGCGCAGATGCAGGCGCTGGCGCGGCAAATGAATCTCTCGGAGAGCACGTTCATCCTGCCGTCCAAGCGCGCCGCAGCGCTGGTGCGCATTTTCACGCCGGCGTACGAGATGCCATTCGCGGGACATCCGACGCTCGGCACCGCGCACGTGTGCCGCGCGTTGGGGCTCGGCGGTAACCAGCTTGGCCTCGAAATGCGCGCCGGCATCATCCCGGTCACGTCCGATGGGGATCACTGGACGTTGCGCGCGGCAGCGTCCACGTCGCGGCTGGTCGAAGTGCAGTCGCCCGAGCTCGCGCGGTTGTTAGGCCTCGAAGCTTCCGACATGGGCTTCCAGCCGTTGTGGGTGAAGGCCGGGCGTGAGCAGTTGATCATTCCGCTCACCAGCGAAGCGGCGGTGCGGCGCGTGAAACCGAAACCGGAACTGTTCGAGAAATTGAAGAGCAGCGACGGCGTGGCGCAGGCGTACGTATTTGCCTCGACTGGCGCGAAGAAGATCCTGAGCCGATTCTTCTTCCCCGACGGCAGCGCGATTCTCGAAGATCCTGCCACCGGATCCGCGTGCGCGAACCTCGGTTCGTGGTTCATCGCGATGGGCCGGCGACCGCCGCTCGATTTCGAAGTTTCCCAGGGCGATCTGATCGGACGCCCTTCAATTCTCAAGCTCGAAGTCAACAGCGACAACGAAGTATTCGTCGGTGGAGACGTGATCGAGATAGGATCGGGAATCTTGAATTTGTAAGGAGCTCTTGATGAGCGCCGACAGCTATCACAAACGCAAACTCGGGAACCGAGTGTTGCAACCCGAAACCCAGATGATGGGTTACGGCTACGATCCCACTCTCTCCGAAGGTTCGCTCAAACCGCCGATCTTTCTCACCTCGACCTTCGTCTTTCGCAATGCGCAGGACGGCAAGGATTTCTTCGACTACACGTCGGGGAGGCGCGCGCCGCCGCCGGGCCAGGCCGCCGGCCTCGTGTATTCGCGCTTCAACAATCCGAACCTCGAAGTGCTCGAGGATCGCCTCGGGCTGTGGGAAGGTGGCGAAGCGGCCTGCGTGTTCTCGAGCGGCATGTCGGCGATTTCCACCACGCTGTGGGCTTACCTCAAACCCAATGACATGCTGCTCATGAGCGAGCCGCTGTACGGTGGCACTGAGACCCTGATCGACAAGACGATGCCAGCCTTCGGCATTGGTGCGGTTCGCGTCGCCGACGCCATCGACCGCAAGGCGGTGATGGCTGGTGCGAAGGCTGTTGTCGAAAAGGCAAAGGCCAAGGGCGGCAAGGTCGGGTTGTTGGTGACCGAAACGCCGGCCAATCCCACGAACAGCCTGGTAGACCTCAAACTCTGGCGCGAAGTATCGGAATGGATCGCGGGACAACAGGGCGGGATGCGCCCGCCGGTCGCCGTGGACAACACGTTCCTCGGCCCCGTGTTTCAGAAACCGCTCGAGCATGGCGCGGATCTCGTGATGTATTCGCTCACCAAGTATGTCGGCGGGCATTCGGACCTGGTGGCCGGTGGTGTCATAGGCGCGAAGGCAATGCTCGCGCCCGTGCGGGCGCTGCGCAGTAGTTTGGGTACGCAGCTCGACCCGAACACGTCGTGGATGATCATGCGGTCCATGGAAACGCTCGCGCTGCGCATGCGCGCCTCCGCGGACAATGCTGGCCGCGTCGCTGGTTTCCTCGCGCAGCATCCCAAGGTCGCAAGCGTGAACTATCTCGGGCACCTGAAGAGCGGTGATCCGCGTGCCGAAGTGTTCCAGAGGCAGTGCCAGAGCGCCGGTTCCACCTTCGCGTTTTCCATTCGCGGTGGCGAGGCCGAGGCATTCCGCATGCTCGATGCGTTGCAGGTCATGAAACTCGCCGTGAGCCTGGGGGGCACCGAGACGCTGATCTCGCATCCCGCGTCCACCACGCACTCGGGCGTGCCGAAGGAAACGCGCGACCGCATGGGTGTCACCGACGCATTGATACGCATTTCAGTCGGCATCGAAAATGCCGATGACCTCATTGCGGACCTGGAGCAGGCGCTGGCCAAGATCTGACAGGGAGGGGCCATGCACACGGATACGTGGGTCATTCCGACCGAGGTCTACTCGGCGCGAAATTCGGGTAACTGCCTGTGTGGCGCGGTGCGCTGGTCGTACGACGCGCCGTTCACCATGATGCTGCATTGCCATTGTTCGGTGTGCCGCAAGCATCACGGCACGCTGTTCGCCACGTTCCTGGCCGGGCCGCTAACTACCTTCCATTGGCGCGGTGGTACCGAGAAGATCGTCACCTGGCAGTCGTCGGCGCAGGGCCGGCGCAGCTTCTGCTCGGTGTGCGGGTCGAAAGTGCCGGGAGTCGACCAGGGGTCGCAGCAGGTGTTCATGCCCGCGGGCGCCGTCGGGGGCGAGTTCGGGATCCGTCCGCAGCTGCACCTGTTCGTGGGGTCAAAGTCACCGCGGCACGAGATCCATGACGGGTTGCCGCAGCACGAGGCCTATCCGCCCGAGTGGCACGCGCAGGGGCTCGATACTCCGTCGCGTCCAGGGCGTGCCGGCGTCGCGAGCGGCAGTTGTGCCTGCGGCAAGATGCGCTTCGAGCTGGAGAGGACGCCGTTCCGAATGCATCACTGCCATTGCGGCCGATGTCAGCGTGCGCGCGGCGGAGCGCACGCGACCAATGTGCTCTACAAGATCGAGGCGCTGCGCTATACGCAGGGCGAAGAACTCTTGACAGACTTTAACCTGCCCGGCGCGGAGTTCTTCGGTACGTCGTTTTGCCGCGAGTGTGGCGGCGCGATGCCGCGGCGCTCGTCCGTGCGTGGCGCCGTGATCGTGCCGATTGGTGCGCTCGATACAGATCCCGAAATCCACGCGATGGCGCATCAATATGTGGCTTCCAAAGCGCCGTGGCACGCCATTCACGATGGAGTTCCGCAATTCGCGGAAGCGCCGCCGAAGCCGAGTGGCGGAGGCAATTGAAAGCAAGGACCGACGTGCTTCGAGAGATCTACAGGGCCGTGAACCGGCTGGGGACAGATTTATTTATTGACGATCTGGAGTCTCGACGTTCGCGAACGTCACTTGCACTTCGCTGCGCTGGTAGGCGCGTTTCTCTTTGCCGGGAGATGCGCCGATCTCGAAGCCGTACGAGCCAGGCGCGAGCACTTCGAACCTGGCTCCGCGCACATCCTCGATCTTCCAGGGCGTGCGCAGCTCGAAGCGCGCCGACTCTGAAGCCAGGTGATCGAGCTCGATCGTGTACACCCGGTCTTTCAGGCTCACGCCGACGATCTTCATCGCCCGGCTGCCCTCTCCAATCGAAGAACGGGGAGCGGCGGAAGCGATCGCAACGCCTCCTGTGTAGTCGATGCGCAGCAGGACGTCGCCGCACGGCACATCGAACTCGAAGCGCGCGTGGGTATCCTGCGGATGCTGCACGAGCGTGGCGGCGACATCGCGCTGGTCGATGTGTGCGCTTCGTACCCTTGCGCCCAGTGGCAGCGCAGGATCGAATGACATCCTGACAGGAGCGCCGTCGTTTCTGATGTGCAGCGTCAGTTCGCCAACGGACTGGGCCAGGTCGAGCGCGACCGTTGCGCCGCCGACGCGAATGTGTCGCAACGTGATCTTGTTCCACGCGGCTGGCAGATGTGGGGCAAAGTGCAGATGAGCCGCCACGCCATCCACGCGTAATCCCAGCAATCCCTGTAAGGCCGAAGTCAGGAATGATGCAGAGGACCACGTTTGCTCCGGAACGGATTCCACCTCCTCATGGTAGAAATCTCCGGCCAGCGTCTCGTGCATGTGTCCCGGAGAATCGAGCGCGCTCCAGGGTACGAGCGCGCTCCAGATCGGAAAGGCGGTCGCGGGGCGATGCTCGGCCCAGAACGCACTCGCTACTGACGCAGTCGCGATTGCCCACACGCTGCCGCTCGCGTACGAGTTCGGGTTATAGGTGGGGTCGCTCGCGGCCTTGCCTCGTGTGCCCCAATCCGTTTGAAAGTCGGACGATGCGAGCTGATCGAGCACGGCGTTGCGCTGCTGCGCAGAGAACAAGGACTCTTGCACCACACCCACCGGCCGGATGTCGCGATCCATGACGGGCCGATCTGCGCGCGTGTGACCACTGATCCAGAAGCGCCGGCGCTCGTCCCAGTATCGCGCCCCCACCGTCTGCCGCGCTCGCTGGCTCGCGGCGCGCGCCTGTCGCGCAGCTGCCTGCCGTCCGGTGGCGGCGGCGAGTGTCGCGTACGCTTCCGATGCGGTGACCCAGCTGGCAGACAGTGTCAACTCATCGCTGAGTGCGTCCTGCTCATTGTTGCCTAGTTTGTCGGCCGGAATGCGCGGCAGTCCGTCGTTGGGAGCGAGCAGAGATTGGCAGTACCGGTAAGCGGCCTCGAGTGCGTTCCAGTTTTTCTTCACGAACGGCAGGTCGCCGGTCACGGAAAAGTACTCGGCAACGATGTCGAGAAAGTCGTAGCTCAGATCGACGTGCCCGTACATGTAGGGATACTTGTGCCACTCGAGCACGCCGGCGCTCTGCGACAGCTCGTGCCAGATCATGCCGGTCCGGCGATCCTGAAACTTGAGAATGAACTCGAGCTCCTCACGTGCGCGCTCATGGCGCCCGGCCGCCAGCAAGGCGCGTGTGGCGACCATTCCATCTCCGGCGAAGAACCAGTCGTACTGCGGACGACGGGCTTTGCGCGACGGCCCGTATCCGGCGACTTGACCGCATCCGAGATCGGGATTGCAGACCCAGGCTTGCTCCAGTGCGATCTGCGACCACGCCAGCGCGCGATCGACCTCCGGGTCCGGCGTTTCGATTTGCAACCCCTGATCCAGTACGTCTGCGTAGTGTCGGGCGGCCGCGTTCTCGAGCGCGCCACGATTGCTCAACAGCTCCCTGGCAACTGCCGCCGGGTCTTCTCCGGACAGACCGGCGGCCATTACGACCACTGCAGGTTGATCGCTGCTGGCGCGAATCGTGAACGCCACCGCGGGCGAATCGCCCGCCGGCCTGGTGGCATTCGGCGTCTCGTCATGCGCGACGATATTCGGCGACGTCACCAGGGCTGTGTACCGATGCAATGGCTCGGACAGCAGATAGCCGGAAGCTGCCGCATTCCACGTCGTTTCCTGCCCGCCAATGCCACCCGGCCACATGAGATTCAGCACGGGTGTGAAGCGGACGATGATGTCGACGGGACGCGCACCATCCACTTCGTAGCTCACGATCGCACCGGGTGCGTCGAGCGGCACGAAGATCTTTTCACGCACGATGAAGTCAGGTCCGACATAGATGCGGGTCACGGCTTCGGGGCTGTACTGGATGCGGCGGAGCATGGTCAGCCCGTCGGTCTCGGTCGTCCCGTGTTGCTGGCGAAATGCCACGCTGAAAGAATCGGCCAGCTGCAGAGGGTAAGCCCAGACCTCCATTCCTTTTTCCGAGTAGCCGAAGATCGCCGCGCGGCGTCCGTGTACTGCAATGAATCGTGCAGGCTGCCTGGAATCGATGTTCCAGGTCAGCTGCGCGTCGGCTGCGCGCACACCTGCTACGCCGAACGGCGCGCATACGAAGAGGAGAGCCATGGCTGCAACGCGGCCGTGTCTCATGTCGCCGGACCACCTGGTTTCAACACCATGCATTTCAGAGTGCGCCTGGGTGCGCGAGCGCGCAAGCTGATGCAAGCTGTCCCCATCAGCGGGGAATCGGCGGGGCGGCGCGCTGGAACACCGGTTTGATCGCCAGGCCCGACTGGATGCGTGACACGCCGGGAATGCGCGTGAGCACGTCCAGCATGAAGCGCTGGTAGCTAGGCAGATCGGGGACGACGATGCGCAGTACGTAGTCGGCCTCGCCCGTCATGAGGTAGCAGCTCATGACCTCCGGCACATCCGCGATCCGGCGTTCGAAAACTTTCAGCGTCTCTTCGACCTGGCGTTCGAGCGACACCCACACATACATGGTGATTCCGAACCCCAGCTTCTGTTCGTCGAACTGTGCGCTGTAGCCGGTGATCACGCCGTCGCTCTCCAAGCGTCTGATACGCCGCAGGGTGGGAGTAAGCGAAAGTCCTATCTTGTCCGCCAGGTCGCGCCAGCTGATCCGTCCGTCCTCGGAGAGGATCTGCATGATCTTTGAATCGACCTTGTCGAGTTTTTGAGTTGCCATGACCCTATTGCCAGCGTTTCTTGGTGCAAACATGCTAAAAGGCAGCCCAAAATAGTCAAGAATGGCGTTAACGCGCTCCTGCTAGTGCGATAAGGTTCGCATCATCCAAACATATGACTGTCATCAGGAATTCCATGTCCCGTCAACGACCTGTATCCGTTTCCTTCGAGTTCTTTCCGCCCGGCGACGAGGCCATGGAGAAGACCCTGTGGGAATCGATTCGTTACCTCGAGCCGCTCAATCCGCGCTTCGTGTCGGTGACCTATGGCGCGGACGGATCGACGCGCGAGCGCACACACAACGTGGTGTCGCGCGTACAGAAGGAAACCTCGCTGACCTGTGTGCCGCACCTCACCTGCATCGGTGCCGCGCGCGGCGAAGTGCTCGACATCGCGCGCAAGTACTGGGACCAGGGGATTCGTCACATCGTGGCACTGCGCGGCGATGCGCCGGCGGGCATGGTGAAATACGAACCGCGCGCGGATGGCTTTGCGTATGCCGCGGATCTGGTGAGCGGGCTCAAGACCGTCGGCGATTTCGAAATTTCAGTGGCGGCGTATCCGGAGAAGCACCCCGAAGCGCCGAGCGCGGAATTCGACCTCGACAACCTCAAGCGCAAGATCGATGCGGGCGCGACGCGCGCCATCACGCAGTTCTTTTACGACACGGAATTGTTCCTGCGCTTCCGCGATGCCTGCGCGGCCAAGGGCATCGTGGTGCCCATCGTGCCGGGCATCCTGCCGATTACCCGCTTCCCGCAGGTCACGCGTTTCGCGAAGCGCTGCGGCGCCTCGATCCCCGAGTGGCTGGAACATCGTTTCGACGGTCTCGAAGAGAATCCCGAGACGCGCAAGTTGATCTCCGCCGCGGTGGCGATCGAGCAAGTGCACATGTTGCAGCGGCACGGAGTCGATCAGTTCCATTTCTATACGCTGAACCGCTCGGAGTTGACGTACGCGATCTGCCACGCGCTCGGCGTGCGACGGCAGGAGCCCGCGCGCAAGGCGGTCAATGAATAGTCCGGCAGCGGGCGAGCAGGCGCAACGCGCCGCCGCCCTGCGACAGTTGTTTGCCGAGCGCATCGTCATCCTCGATGGCGCGATGGGCACGATGATCCAGCAGCACAAGCTGGACGAGGCCGCGTTTCGCGGCGAGCGATTCAAGGACTGGCCGCGCGATCTCAAGGGTTGCAACGACTTGTTGGTGCTCACGCAGCCCGACATCATCGAAGAGATTCACCGCAGCTACCTGGACGCGGGCGCCGACCTCGTCGCCACCAACACTTTCAATGCCACGTCGCTGTCGCTGTCGGATTACGGCCTGGAAGAGCTGGTTTATGAGCTCAACCGCGACGCGGTGAAGCTCGCGCGGCGCGCCGTCGATGCCGAAACGAAGAAGTCAGGCCGCACCGGCTACGTGGCGGGCGCGCTCGGACCCACCAGCCGCACCGCGTCGATTTCGCCCGATGTGAACGATCCGGGTTTTCGCGCGGTCACGTTCGATCAGCTGGTGGCCACTTACAGCGATGCCACGCGCGGTCTCATCGATGGCGGCGCCGATGCGATCCTGATCGAAACCATCTTCGACACCTTGAATGCCAAGGCAGCCATCTACGCCGTGCGCTCGACGCTCGATGCCGCGGGCGTGGACCTGCCCATCATCATCTCGGGCACGATCACCGATGCATCGGGTCGCACCTTGTCTGGTCAGACGGTGGAAGCATTCTGGGCGTCGGTGCGCCATGCGAAGCCGATCACCATCAGCCTGAACTGCGCGCTCGGCGTCAAACAGCTGCGGCCGTACGTGGAAGAACTCTCGCGCCTCGCCGACACGAATGTCGGCGTCTATCCGAACGCGGGTCTGCCCAATGCATTTGGCGAATACGACGAGGCGCCGGCCGACACCGCGAAGGTGTTGGGCGAGTTGGCGCACGCAGGGCACCTGAATTTTGTCGGCGGCTGCTGCGGCACGACTCCCGACCATATCCGCGCAATTGCCGAGCGCGTGCGTTGCGAGCCGGTGCGCAAGAAGAAAGAGCACGTGCCGCGGCTGGAGCTCTCGGGCCTCGAGGTTTTCAATCTCACCGACAACATCCGCTTCGTGAACGTCGGTGAACGCACCAACGTCACGGGCTCGGCCAAGTTTCGCAAGCTTATCGAGGCCAACGACTATCCGGCGGCGCTCACCGTCGCACGTCAGCAGGTGGACGATGGCGCACAGCTGATCGACGTCAACATGGACGAGGGCATGCTCGATTCGGAAGCGGCCATGGTGCGCTTCCTCAATCTCATCGCTGCCGAGCCCGACATTGCGCGCGTGCCGGTCATGATCGATTCATCCAAGTGGACGGTCATCGAGGCCGGGCTCAAGTGCATCCAGGGCAAGGGCGTGGTGAATTCGATTTCCCTGAAGGAGGGCGAGGAAGCCTTCCTGATTCATGCGCGCAAGGTGATGAACTACGGCGCGGCGGTCGTCGTCATGGCCTTCGACGAGCAGGGGCAGGCGGACACCCTCGAGCGCAAGGTCGGCATCTGCGAGCGTAGCTACAAGATCCTGACCAAGAAGTTGGGCTTTCCGCCCGAAGACATCATCTTCGATCCGAACATCTTTGCGATCGCCACCGGCATCGAGGAGCACAACGGCTATGGCGTCGCGTTCATCGACGCCACGCGCGAGATCCGCAAACGCTGCCCGCACGCGCATATTTCCGGCGGCGTCAGCAACGTGTCGTTCTCGTTCCGCGGCAACGAGCCGGTGCGGCAGGCGATGCACTCGGTGTTCCTGTACCACGCCATCCAGGCGGGCATGGACTTTGGCATCGTGAATGCCGGCCAGCTCGCCATTTACGAAGACATTCCGAAGGACCTGCGCGATCGCGTCGAGGACGTGATCCTCAATCGCCGGCCCGACGCCTCCGAGCGCCTGCTCGAGATCGCCGTCAACTACAAGGACGGCGGCGCGCGCGAGCGCAAGGAAGATCTGGCCTGGCGCCAGTTGCCGGTCCACGAGCGATTGAGCCACGCGCTGGTTGCGGGCATCGATCAATACGTCATCGAGGATACGGAAGAAGCGCGGCTCGCCGCGGTACATCCGCTGCATGTCATCGAAGGCGCGCTGATGGACGGCATGAATGTCGTCGGCGACCTGTTCGGTTCCGGAAAGATGTTCCTGCCGCAGGTGGTCAAGTCCGCGCGCGTCATGAAAAAGGCCGTCGCGCATCTCATTCCGTTCATCGAGGCGCTGGCCGACGGCGTGCAGAAAACGAATGGCACGGTGGTGTTGGCGACGGTCAAGGGCGACGTGCACGACATCGGCAAGAACATCGTCGGCGTCGTCCTCGCCTGTAACAATTACGAGGTCATCGATCTCGGCGTCATGGTGTCGTGCGAGAAAATCCTCACCGCCGCCAAGGAGAAGGGCGCCGACATCATCGGGCTCTCCGGCCTGATCACGCCCTCGCTCGACGAGATGGTCCATGTCGCCAAGGAAATGAAACGCCTCGACTTCAAGCTGCCGCTACTCATCGGCGGCGCCACCACGTCCGCGGCGCACAACGCGGTGAAGATCGCCCCGCACTACTCCGAGCCCGTGATCCACGTGCTCGATGCCTCGCGCGTGATCGGGGTCGTGTCGCAACTGCTCAACCCCGACAACAAGCCTGCCTTCGTGGCCGAGACCCGCGCGAAGCAGGAGAAGCAGCGCGTCGAGTTCGCCGATCGCAAAGGCGCCCGCAAAATATTGTCGCTCGCCGAAGCGC
>DATHJZ010000302.1:0-2056 GCA_035286365.1 Steroidobacteraceae bacterium | reverse complement strand
GCGAGGCGCCGCGCCCGGTTAACCAGGCCGCTGGCGTGTCGCATGATCAGTATTCGTTCGGTAGCCACGTCCGTGTGCCCTACTTCTTCGTGACGGTGTGCCGCTCGATGATCGCGCGCAGCTTCATTTCGTCGACCGGCTTTGTCAGGTAGCCGTCGCAGCCGGCCATCGTGCCGCGGATCTTGTCGAAGGTCTTGTCCCTGCTGGTGAGCATCACGACCTTCATGAGCGAATTATCCTTGTTCTTCTTGATCATCTTGCAGACGTCGTAGCCGTCCATGCCGGGCAGCATCACGTCCAGGAAGATCATGTCGTAATGTTGTTTGGAGATCTTGAACAGCGCTTCCTCGCCCGACGACGCGAACTCGGGTGCGATGCCGTACGGCTGCAGTTTGTTCTGCAGGAAGGTGCGCATGAGCGGGCTGTCGTCGACGGCGAGCACGCGGAAGTTGTGCTCCTCGTGGCGCGGCGTGGGAGCTGAAACCGGCATGACGGGCGCGGGCGGCGGCGCCAGGACGGCCGGAGCCAGCGCGACCGGCGCGACCGTCGCAGCTGGCAGCTGCGCGAGTGCAGGAATGTTCATCGACGCATCGGCGGCGCGCGCCGCGGACGGCAAGGAAGCTGCCAGCGGTGAAGCGTTCTGCACCACGCGCAGGTTCGCGCGCTGCGGAGACGGCGCCACGGCGGCCGAGAGCGCCGACGGCGACAGCGGCGTCACACCACTTGCGATCAATGCCGCCGCGGCATTGATTTTCTCCGCGGCGGTCTTTTCAACGGCAGCCGGTTTCTCGGCCAGTGGCTGGTCGCTCAGTATCCGATCGACGGTCTTGTCGGTGACGGTCTTCTCGTTGATCGACCGGTCGAACACCGGCGCTACACTTGGCTGCAGCGTCATGTGCGGGAGCACGGTGGTGGCTGGCGCGGCGGCAGTCATCGAGGTCGGCAGCGTACCCGCGTGTGTCATGGGCGCCGCGGAACCCGTCATCAAGTGACTGCCGGCCGACATGGTGCTGGTGGCCTGCGGCGGCGGTGCCAACGAGTTCATGCTGGCCGACATCGCAGGCGCGGCGGGCGCACTCACCGGGCGGGGCAGGGTAAGGTTCTGTTTGGGGTGGCTCGTGGGACCCGTGTCGTCCACTTTCATGGCAGGCAACGACGCACTGGCGCTCGGCGCCGAAACCTCGTGGCCGACGGGTTCGCGCGCCGCGTTATGCAACGCGATGGCGAGGCGATCCATCGCGCCGACCACCTTGAGGCCGAGTGGACGCGAAGCCGATGCCACGCCGAGATCGGTGTTCTTGGCTCCAACCACGAGCGTGCGATCCGACGTGCTCGCGAAAGTCGCCTGCCAGCTGGCGACGGCGCTGTCGCTGTCGCCATCCAGCAAGTACATCTCCGGCGCGATGCCGACTTCGGGATTCCACAGCTTGTAGCCGATCTGGCGCGCCGGTGCGACCGACAGCAGGAAGATCGAGTTCAGCATCTGGCGCTCGGGCGCGGAGAAGCCGACGACTCGAACGAGGAGGACGCGCGTTTTAGTACTCATGGCAATACCCTTGTGTGGCTAGCCGGCGGCGACGCGTTTTTCGACGCGCCCGGTAACGGCACTGGCCACGTGTTGCAGCAACTCGTGATCGGTGTACGGTTTGGTGAGATAGACAGAAACCCCGGCGGCCATCGCCTGGCGGCGGTGTTTGTCCATCGAGCGTGAGGTGATCATGATGACGGGAAGGCCGGCGAGCTCGGCGCGGCTGCGCACGTGCTGGGCGAGTTCCAGGCCGTTCATGTTGGGCATTTCGAGGTCGGTCAGCAGCACGTCGGGGCGCGCGACCTCCATCAACTTGATCGCTTCGAGGCCATCGCGCGCCATCGTGACGTCGTAACCCTGATCCTCGAGCAGCGCCGCGACCGCGCGCCGCACCGACATCGAGTCGTCGACCACGAGCACGCGCGAACGGCGGATGTTCTGCGCACGCGCCGCGGCGGCCGCGCGCAGGGAGATTTCGCGCGGGCTGCGCGCGAGTTCGGCGACGTCGAGCAGCGGGATCACGCTGCC
>DATHJZ010000301.1:0-3364 GCA_035286365.1 Steroidobacteraceae bacterium | reverse complement strand
GTGCCCACGACAACTCCGAACGCACACAGCAGCACCAGATCGCGAAACGGAAAGTCTGTCGGTAGCGCATACGCCGCCGCGAGGGTCACGATGCCGCGCATGCCACACCAGCTCACCACCATGCTGGCGCGCACCGTGGGCGGCTGCGGACCGGGCCAGGTGCCCGGCCCTAACAACTTGAACTTGAGCCAGGAAATGCGGTTGTAGGTCATCACCCAGGCGAGTCGCACGAACACCACCGTGCCGAGCACTGCGGCGGCGATCTGCAGGTAGCGAGTCTGTTCATCGGGCCCGAGCTCGCCCAGGATCGGCCGCAGCTGCAAGCCGATCAGCACGAACGCGAGCACGTTCAAGACGAACACCACAGTCTCCCACACGGCGTAGGAAGGCAGCCGCAGGCGCGCCGGAGTGGTGCCCCCGGTGATGCGAGAGGCGGTGATCGCATAGGCCACCAGGGTCACGATGGCCGAGAGTCCCACCTTCTCCGCGAGTATCCACACGCCGAAGGTGCTCACGAACTGCAGCACGATGGCGCTCGGCACGTCGGTCACGCCGCGCAGGATTCGTATCGTGACCTTCGCCAGCAGGAAGCCCGCCACGACACTGCCGAGCATCGCCAAGGTCTGCGGTGCAATGCTGCCCGCCGACAAGGTGCTGCCCATCGCGGCGCCGACGGCAATCCGATAGACCAACAACGCCGTGGCGTCGTTGAGCAGGCTTTCACCTTCGAGAATTACGACCATTCGATACGGCAGATGCAGGCGCCGCAACACGGCGGAAGCCGCCGCCGCATCGGGTGGTGCAACGATGGCGCCGAGCGCGATCGCGGCGGCCCAGGGCATGGCCGGCATCATCCAGTGCACCAGCCACGCCACGGTGACCGTGGTGATGCCGACCGCAATGACCACCAGGCTCAGCACGGGAACCCAGTTGCGCTTGAGGTCGCGCAGCGAGGTGTCGAATGCGGCATCGAGCAGCACCGGTGCGACGAACAGCGCCAGGGTGAGCTGCGGGTCGAGTTTGAATTCAGGTGCGTTCGGCAGGAATGCCAGCGCCGTACCGCCGAGCGCGATGAGCGAGGGGTAGGGCAGGTTGAAGCGGCGCGCCACGGCGGTGAGCGCGACCGCGCTCACCAGCAGAATGAGGATCCATTCGAACAGCAGCATGCGGGGATTCTACCCAGCGAAGACGCCGGGCCCGCAAATTTGCTACAACGGCCCCCATGGCCGAGAACCCCAGCACCGCGGTCGAGCACATCTACAAGCGCCATTCAGCGCCGGTGCGCGTGATGCACTGGATCAATGTCCTCGCACTCACGTTGCTGTTCATGAGCGGGCTGCAGATTTTCAATGCGCACGCGGCGTTGTATTGGGGCAAGTCTTCGTACAACGGCAAGCCGCCCGTGCTCGTGATGACCACGAAGCGCGACACGAGTGGCGCGTTGATCGGTATCACCCGGATTGGTGGCCATGAATTTGAAACCACCGGGCTGCTCGGATTGGGAGCTGGCGTCGATGGCGAGCCCGAAGCCCGCGGATTTCCATGGTGGATGACCGTCCCGGGATCGCGCTGGCTCTCGATGGGTCGCAACTGGCACTTCTTCTTTGCGTGGGTGCTGGTAATCAACGGCTTGTGTTACGTGGCGTATGCATTGTTCAGCCGGCATCTCAGCCGCGATCTGGTGCCGACGAAAACCGACTGGCGCTCAATCGGACAATCCATCAAGGACCACCTTCGGTTCAGACACCCGAGCGGAGAAGCTGCCAGGCGTTACAACGTATTGCAGAAGCTTACCTATCTGCTCGTGATATTCGGTCTGCTGCCTTTCGTGATCCTCATGGGGCTCGCGATGTCGCCGCGCCTCGACTCGCTGTTCGCCGGCTGGGTGGATCTTTTCGGCGGCCGGCAATCGGCGCGCACCTTGCATTTCATCGCTGCGTGGTTGCTGGTGTTGTTTGTGCTGATTCACGTTTTCGAAGTGATCATCACCGGCCTCTGGAATCACCTGCGGTCGATGATCACCGGCAACTACGTCGTCAAGATCACTCCCGAACCGCGACCCGAGAAACCCGATGCGCAAGATTGATGAGCCTCGCCGCGGGATACTGCGCGGCTTGTTGGCCAGCCTTGGCGCGGCAGCGCTCGCGGGCTGCGACGCCGCGTCCCGCAGCTCCTGGTTTCCGAAAGTCCTGAAGCGCGCCGAATCCTTGAGTCACGGCGCGCATCGGCTGGTCACGGCGCACCAGCCGCTCGTCCAGGAATTCACCCGTGCGGATCTGTCGGCGGACTTTCGCAGCAACGGTACGGCGAACCCCGGTACGGACATATATAAGAGTCTGGCTGCGAACCACTTTGCGGACTGGTCACTGCGCGTCGATGGACTTGTCGGAAACCCCGCGCAGTTCACGCTTGCCCAATTGCGCGCCATGCGCAGCCGTACGCAAATCACGCGGCACGACTGCGTGGAAGGCTGGAGCGCGATCGGCGAGTGGACCGGCGTACCGCTCAGCGAGCTGCTCGCGTTGGTGCAGCCAAAGGACAATGCTAAGTACGTAGTATTTCACTGCGCCGATCCGTTGGGCGGGGAGCAGTCTTTCTACTACGAGAGCATCGACTTCGACGATGCCTACCATCCGCAGACAATCCTCGCCTATCAACTGAACGGTCAGGAACTGCCCATCAAGAATGGCGCGCCGCTGCGCCTGCGCGTGGAGCGGCAGCTCGGCTACAAGCACGCCAAGTACCTGATGCACATCGAGCTCGTCGACGACCTCGCCCGCATCGCCGGAGGCAAGGGCGGATTCTGGGAAGATCGCGGCTACGAGTGGTACGCGGGTATCTAGCAGGCCGCATAAGCCCGGCGCCGCCTGTGCGGCTCGATGTTCTGCTTCTTCAGCGGTGCCCGTACTCCGTGAACACGAAGTCTCTCGACTTCACGATCGTGTGGCACGCGAAACCGCATTTGGCGTCGTTCCCCTGCGGGGGATTGCCAGCCATCGTGCCGGGCGTGAACTTGTCGGTGGCGGCGTCGTAGTCGAACACGCCATATCCCCATCCGCCGCTATCCGCGAACCGTTTGCTGTCTTTCACCATGAAGTCCACGTTCTGTTGGGTGCCCGGCACCGTTGCGGTCGGGAAGAACTGGTTCTTTTTCGGAGCCCAGTGGACCTTCGCCATCTTGGCGCCATCGGGGACAGGCTTTCCATTGGCAGGGATACCGGCCTTGTAGGCAGCGATCATCGCCGGATTGCCGAGGATCACAGCGATCGCCTTGTCGTTCGAGCTGACCGAGATGGCTTCCCAGCTTTCGAATCCCTTGAACTCGGAGAACGCGAGCCCTCCCGGGACTTTCACGCTGTACTTG
>DATHJZ010000300.1:0-21334 GCA_035286365.1 Steroidobacteraceae bacterium | reverse complement strand
GCCGCAGCAGCGCCGCCCGCCGCCGGCGAACCGCCCGCCGACACGCGTGCGCTCGACGAAACCGTGCAGGGCCTCAAGAAAGACGTCGTCGACCTCAACAAGGAGTTGTTCGTACTCGAAGAGGAGCTGCTGTTCCCGGCCAACACCCAGGTCGCGGTATTCGTCTCGATGGACATCGGCGAATTCTTCGCGCTCGACTCGCTCTCGCTCAAGATCGACAACAAGGAAGTGGCTAACTACCTCTACACTCCGCGCGAGGCCGAAGCACTGCTCAAGGGTGGCGTGCACCGCGTGTACCTCGGCAACCTGAAAGTCGGCGAGCACCAGCTCGTGGCATTCTTCAGCGGCAAGGGCCCGAACGAACGCGACTACAAGCGCGGTGCCAATCTCAAGTTCGAGAAGGGCGTGGGGGCCAAATACCTGGAGCTGAAGATCACTGATCGCCAGCGCCGCGCGCAGCCCGAGTTCGCCATCAAGGACTGGGAATAAGAGTCAAGGCACTGTTCAAGATGAAGGTCATTGCGCGCATCGCTTTGTTTATGGCCGCTTCGCTGGCGTTGGCGCCGGCCCTGGTAACGCCTGCGATGGCCGCCAAACCCGAGGTCGACAAGCTTTCGCCCACGGTGGTGCGCGACCTGCATTTCGGCGATGCACTCTTCTATTACTACCAGGGGCAGGATCTCGAAGCGATCACGCGCCTGCAGGCGTACCGGCAATGGGGTCGCATGCCGCATCACGATGCGGAGACCGACCTGCTGCTCGGCGGCCTCTATCTATCGCTGGGCCTGCACAACGAGGCCGGCGAGCGGTTCGAAACGCTGTTGACGCAATCGGTGCCCGAGGGCGTGCGCAACCGCGCCTGGTTCTATCTCGGCAAGATCTGGTACGCGCGCGGTTATCTCGATCGCGCCGAACGCGCCATCAAGGAAGTGCAGGGCCGCATCACGCCGGACCTGGACGCCGAGCGCCTGCACCTGCTCAGCAACATCCTCATGCGCCAGCAGCGTTTCGATGAAGCCATCGCGCTGCTCAATGCGTGGCGCGGGCGCAAGGATCAAAGCGACTGGCTGGCCTACGCGCAGTACAACCTGGGCGTGGCGCTGGTGCGCAAAGGCCTCGTGACCGAGGCGGACCCGTTCCTCACCAGCGTAGGCACGCTCGTTTCCGGCCGCCGCGAACTGCGTTCCCTGCGCGATCGCGCCAATCTCGCGCTCGGCTACGCCTATCTGCAGAACAATCAGCCCGTGCTAGCCAAACCGGTGCTCGAGCGCGTACGTCTCGACGGTCCGTATTCCAACAAGGCCTTGCTGGGCGTGGGCTGGGCGGATGCCGCCGAAGGGCAGTTCCAGGAAGCGCTCACTCCCTGGATGGCGCTGCGCGATCGCAACCTGCTCGATTCCGCCGTGCAGGAAGCGTATCTGGCTATTCCCTATGCCTTCGCCAAGCTCAACGCGAATGCGCAGGCCGCCGACAACTATGAGATCGCGATCAAGTCCTTCGACAGCGAGACGATGAACCTCGACGCGTCGATCGCCGAGATCAACGACGGCACGATGCTCGACAAACTGCTCAAGCGCGACGAGAAGGACCACTACGGCTGGTTCTGGCAGCTGCGCGAAGTGCCGGACGCGCCGCAATCGCGCTACCTCTACCACCTGCTGGCCGGCCACGATTTCCAGGAAGGTCTCAAGAACTACCGCGACCTCGCGTTCCTCGGCGGCACGCTCGCCAAATGGCAGGACAGCATCGTCGCGTTCGACGACATGCTCGACACGCGCGAGCGCGCCTACGCCGAGCGCGTGCCGCAGGCAGATGCCGTGCTCGCGTCGGGCCGGCTCGACAAATACGGCGCCGAACGCGCCAATACCGGCGGGCGGCTCGACCAGGTCGAAGTGGCCCAGGACGTCCCCGCCTTGGGCACGGCCGAGGAGCGCGACCAGTGGGCGCGCATCGTGCGGCTGGAAGCCGCACTACTCGCTGCGCCGCACGATGAGGAAACCGACGCCATTCGCGAGAAGACGCGCCTCGCCAAGGGCGTGTTGTACTGGCGGCTCGCCGAATCCTTCAAGGCGCGCGTCTGGAACGAGCGCCGCACCCTGAAGGACCTCGACCAGGCGTTGCGCGAAGCGCAGAACCGCTGGGTGCGCGTACAGAAGGCGCGCAGCTCCATGCCCAACAACACCGGCGAATTCGCCGCGCGCGTCGCAGCGCTGCGGCAACGTCTCGAGGGCGCGCAGCAGCGCCTGGCCGGCGTCGCGCAGCAGCAGAACCAGTTGCTCGAAGCACTCGCGCGCAACGAGCTCGAGCAGCAGAAAGAACGCATCGGCACTTATCAGATCCAGGCGCGTTTCGCGCTCGCGTCGATCTACGATCGCGCCGCCGCGCCGCCGAGTGCCGCGCCCAAGGAAGCCGCGCCGCCGCAGGAGTCACAGGGCGAACTCGAAATCGTGCCGTCCGATCCTTCTTCATCGCCCGATGGCGCGCCGCTCGATGGGGCAGCACCGCCGCCCGCCGATCAGCCGGCGCCCGACACGGCTGCGCCTGCTGACCAGACTGCACCGCCGCCCACCGAGACGCCGCCGCCCGCCGAGGCGCCCAAATGAGCGCCCCCAACAAACTGCTGGCGTTGACTGTGGCCGCGTTGTGCGTGGGCTTGGGCGTAGACGCCGCCGCCGCGCCCAAGAAGAAAGAGAAAACCATCGGCGAGCTCACGGCTCGCCCGGTGGTCGTGCAACCCGATCAGAAGGTGGAAGCCAGCGCCGCGCGCGCCATGGACAATTACCGCCGCTTTCTCGAACTGCAGAAGACCGATCCGCAGCTGCGCGCGGAGGCGCTGCGCCGTCTCGCCGACCTCAATATGGAGTCGGGCGAGGGCGAGCGCATGGCGAGCGAGGCGAGCACCATCGACGCGCAAGGCGGCGAGGCGATCAAGCTGTACACCAGCCTGCTCAAGAGTTATCCCGACTATCCGCGCAACGACCAGGTGCTCTACCAGCTCGCGCGCGCCTACGAGACCACGGGTCAGCCGGAAAAAGCGCTCACCACGCTCAATGAAGTGCTGCGCAAGTATCCGCGCTCGCCGCAGTTGGACGAAGTGCAGTTCCGCCGCGGCGAATTGCTGTTCTCCGCCAAGGAATATCGCCAGGCGCAGGACGCCTATCAATTTGTAGTGAACAAAGGCGAAAAGGCCGCGTTCCTGTCGCAGAGCCTCTACAAGCACGGCTGGTCGCTGTTCAAGCAGGGCCTCAACGATGAGAGTCTGCCCTCGTTCGCCGGCGTGCTCGATCGCACGGTGCTGCAGAAGCAGTCGCACGCGCTGATCCCGATCGACAAACTACCGCGGGCGAGCCGCGAACTGGCCGACGACACGCTGCGCGTCATGGCGGTCACATTCTCGTACGACGACGATTCGGTTGGCGCGGTCGACCGGTTCCTCTCTTCGCGCAACAACCCGGCCTACGCGCCCATCATCTATTCACGCCTCGGCGATCTGTACGTCGAAAAGGAACGCTTCCAGGACGCCGCGAGCGTGTACCGCGCCTACGCCACGCGCGCGCCGAATAGCGAGTACTCGCCGGGCCTGTCGATGCAGGCCATCGACGCCTATCGCAAGGGCGGCTTCACCGAGCTCGTGCTCGAGGGCAAGCGCGAATACGTGGCGCTGTACAACTACGGCACGCCGTTCTGGAGCGGCCGCAACAAGGCTGACTACCCGAACATCGCCAAGGAACTGAAGACCAATCTCAAGGACGTGGCGCAGTACTTCCACGCCGAGGCGCAAAAAACCAAGAAGGTGGAACAGTACGGCGAGGCGGCGCGCTGGTATCGCACCTATCTCGAATCTTTCCCGGATGATCCGGAATCGTTCGGCACCAACTATCTGCTGTCCGAGGCGCTCTACTCGAGCGAGGACTACCAGGGCGCCGCGACAGAATTTGCCAAGACCGCGTACAACTACCCGCGCAACCCGCGCTCGGCCGCCGCGGCCTACGCAGCGCTCGGCTCCTACGCCAAGTACGAAGAGAAACTGCCGGCCGCCGAAAAGGCCGAGTCGCACAAGCTCAGCGTCGACGCCGGCGTCAAGTTCGGCACCAGCTTCCCCGAACATCCCGACAGCTCGGGGGTGCTGACGCGCGCCGCCGAAGACATCTTCGCGACTCAGGATCTGCAGCGTTCGATCGAAGTGGCCAACCTGGTGCTCGCGCACCAGCCGCCGGCCGACCAGCCGAAGCGCCGCATCGCCTACACCATCATCGGCCAGGCGAATTTCGACCTGCTGCAGTTCCCCGAGGCCGAAAAGGGTTACGTCGCAGCGCGCGATCTGCTGCCGCCGAACGACAAGATGCGCGCCGACCTCACCGAGCGCATCGCGTCGGCCGTGTACCGTCAGGGCGAGGCCAAGCAGAAGGCCGGCGACAGCCTGGGTGCGGTCGACGACTTCCTGCGCATCTCGCAAGTGGCCGGCACGTCGAAGATCGCCGCGCAGGCCGAGTACGACGCCGGCGCGCAGCTCATCGTGCTCAAGGAATTTCCGCGCGCCATCCAGGTGCTCGAGCGCTTCCGCACCAACAACCCCAAGAGCGAGTACACCGCGGACGTCACGCGCAAACTCGCGGTGGCCTACGGCGAGACCGGGCAGGCCGGGCAGGCGGCGATGGAATTCGAACGCATTGCGATGAACCCGGCCGAGAGCCGCGACATCCAGCGCGAGGCGAACCTGAGCGCCGCCGACCTGTACACGAAGGCGGGCAATACACCGAAGGCGGTGGGCATGCTCGAGCGCTTCGTGGTCAGCTATCCATCGCCCGTGGCGGATTCCATCGAAGCGCGCCAGAAGCTCGCGGACATCGCCGGCACGGGCGGACAGATCGACAAACAGCGCTACTGGCAGCGCGAGATCGTCAACGCGGACCGCACCGCGGGCGCGGGCCGTACCGATCGCACGCAGTATCTCGCCGCCAAATCGCAGCTCGCGCTGGCCTCGCCGACGCGCGATGAATTCCGCAACATTCCGCTGGCGCTGCCGTTGAAGGCATCGCTCGCGAAGAAGCGCAAGGCCATGGAAGCGGCGCTCGGCGCCTACAAGGGCGCCGCCGACTACCGCGTTGCCGAAGTAACCACGCTGGCCACGTTCGAGATCGCGGAGATCTACCGGCAGCTCGGCAAGGACATCATGAAGTCCGAGCGGCCGAAGAAACTCGCCGGCGACCAGCTCGACGAATACAACTCGCTGCTCGAAGAACAAGCCTTCCCGTTCGAAGAGCAGGCGATCTCGACGCACGAGATCAACACCAAGCGCGTGCGCGACAACGTGTACGACGAGGGCGTGAAGAAGAGCTTTGCCGCGCTCGCCGACTTGAAGCCCGGCCGATACGGCAAGTCGGAGATGCTGGGTACATCCTTTGACGCACCAGTGCCGGCGCCGCCGCCCGTGCAGGCGCCGGATCCGGCGCTGACGATGGCGATCCCGGCCAATCCAACTGCGCCTGCCGCGCCTAACAGTGCGACCGCTCCGCCCGCGGTGCCGGCTGGCCCGGTGATTCCGAAGGCGCCGCCGCGCGCCACCAGCGACTTCGCGCGTGCACTGCAGTTGATGCGCAGCGATCCCACGCAGGCGAGTCTCGAGTTCCAGCTCCTGACGCAGACTTACCCGGATCTGCCCGGTCCGTATGCGAACCTCGGGCTCCTGTACCGCAACACAAACCAGCTGCCCGAAGCGGAAGCCGCCTTCGCGAAGGCAACCGAACGCGCGAGCTGGGACGCAGCCACCTGGAATGAATACGGCCTCACCCTGCGCCAGGCGGGCAAGTTCACCGAAGCACGCACGGCCTACGAGCATGCGCTCAAGGCGAACCCTTCCTACGCGCCGGCGCACCGCAATTTAGCGGTGCTGCTCGATCTTTTCCTCGAAGATCCGTTGACCGCTCAAACCGAGTTCGAGACTTACAAGACGCTTACCGGCGAGGACAAACCCGTCAGCGGCTGGATCGCCGAGCTCAAGTCGCGCAACCGCGTGCCGGGCACGCCGCGCGAGACGGCTCCCGAGACACCACCCACGACGGCGCCAGAAGCTGCGCCCGCGACCTCGCCCGAGGCCGCGCCCACTTCTTCTCCGCCGGCTTCGCCGGATGCGGCCACGCCCAAAGGAGGCTGATCGTGAACAAACTATTTTGCCTAGGTGCAATGTTGTTAGGTGGGGCCGCCCTTGCGCAGACCCCGGCGCCGCGCGACACCATGGAACCCGGCGTCAATACTTCGGCGCCGGTCCCGCAGGCGGCTGCGCCGGCCCAGACGGTGCCGGACCAGACAAAGGTACCCGCGAGCGCCGCCAAGCCCGCCACCACGGCTAACAAGCCGGCCGCCAAGCCGGGCGCCGCCGCGCCGAAGGGCAACGCCAAGGATCGCCTCGATCTCGATGCGTCGCAGATCACCGGCAACCGTGAACTGCCGAAGGTGCTGTACATCGTGCCGTGGCGCAGCGCGGAGCTCGGCGACCTGGTGGGAAGGCCCGTGAACAGCTTGTTGGACGAGGTGCTGGAGCCCGTCGACCGTGACGTTTTTCGCAGACAGAACCGCTACTTCGAAGCGTTGCAGCCTAATGAGGCAGCGCCTGCCAGTAAGCCTGAGAAGTGATTAACAGTTTTTGTCACTTATGTAACGCAATCTTGGCGCGCTTGCCCTAAGCACGCCTGTTTTTGAGGAGAGTCGACCGTGTCTATTTCCGGAATCATCAAGTTCTTTCAGGACGGCGGATTCTTTCTGTATCCGCTCGTCATCATCTTCGTCGTGGGCGTGGCCATCGCCGTCGAGCGCTGGCTGTATCTCACCGTCGAGACGGCGCGTAACCGTTCGTTGTGGGACGACGTCGCCCCGCATCTCGGTGCCGGCAACTTCAAGCAGGCGATCACGCTCGCGAACAACTCGCAGGCGCAGATCGGCACGGTGCTCAAGTACGGCCTGGCCCGTCTATCCACCGCGCGCCGCCGCGACGACATCCAGCAGGCGATGGAAGAATCGCTGCTCGAGATCGTGCCGCGTCTCGAAAAACGCACGCACTACTTAAGCTCGCTTGCCAACATCGGCATGTTGGTGGGTCTCTTGGGCACCATCGTCGCGTTGATCCACGCGTTCGCCACGGTGTCGCAGGCCAATCCGGCCGAGAAGGCCGCGCTGCTCGCCTCCGCCATCTCGGAAGCCATGAACAACACGGCCATGGGTCTCGGTGTCGCGATCACGCTGCTGCTGTCGCACATGTTCCTCGAAGCCAAGACGACCTCGCTGATCGACAGCCTGGAAATCGCGGTTGTGAAGTTCCTCAACTCCATCACGGAGAGATATTCGGAACCGGCTCCCGCTGCGCCTGCCATGGCACCGCGCGCCCCGGCTCCCCGTCCTGCCTGATAGCTAGTCCTACTAGTTACAGAGGAACAGCAGATGGCTTCATCCAAACTTGCCGCCCGTGCGATTCGCAACCATGCGAAGTACAAGGGTCGCAACGACCTCAACATCGTGCCGATGATCGACATGATGGTGATCCTCGTGTTCTTCCTGCTGTTCACAGCGGTGTTCTCCAACACGAACATTCTCGAGCTCAACCTTCCGGCGCCCAACTCCTCGGTGCCGGATCTGCCGAAGGGCCTGCAGCTCGAGGTGCACGTGCGTCGCACGGGTATCGACATCGCCGATCGCAACACAGGCGTTTTGCGATCGCTGCCGATGAAGCCGGATGGCTACGACTACCAGGGCCTGTCCGAGTACCTGCAGTTCGTGAAGAGCAAGTATCCGACCGTGACTGAAGCCTCCGTGCTGCTTGAACAGGACATTCCTTACGACGTGCTGGTCCAGACGATGGACAACGTGCGCCTGTGGGAAATGAATGACGCGCCGAACTTCACCAAGGTCGAGTTGTTCCCCGACATTTCCGTGGGTGATGCGCCCGTGACCGGTGCGGCCGCCGTGGGTCCGGCGCCAGCGGGAGCAAAGAAATGACTCCCTATCGCATCAAGAAACATCGTCAGCGCGGGCATCACGGCAGCCACATGGCGCTCATCCCGTTCATCGACATGCTGACGATGCTGGTGGTGTTCCTGCTGTTGCACAGCTCGGACGTCGAAATCCTGCCGAACACCAAGAACATCACCATTCCGCAGTCGGTCGCCGATCTCAAGCCGCATGAAACCGTGGTGATCATGGTCACCAAGGACGACCTGCTGGTGAATGGCCGCAGCGTCGGCAAGGTCGCCGAAGTCGCAAGCATGCCCGGCGACCAGATGATCATTCCGCTGTTGCGCGATGCGCTCAAGGCGCAGGCCGATATCGTGTTGCGCCAGACATCGGAAGAGGCGGTCAAGGACCGCGAAGTAACCATCATGGGTGACAAGGGCACGCCGTTCTCCGTGCTCAAGCGCGTGATGGCGACGGCCACTTCCGCCGACTACGGCAAGGTTTCCCTGGCCGTGATCCAGCGCGAGCGCGAGGTAGGCGGCGCATGATGCTGGCACCTTATTTCCGCCGTTTCGAGCTGCCCTGGTCGGTCGGCGAGGAGAGCGAAGCACGCTTCAAGAAGCTGCTACGCATCCTGCTCATCATCGCGACCTTGCTCGCGATCCTCATCGCGCTGCTGCCGAAGCGCGAGGCCGAGCGCATCAAGCCCGAAGAGCTGAAAGAGCGCGTGGCGCAGCTCATCATCGAAAAGCCGAAACCGCCGCCGCCGCCTCCGCCGCCGGTGGAGGAGCCGAAGCCCGACAAGCCGAAGCCGGTCGAAAAGCCGGTGGAGAAGCCGAAGCCGAACGTGCGTAACCAGGGCCTGCTCGCGATGCAGGATGAACTGGCGGCGCTGCGCGACCAGAACCTCGATCTGGCCGATCCGCAGCTCAAGACGCCAGTCGAGGACGCGCGCTCGGAGCGCAATCTCATTACGTCGTCGGTCGGCCGGGCCTCAGGCGGCATCAATACCGCGAACATGGCGCGCGGCTTTGGCGGTGGCGCCGGTGCCATCGGCACGCATACAACTACGCAGGTTCAGCACGGCGCGGGTCTCGATCCGAATGCCGGTGGCCGCGTGCAACGCACGGGCGCGAGCGGCAAGGCCTCGCGCGCGCGCGAAGAAGTCGAGATCGTGTTCGATCGCAACAAGGGCGCGTTGTATGCGCTCTATGGGCGCGCGCTGCGCGAGCAGCCGGAACTCGCCGGCAAACTGGTGCTGGAATTCACCATTGCGCCATCGGGCGAGATCACGATGTGTCGCGTGGTATCGAGCGAGCTCCAGGATCCCGAGCTCGTGAAGAAAATCGTGGCGCGCGTGCGCCTGATCCGCTTCAAGGCCGCGGACGTCGAGGCTCTCACAGTCAGCAAACCCATCGACTTCTTCCCCGCTGCATAGAGCACGCCGCGGTGAACCTGCAATCCGAAATCGACTACTTCCGCGACATCGGAGTGGTAGACAAGGCGCGCCTGCTGGCGAGTTTTCTGTCCGAGCTCACCGTCGAAGCGCGCGCCACGTATGGCGCGACTCTCGAGGCCGTGCACGATGCGGCGCGGCTGCGATTCACGAACGAGGTGTGCAACCGCATCTCCAAGTTGATCGAGCAGTATCTGGGCGATGACAAGGCCCGGCCGGCCGATGACGTGGTGATTCGCATGCTGCTCGGCGGGCGCGCCGACAAGGTGGCCGAGAAGATGATTCATACCGCCTACCGGCGCGCGCTGCAGAACTTCGAGCGCTACGACACGACCGTATTTCTGAGCTGAGGGGTTGCGGAAGTAGTACTGCCGGGCAGGGGTTCTCGGCGTCCGCGGGCTTCGTTGGATTCGCGAAGTCCTTCCGAACCCCGAGAACCCCTACCCGGCACCACTTCTTGCCGGTACCCACCTCAACCAGAGCATTCCCGCCACAGCCGCGATCAGCGAAGCAACCAGCACCGCGAGTTTCGACGAATTCACCAGCGCGGGTGAGCCCGCGAACGCCAGGTTGGTGATGAAGATCGACATGGTGAAGCCGATGCCGCCGAGCAGGCCGGCGCCGACGATGTGCATCCACCGCACACCCTCCGGTAGCGAGCTCACCTTGCACGCCACGGCGAACAGGCACAACGCAACGACCCCGACGGGTTTGCCAAGGATCAGCCCCAGCACGATCCCGAGGTTGTTAGGGTGGGTGAATTGCGCCGCAGCCTGGGTGTCTACGGCCAAGGCGGTGTTCGCGAGCGCAAACAGGGGCAGAATCACGAAAGCCACGGGTTTGTGCAGATGGTGCTCGAGCCGGTGCGAGGGCGATGGCAGGCCTGCGCTGCGCGACGTGAAGGGAATCGCGAAGGCGAGCAACACCCCGGCAATCGAGGCATGGATACCGGCATTCAGCAGGCAGCACCACAGCGCGACGCCGCCGATGAGATACGGCCATAGCGCCATCACGCGAAACGGCCGATTGAGCGCGGTGAGAAATCCCAG
This sequence comes from Steroidobacteraceae bacterium, assembly GCA_035286365.1. GTDB lineage: Bacteria > Pseudomonadota > Gammaproteobacteria > Steroidobacterales > Steroidobacteraceae > CADEED01. The sequence continues at coordinate 10,885 of DATHJZ010000300.1, read as the reverse complement.
CACGCCAAACGCGGCGAGCAGATAGGCCACCGAGACTTTCGCCGTGTAAACACCGGCGATCAACACGATGGCGCCCAGGTCGTCGATCACCGCGAATGCCACGATGAAAACCTTGAGCGCGGGCGGGACGCGCTCGCCCAACAACGCGAGCACCGCCAGCGCGAAAGCAATGTCGGTGGCCATCGGAATTCCAAAGCCGGGTTGCGTTGCGGAACCGGCATTGAACGCGTAGTGAATCAGCGCTGGTGCAACCATTCCGCCGACGGCCGCGAATGCCGGCAACAACGCCTTGCGCACGCCCGACAGCTCGCCCACGTACAACTCGCGTTCGAGTTCGAGGCCGATCAGCAGAAAGAACACCGCCATCAGCGCGTCGTTGATCCAGTGTTCGATGGAGAGCGGCCCCGCCTTGACGAGCCAGAATGCGGCGTACTGCGCCGACACTGGGGAATTCGCGAGCGCCAGCGACACAACGGTGCAGGCGAGCAGGAGTACGCCCCCGAATTGCCCGGACTTGGCGAAGCGCTTGAAGGTCTCGGTGAGGGTCATGGTGCTGCGGATCGTAGCAGCGGTGCCGGGCAGGGGTTTTCGGGTTTGCGCACTTGCGAACGTGGCGGTCCAATCGCGCTAACGGCGCCAGTTCGCTGGCACACACTTCAACTCCGAAAACCCCTGCCCGGCACCACTTCTGCTAACTTCTGCGCCGAATGTTCGAATCACCGCTGTCCCTCATCCTGGTCCTGTTAGCCGCCTCGGTGTTCGTGGTGACCCTCGCGCGTCGCCTCGGGCTTCCCTCCATTCTCGGCTACGTCACGGTCGGCCTGGCCCTGGGGCCGCACGCCTTCGGCGTTTTCCCCGAATCCGACACCACGCACCTGCTGGCCGAACTCGGCGTGGTCTTCCTGCTGTTCACGCTGGGTCTCGAATTCTCCTGGCCGCGCATGGTCGCGCTGCGTCGCGAGGTGTTCGGCCTCGGCAGCCTGCAGGTTTTCGGCACTGCGACCGCGGTCGCATTGCTGGTGCGTCTCACGCTCGATCTGGGCTGGGCGCAGTGCATCGTGCTCGGCGGCGTGGTGGCGATGAGCTCCACCGTCCTCATCGTCCAGCAATTGACCGAACGCGCCGAGCTCAATCGCACCCACGGACGACTGGCCTTCAGCGTCGTCCTGTTCCAGGACATTGCGGTGGTGCCGTTTCTGGCCCTGGCTGCGGCGCTCAATCCGGCGGGCGACGCCTTCACGGTGAGCGGTGCGCTCAGCCTGGTCGCCGCGGGCACGGTTGCCGTGCTGGTCGTGCTGGCCGCCGGCCGCTGGCTGCTGCGTCCGCTGCTCTACGTGATTGCGAACAGCCGCCTGCGCGAATTGTTCACGCTTGCCGTGTTGCTGGTGGCACTCGCCTCGGCCTGGGCATCGCAGATGGCCGGCCTCTCGATGGCACTCGGCGCTTTCCTCGCCGGGATGATGCTGGCCGAAACCGAATACAGCCACCAGGTGGAAAGCGTCATCCGCCCGTTTCGCGACATCCTGCTCGGCCTGTTCTTCATCTCGGTGGGCATGCTGCTCGACTACGGCGCTCTGTTGCGCGAATTCTGGCTCATCATCGCGCTGCTGGCCGGCATGATACTGCTCAAGGGCGTCATCGCCGGCTTTGCGACGCGTTTGTTCGTCGACAACAATTTCCGTGCGATCCGCACCGGCGTCACGCTGGCAGTCGGCGGCGAGTTCGGCATTGCGCTGCTGACGCTGCTGCTGCAGAACCAGGCGATCGATCCGGCCATTGCGCAGCCGCTGCTGGTGACCGTGGTGCTCGCGATGGTGCTGGCGCCCGTGATCCTCGCGAACAACAGACGCGTCGCGCGCTTGTTGTTAGGCGAGCGCGGCCCGCCGAAGACCGCGCTCGAACGCGAGGACGCCGCGACACTGGCCGTTGCCAAGCGCGAACATGTCATCCTGTGCGGCTTCGGCCGCGTGGGCCAGAACGTGGCGCGTGTGCTCGAGGCGCAAGGATTCGAGTACATCGCGATCGATCTCGATCCGGTGCGCGTACGTGCCGCGCGGCAGATGGGCCATCCCGTGGTGTACGGCGACTCCGCGGATGCGCAGGTGCTGGAGGAGGTCGGCCTCGCCAACGCCAACGCGGTGGTTATTTCATTCTCGGACACGAGTACCGCGCTCGGCATCCTGCGATCCTTGCGCAACCTGCGCACCGACGTGCCGGTGCTGGTGCGCACCCCCGACGATTCGCGGCTGCTCGAGCTCAAGGCCGCCGGAGCAACGGAAGTGGTGCCCGAGGCATTCGAGGCCAGCCTCATGCTGGCGTCGCACGTGCTGATGTCGCTCAAGGTCGCGCCCGCCACCGTCATGCGCACCGTGGCCGAACTGCGCGGCAACCGCTACGAACTGCTGCGCGACGTCATCGCGAGCACCGACAGCTCGCCGGTGCATCCGGCAATTACCGAAGCCGTGCGTTCGATCGTGCTGCCGCCCGGGTCGTGGTGCATCGACAAGACGCTCGACGACGTGCGGCGCGCGGGCGCGCAGGTGGCGTTCACCGGCATTCGCCGCCACGGGATCATGGGGCGCGAACCCTCGGGCGACACGCAATTCCAGGATGGCGATATCGTGGTCGTCTACGGTACGCCCGAACAGCTCGAGCACGCCGAGGCCGTGCTGCTCGCTGGATGAACGCCGGCCCCGGATTCGAACGAATCAAGATTTCTTCTTGTGCTTGTTTCCCTGCTTTTCCACGAGATCGCCGATCGCGGGCACGCCCGCGTCGCTGCGCCCGTGGCTCGCTCCGCGCCGCGCCTCCGTCGCCAGGCTCGCGTACACCGCCTTGATCCGTTCGAGCTCGCGTTCCTCGAGCTCTTCGAGATTGATCAGGACGTTGTGCGCGCCGGGCGAGATGCGCAGCAGTTCATCGAGCTTGATCTGCACGGCTTCCGAGTCGCGGTTCTGCGTGCTCTGGATCAGGAACACCATGAGGAAGGTGACGATGGTCGTGCCGGTGTTGATCACGAGCTGCCAGGTATCGCTCCAGTGAAACAGCGGACCGCTGATCGCCCACGTCAGCACCACGAACACCGCCAGTGCGAACGTGATGGGCTGTCCGGTGGCGCGCGCGATGGATTTGGCAAAGCGCGTGAACCAGGAACTCGATTTGGCCGGTGTCATGCAGATTCCCTCGTGAGATCTCCCGGCCGGTAGGTTAGGCCCTTCTCGAGTTCCTGCCAAAGAACGGCGCTACTCGCGTGCAATCGCTTCGACCGCCTCCTTGCGCTCGCCCAGGCTCATCATCAGCACGCTGCCGACGATCATGGCCGTACCGAACAACTGCCAGGCATTGAGCCGCTCGCCGAGGAAGAGCGCGGCGAGCGCGATGGTGGTCGGAGGACCCACGGTGCTGCCGATGGCCGCGCGCTGCGCGCCCACCCGGCGCATGCCTTCCGCCTGCAGCAGCCCCGGAATGAACATGCAGGCGACCGACAGGATCGCGAGCAGCAGCCAGTCGTGCAACCGCAAGGTCGCCAATTCATGGAAGGAGCGGAACAGCGCGAAATGGATGGCGAGCACGACGGCGGCGGCGCTCATGCCGATGGCGGCGAACCGCGTGCTGCCGAGCTCGTGTGTGTAACGCTCGCCGATCAGGAAGTAGATAGCAGTCGTGAGCGCGGCGATGAGCACCAGCCCCGCGCCGAACAGGTTCTGCGTGAGCTCGTGGAGGTCGATGCCGCCCATCGCGAAGAAGATGCCCACGTAGGTGACGAGCATCGCGGCGACCAGCCGCGCCTCGGGTGCGCGCCGGCGCATGAACGAGCTGATCGTCACCACCAGCGCCGGGTAGCTGAACAGCAGCACCCGTTCGATCGACGCATCGATCAGGGTCAGCGCCCAGAAGTCGAGCAGCGCGCCGACGTAGTAGCAGGTGATGCCGGCGATCGCCGCCGCGAGTATCGCGCGGCCGCGCATCGGGCCGAGCGCGGGCCCGCGTTTGGCACGCAAGGCGATCCACGCGAACAACGGCATGGCCAGCACCGCGCGCACCGCCACCAGCAGCTCGAAGCCGACGCCGCGCTGGTACAACGCCTTGCCGAACAATCCCTTGCTGGCGAACAACACGGCCGCACCGGCCACACACAGCATTCCGAGCCGACGCGCACGCGTTTCGCTTTTCTCGAGATCAGCGTTTTTCTGCACGTTGAATTTCATCCATGCGTCGTTCGATGTAAGTGCGACGCTTTGGCGCCTTCACGCGTGCCGCGAACCCGCGCAACTGTTGCCAGCCGAACTGGCGCGGAATCGACAACTCGGGCAAGCGGGCAAACAAACGGCTGCGCGCCGGCGCGAGATACAAGGTGTCGAACAACGCCTTTTCTGCGCTCGCGATCTTTGCGCCATCATCTTCGATTTCGAAGTCCGTGAAGAGCTCCGGTGGAAGGCGATGAAAGGAAACGACGCCGAGCGGCGTGGTGATGCGCCTGGGCCGGCCGAGTGTCGCGGCATAGATGACCGCGGGCACCTGTTCGATCAGCCCGCGGTGAAACAGTGCCGACTGCATGGATACATACGCGGGATAGGGCGCGGAAATGAGTTCGGGCAGCGCGAAGCGCCCAATCGATGTGCCGCTCAGCCATTTGCCGCGCGTCAGATGTGTGAGCAGTCGTTGCTGAGCCAACCGTCGCAGAATCATGTTGGCGTTCGACGCACTCACGCCGAGCAAAGCGCTCGCATCGCGGGTTTCGAATACCGGCGTCCCGAGTTGTTGCAGGCGTCGCAATGCTTCGATCTGGTTCATGACTGCAGAGCTCGCAGTGATTCCACAACCTGATCCTGCAAAGTCTCCCAGCTGCCGCGCTCGCGAAAGTCCGCCTGGTGTTCCGGTTCGAGGAATGCGGCCACCTGGCCGGCGAAATCTTCGAACCCGATGGACATGGCATTCTCGATCGCGTCCGCGAGCAGGTCCGACTCTGCCTTCGGCAGTGGCGTGGCCGCGGCGCCGGCATCGATCAGCAGTTTCAGATCGAAGATGTCACGGGCCTGTGTCTCGGAGCGCAACGCCAGTGCGGCCACCTTCTGCGCAAATGCCACTGGCGCCTCGTATCGCTGCACCAGCACTGGATAGAGGCGGTAGCGCTGGATGAGTTCCGGTTCGACCGGGGCAAGGGAAACTCCGGCGTCCAGTGCCCGACGCGAGAATTCCAGTTTCGTCGGGATGTTGGAGCGTTGATCGAGGAGTCGCAGCGAGATCTTCCAGCGCTGTGTCGTCGCTGTTTGCTTGGGCGCGCTGACCGCAGCCACTTCGATCATTTGAGCGCGCAACGAATGGCGAAAGGAATCCGCCTCGAACACCGCCTCGACATTGGAACGCAAGGTGGTGACCGCCATCGTGCGGATGTCGAGGTCCATGTCTTCGGAATAGCGAATGCTGCGGTGGTAGAAGCGCAGGTTGCATCCGCCCTTGAGCGCAAACAACGACTTGTCCACCCGCGCGCTGAAGCTGCGCAGGAAGAGCAGGTGAAAAACTTCGATGGCCTGACGTTCGGTCCACATGGGCGCAGATTATCATATTACGCGCAATCAACACTAATGTTGATTGCATGTAATATGATAAGAACCGCATTTTCAGGCGCCCGGCTCCGACCAGCCCGCGGCCAGACCGTTCGGAACCACCCGTTTCTGTAGAATCCCGCGCTTCGTGAGGCGCGACGACATCCAGTTCCCGGCAAAACACTCCGCGCTGCGCGACGACGTGCACGTGTTGGGTGCGCTCGTCGGCGACGTGCTCAAGGAGCAGGGCGGCGACGCGCTGTTCGACCTTGTCGAAAAGGACCGCCGCCTATCTATCCGCCGTCGTGCCGGCGACAAGGAAGCAGCGGCCGAACTCAGCGTCCAGTTGCGCGGCCGTGCGCCGCAGGTGGCGCGCGACCTCGCGCGCGCCTTCTCCATGTGGTTCCGCGCCGTGAATCTCGCCGAGAAGGTGCACCGAATCCGCCGGCGCCGCGGCTACTTCCTCGAGGCCAGCGACCGCCCGCAGCCAGGCGGCATGGCGGCCGCGCTCGCCGCGCTCAAGGAACGGGGCCTCTCGCTCGCCGAAGTGCTCGAGTTGCTGAAGAAGATGCGCATCGAACCGGTGTTCATCGCGCATCCCACCGAAAGCGCGCGCCGCACGATGCTGCGCAAGAACCAGCGCATCGCGGAGTTGCTGCTCGATCGCCTCGATCCGACGCTCACGCCGCAGGAGCTGCGCCAGAACTGGAGCCGCGTGCGCACCGAGGTGACCACGGCCTGGCAGACCGAAGACCATCCGCGTGAGCGCTTGACCGTCGCCGACGAGCGCGAACATGTGGTGTTCTATCTGGCCGAGATTCTCTATCGCATCCTGCCCGCGTTCTACGTGGAACTGGCCGAGGCGCTGGCCAAGCTCTACGGCGTACAGGCCGATTCGCTCGAGTTGCCGAACCTGGTGCGTTTCGGCACCTGGGTGGGCGGCGACATGGACGGCAATCCGGACGTGCACGCCAAGACGATCCGCGAGACTCTCGCGCGCCAGCAGCAGGTCATCATCAACGCGTACTTTCGGGATTGCGGCAATCTCGCCCAACTACTCTCGCAGAGCGCGAGCCGCGCCGCGGTGTTGCCGGAGCTCAGCCAGCGCATCGAGCTGTACGCCACGCTGATCCCCGGCGCGCTCGGCAACACGCCGATGCGTCACGACCGCATGCCGTACCGCGTGTTTCTCGGGCAGGTGGCTGAGCGGCTGCGGGTCACCTACGACGGGCGCCCGAATGGGTACGAAGGGCCGCAGCACTTCCTGCGCGACTTGAAGCTCATCGCGGCCAGTCTCAAGGCGAACAAGGGTTTCCACGCCGGCTGGGGCAACGTACAGCGCCTGATCCGCCGCGTGGAGACTTTCGGATTTCACCTGGCGACGCTCGACCTGAGGCAACACGCGGAGATTCATCATCGCGTGATCGGCCAGGGGCTCGACGACCCGAACTGGATGGTGCGCACCGCGGCCGAACGGCACGACCTGCTGGTCGCCGCCATCGAACGCGACACCGGCGTCAAGATGGAACTCGATGCGCTCGGCCGCCGCACGCTCGGCGTGTTCGAGGCGATCCTGCAGGCGCGACATCGGTACGGCCAGGATGCGATCGGTTACTACGTGGTCAGCGGCACGACCGGGGCCGACGACGTGCTCGCGCCGCTGCTGCTGGCGCGCTGGGCCGAGGCTTACGACAAACGCAGCGGCGAAGTGGCGGTGGACATCGCACCGCAGTTCGAATCCGTCGACGCGCTCGATCACTGCGGCGACGTGATGCGGACCTTGTTGGGCGATCCGCTGTATCGGCGACACCTGGAAGGGCGCGGCCGTACGCAGTGCGCGTTGATCGGTTATTCCGACACGAACAAGGAGAGCGGCATCTGCGCGTCGCGATACGCTGCGTATCGGGCACAAGCCGAGCTGTCCGCGGCGCTGGCCGCGGCCAACGAGCGTCACGTGATCTTCCACGCGCGCGGCGGCAGCATTGCGCGCGGCGGTTCGCGCATCGACACGCTCGTGCGCACCGCACCGGCGGGAACCGTCAACGGCGTATTGCGCTTCACCGAGCAGGGTGAGGTCATCAGTCAGAGCTACGGACTTCGTCCCATCGCGATGCGCACGCTGGAGCGCGCGTTCAATGCCGTCGTGCTGTCGATCGGCGGCGCGGCCCAGGGTGTAGGCGCGACCTCCGAGCAAGTGCAGTTTGCCGCTCGCGTCGCGTCGGTGAGCCGTCAGCATTACCGCCACCTGGTGCATGCGGACGCGGAGTTCTACGCGTGGTTCCAGGCGGTCACGCCTATCGACGTGATCACGCGCATGCAGATCGGCTCGCGTCCCGCGGTGCGGCCGGGCAAGGAAGGATTCGACGCGCTGCGGGCAGTTCCCTGGGTGTTCGCGTGGACGCAGTCGCGCCACATGTTGCCCGCCTGGTACGGCGCCGGCTTCGGACTGCGCACGGCCATCGAAGAATTCGGTCTCGACACCGCGCGCGCCGCGTACGCCGGGTGGAATTACTTCACGCTGCTGATCGACGACCTGGAGACGACGCTCGCGCGCGCCGATCTCGAGATCGCCGCGGCCTACGAGGAGCTGGCGGAGGCACGCCACCAGCATTTCGCGGCCTCGGTGCGCACGGAATTCCAGCTGGTCGTCGAGCAGGTGCTGTCGATCAAGGGCGGCAAGGCGCTGCTCGATCGCGACCAGACGATGCAGCGCTCGATCGAGCTGCGCAATCCATACGTGGATCCGATCAATTTGCTGCAGGTCGATCTACTAAGGCGATGGAGGGAATCGGGTCGCCAGGACCGGGAATTGTTCGAATCGCTGCTCGCCTGCATCGCAGGCATTGCCGAAGGACTGCAGAGTACCGGATGATCCGTCCACATGGATTCACCTGCCACCAAACCCAAGGATTCGGGTTTCCGCAGCTTCGCGGAGTTCTATCCGTACTACATCAACGAGCATCGTCACCCGGTGTCGCGGGTGCTGCATTACGTCGGCACGTGGGGCGTCATTTTCTGCCTGGCCGCACTGCTCGCGAGCCGCGAGCCGCTGTGGCTGCTCGCCGCACTGCTCTGTGGCTACAGCTTCGCGTGGCTCGGCCATTTCCGCTTCGAGCGCAACAAGCCGGCGACGTTTCGTTTTCCTTTTTACAGCCTGGCCGGCGATTTCCGCATGTGGTGGGAGTTGAGCATGGGCAAACTCAAGTTCCGTGAGCACCACTGAACGCCCCAAGGGCAAATCCCTAAGACCCCTGGCCGCGCTGCTGCCGTTCCTCGCGCCGTATCGCGGGCGGATGTTCATTGCGCTCCTGGCGCTGCTCGTGGCCGCGGCCGCGATGCTGGCGCTGCCGCAGGCGCTCAAGAACGTCATCGACGAGGGATTCAGCGCCGCTAACGCTGCTGCGGTCGACCGCTATTTCCTGTTGCTGCTGCTGGCCGCGGCTGTGTTCGCGGCGTTCGCCAGCCTGCGCATGTACCTCGTCAACTGGATCGGCGAGCGCGTGGTCGCGGATCTGCGCAGCGCCGTCTACCAGCGCGTGATCCGTATGGATCCGGCATTCTTCGAAGTCACGAAGACCGGCGAGGTGCTGTCGCGACTCACTACCGACACGACGCTGATCCAGTCGTTGTCCGGCATCGGCCTGTCGATACTGCTGCGCTCCTCGGTGAGCTTCGCAGGTTCGCTGGTGCTGCTGCTGCTGACGAATCTCAAACTCGCGTTGATCATCTTCGCGCTCATTCCCACCGTGCTGGCGCCGATGCTGATATTCGGCCGGCGCGTGCGTCGCTTGTCGCGCGATTCGCAGGACCGCATCGCCGATACGTCCGGACTCGCCGGCGAAACGCTCAACGCCATCCAGACGGTGCAGGCCTTCACGCTCGAGGCCCTGCACGGCAAGCGCTACGACGACATGGTCGAGCAGAGCTTCGATACCGCGGTGAAACGCACGCGGGTGCGCGCCTGGCTCATCGCGCTCGCCATCATGACCATGTTTTCCGCGGTGACACTGGTGCTGTGGCTGGGCGCCCGCTCGGTGCTACACGGCACGATGTCGGGCGGCGATCTGGCGAAATTCCTGAGCTACGCGATCTTCATGGGCACCTCGGTCGCGGCGCTGTCGGAGATGTGGGGCGAGCTGCAGCGCGCCTCCGGCGCCATGGAGCGCACCGTCGAGCTGCTGCAGTCGCGGCCGTCGATCGTCACGCCCGCCAATCCAGTGGCGTTTCCGCCCGGGCGCGGCTCGATCGCCATCGAGCACCTGGCGTTCAATTATCCGTCGCGCCCCGATACCCGCGCGCTCGACGATTTCGATCTCACGATCGCGCCGGGTGAGACGGTGGCTTTTGTCGGTCCGTCGGGCGCGGGCAAGAGCACGGTGTTCCAGCTGCTGCTGCGTTTTTACGACCCGACTTCGGGCCGCATCCTCGTCGACGGTGTGGATATCGCGGCCGCCGATCCGCAGGCGGTGCGCGCGCGCATCGGCCTCGTGCCGCAGGAAACCATGATCTTCGGCGCGAGTGCGCGCGAAAACATTCGCTACGGGCGGCCGGGCGCAAGCGATGCCGAGATCGAAGCAGCGGGGCGCGCCGCCGCCGCGGACGAGTTCATCGGCAAACTGCCCGAAGGCTACGACACCTTCCTCGGCGAACGTGGCGCGCGGCTCTCGGGCGGCCAGAAGCAGCGAATTGCGATCGCGCGCGCCATCCTCAAGAACCCGCCGATCCTGCTACTTGACGAGGCCACGAGTTCGCTCGATTCGGAGAGCGAGCGCCTGGTGCAGGATGCGCTCGAGAAACTCATGCGCAATCGCACTACGCTGGTGATTGCGCACCGGCTGGCCACCGCCATCAATTCGGACCGTATCGTTGTGATCGACCGGGGACGCATTGTCGGCATGGGCCGCCATGAGCAACTGCTGCGGGACAACGCGTTGTATGCGCGCCTCGCCGCGCTACAATTCGGCGAACGCGCAGACGCCGCCTGAGCAAGGAGAAATTCCATGGCCTATGTCGACGGATTCCTGATCCCCGTGCCGCGCCGAAATCGCGCCGCGTACAAGAAGATGTCGTTGCAAGCCGGCAAGGTATGGATGGATCACGGCGCGCTCGGCTATCACGAGTGCGTTGCCGATGACGTCAAACCCGGCAAGCACACCTCGTTCCCGCAGGGCGTGAAGCTCAAGAAGGGCGAAGAAGTGTGGTTCTCGTGGATCATCTACAAATCCCGCAAGGATCGCGATCGCGTGAACGCGAAGGCGATGAAGGATCCGCGGCTCGCGCACATGATGGATCCGAAGGCGATGCCGTTCGATGGCAAACGCATGGTGTTCGGCGGCTTC
>DATHJZ010000299.1:0-12342 GCA_035286365.1 Steroidobacteraceae bacterium | reverse complement strand
CGGGCTGGACAGTTCCCTCAGACGTCCGTCGCTGTCCAGGACGCCAGCGTCAGGGCGACGGGCTTGCCATGCAATTCGAGCTCGCTCGTATCGAGGATCGGCCAGCGGCCGCGCTTCTCTAGATAGGCCCGCACGCTGTCGTGCAGTAGTTCGGCAGCCCTGGCAACGCGAGCGGGATCGGCCGGACGCGCGGTCCGTTTGCGAATGACTTCGGCGCAGAAGTCGAGCAGACGGCGGTGTCGGGCGTCCGGCGCACGAGGCCGGTCGCGCTGTGCCCAGACGAAGTCCGCAGGCTTGACTCCCGCTGAGGTGTAGGCGCGCTCGCGTGCGTCGGACAATTTCGCCGCCGCACGCAGAATGGCTTGCGCGTCGCGCGCCGTGATGGGCGCGTCGCCGAGCGATCGGGACACCATTTCGGCAATGCGTTCGCCGAACCGCGCGTGGACGAGTTGCAGCAGATTGGCGCGAAGGGCGTCCGAGAAATCGCCCCCTGGAGTCTCGTTGGGATGGGGACGGGTCTCAATGGTCATATCAGGTCTCCTCGGGTACCCGAGGAGTCAGTAACGCCCGGAGTGAAGAGGTTCCGTGGAACGGGTTCGCGGGGAATGGAAAAAGCCGGAAAAGCGAACTTTCCCGGCCATTGAGCAGGATGATCGAGGGCCTGGAGGGTTCAGGTGCCGAGGAGCTCAAGCAGCGCGCGGGCCCGCGCGGCCATACTCGCGTCGCCGCCCGGCAGTCGCAACGAGTACTGCAGGTGTTTCCTGCCACTGTCGCGGTCGCCGAGCATCACCAGCGTGTGGCCGAGCATGCAGTTCACTTCCGGATCCTTCATCGCGATCCGTAGCAGCTGGTAGTAGGCCACCGAGGCTTCGGAGAAGGACCTGGACATGAACAACGCCGCGCCAAGTCCCTTCAGATAACGAACATCCGTCGGCGCATGCAGCGAGATGAACCAGAAGTAGCGAACGGCCTCGTCGTATCGGCCCTGCAGATAGGCGCCGTGAGCTGCACGATGCAACTCGTCCAGCTCGTCCGTCGAAAGAGTCTCGAGAGAAGTTTTCATCGTGATTTCCTCAGGCGTGCGCGATGGCCATATCCGTCTGGCTGCGGGTCTGCTCGATGGTCTTCTCTCTATCGACGAAGTCCTGCATGACCTGCTGATACTGCTGTTTCGCGTTCTGCGCGTTGTCGTGTAACGCGTCGTCCGCCGAGGCGGCAGCCTCTTCCTGGGTCTTGTCGGCATCGTCCAGGCTGGCGTCGTAGTCGTCGACGCCCTGCATGACGTTCATGCCACCCTGGGCGGCAGAGCCGCCAGCCGAAAGGCCCTGGCTGACCGCGTTCGAGCGCGCTGTCAGGTTGGCGAACTGCTGGACCTTGGTCGACATGTCCATGTCCTTGAGCGTGTTGGTCACCGGGTCCATCTGCTTGAGGCTGTTGACTGCGATGTCCGCTTTCACCGCTGAAGCGCCGGAGATGCCCGCGCCCACGACCGAAACGACGCCCGCAAGCGCCGTCGCCGAAGCGGCGGCGATGCTGCCGATCTCGCGCTCCTTGCCAGCGTCCGCGGTGTCCTTGGCCTGGCCTTCCAGGCGCTGCACTTTCTCGTTCGCGGCTGCCTGGGTCTGCGAGTTGTACATCTTGAAGTCCTCACCCGAGACTTTCACCAGCAGCGCCAGTGCGTCTTCGACGTTGAAATGACGATTCGGCTTCGTCTCGCCGCTGGCATTGCCGCTGTTGGCATTCTGGCTTTGGCCGTCGGCGCGGGTCGAGTCGCGGGCCTGGGTCGCGTCGTCCTGGGGACCCGCCTTCTCATTGCGATGGGTGTCGGCTTCCTTGGTGACGATCAGGTTGAACTTCTCGGCCAGGTGCTTGCGCGTCTCCGGCTTGCCTTCCCCGTGTGGCGGAGGAGGAAGCGGCACTTGACCTTCCACATGACTGCGCTGATGCGGCGAGGCATGACTCCAGTCGTCCGGCGGCATGTCGCGCCAGCCGGCTGGATGTTGGGAGTGCACGCTGTCCGCGCCATCGTGGCGCACGTGACCGGCGTTCGTCTCTTCCGGCCGGTGATGATCCGGCAGGCTGGTCGGGTGGTTAGGTGAAAATTGAATGGTCATGAGAGTGAGGTCCTTGTCGCTAAACCATGGATACGTTGCCGCCGGCGACGGCCATGCCGGTCCGGCCGATGCTGGAAATCTCTTCCGCGGCGGACTGCATGCCCTGGCCCATGTCCTTCGCCAGCAGCGTCAGCCGATCCAGCGTGTTGCGGATGATCTCCTGGAGCGCGGTGCTGGCCGCGTCGGACTGAGCTTTGTCTGCGTCGTCTTGAGAGGCGTCGTAAGTGTCGACCGCGGTGGCGATGCCGAGACCGCCGGAGGACGCGGTGGCCGCGCCGCCGACGAATTGCGCGGCGATTCCAGTAGCCTTCGTCGCCCTGAAGGCCGTCGTGCTCAGCTTTGCTCCGAGGCTTCCGACGGCAGTGGCCGTGCCCTTCACGAGCGAGACGATGCCCTTGATGCTGACCGCTATGGTCAGGATCGCAATCGCTGCCTGCACCGCGAAGGAAGCCCACTTGCCGAAGTCCGCGGCGGTCTTGTCGCTTGCTCCGAAGGCTTTCGCGATTTCCTTGAATGCATCCCCCAGCAGGCTTCCCAGATCCAGCGCGGGTCCGCCCGCGGCCTGACTGATTGCATTCGCGATCGTGCACGCCGTATCGATCACCGTGTAGGTGATCATCGCGATGGCGAGCGGCGCCGCGGTGCCGGCCGTGACGACGGTCAATGCGATGGCCGCGATGCTGGCGAAAATCTTGCCGATGGTCGCCAGCGGCCCGAGGATCTTTTGCTTGTGCTTCGCGTCCGCGAGTTTCTTCGCCGACTTGGCGATCGCCTCGTTCGATCTCTGGAACGACTCCTTTCTCTGCTGCTGCGTGGTCTGCAGGCCGTTCTCTTCCGTGCTCGACTGAACGTCGTCTATCCGGGAGAGCAGTGCCGACACGTCCATCGCCATCTGAGTCGAGCTCAGCTGGCGCTTCGGAACTGAGAGCCGTGGCGCACCGTGAGGCGCGCTGCCATAGCGGGGCGAGCCGTCGCCGTCCTGGAGAGACGGGAAGGGCGGCAGGTCCGACACATCGTTGAACGACCCGATCGTGCCCGCGCCTTTCGGCGCGGTCACGTCCGGCTTCGGCTGCGCTCCACCCATGCTGGGTGCAGATGCAGGCATGCGGTACTGGGTGTCGCGGGTTCCATCTACCATCGCGTGCTCCTAATGTCCGAGCAGGGCCACCAATGCGGCCCCCCGTTTACCGATCTGCTCGAATTCCGCTTTGCCCTGCGTGAGCTCCGCGACGTTTTCGAGCACACCGCGTGCGTCTTCCTTCTTGCCGAGCGCGATGAGGCACTCGGCAATGTGAAGAGACACCGACGGATCTTCCGCGTCGAGCAGATAGGCCAGTCCAAAGGCGCGCAGCGCATCTTCGTGCTGCTTCAGCATCTGCAGGCAAGCCGCTCTCCCTACGTGGAAGCGTTGCTCCAGATGGCTGTGGAACGTGAGGTGGCTGAATACCCTCAGCGCCTCGCTCCACCGCGCCTGGTTGTAGAGGCTGAAGCCGAGTGCATACATCGGCTCCAGTTCCTCGGGCTCCAGGCCATACATGTCTGCAACGGTCCCGCCGGCGAACATGAAGTCCGCAACTTCCTGGACGAGATCGCCGATGTCACGCGTCGTTTCCGTCATGTCACGACTCTGTTAGCCGCCGCGCGCGACCGACATGCGCAGGCTCTGCAACGAGGACTCTTTGCTGGTCTCGAACTGCTTGGACTGCTCGCTGAGGTCGATCATCTTGTTCAGCTTGATCGTCAGCTCCTGATTGCCCGTGGTGACGTCGCTCGACTGGCCCTGGATATTGTTGAGGAACGTGTCGAAATCGGACTGCTTGATCGAGAAGTCGCCATTCTTGTCCGGCGTCAAGTTGGCCATGTCGTCCGGCAGCGTCACGCCCAGGGCCTTCGCCTGGTTGATCATGTCCTGACTGATCGTGCCCGTCGCGTCGGACGAGGTGCCGCCTGGCTTCTTGGCGCGCACGGCCGACTCGAGGTCGTTGCACTGCTTCTGCGTTGCCGTACCGTCGTCGAGAATGTCCATGTAGCCGTTCGCGACGCCATCGGCATTCTGGCCGCAGGTCATCAGCACGAACGACGCGCGCGTCTCGACGTCTTCCGAGTCGAAGTCGAGGGGCTTGGCCCCACCCGTGACTTCGCTGCCGCCGTTGACCGGGACTCCCGCGGGGCCCGACGCGCCGCCGGTGCCGCCGGTGCCGGTGGTGTTGCTGCCGCCCGGGACGCTGGTGCCGCCCGGGACGCTGCTGCCACCGTTGGTGCCGCCGCCGCCCGGGATGGTGCCGCTACCGCTGGCGCTGCCGCCGCTTGGGACGTTTCCGCTACCGCTGGCGCTGCCGCCGCCGGAAGTACCGCCCCTCGAGTGGGTGCCTCGCGTCGTGCCCGGCTCATCGCCCGGGGTAAGCGAGCCGTGGTGCCGGCCGTGACGACCATGAGCGCCGTGATGGCCGTAGTTGTTGACGGTGATGTTGATGGGCGGCGGCGGGCTCGGCGGCATCTGCTGCGCATCCTTGTTAGCCTTGTCCAAATCGTCCTTGCCGAGCAGCACGCTGGACAGCGCGGACAGCGCCTTGGTTTCCTGATCCTTCATCATCGCGACGGGGTCCTGCCCGCTGACGATCTGGGTGCGGATCGAGCCATCGGGATCGAGGCCCGGCGAGCTGATCTTGTCCATGTCGTCCTGATAACGCTGGCTCAGCTTGTCCGCCTCGGGCGAGGGGCACGAGGTATAGCGGAGTGTGTCCTGGGTGTCGTTCAAGTCCTTCCACAGGTCCTCGACCTGCTGGTTCTTGTCGATACCCTTGTCGTACGAGTCCTTGAGCGCGGTGTACTGGGCGTTCTTGGTGACATCAATACTGGTCGTCATTTAAATCTCCTGAGAATGAGTGCAGCGCTTCAGACCATGCTGCGCGATTTGCGCGGCGCCCTGGCCGAGCTGGATTTCGTATCCATGGCTTTCGCCATCGCGGCCGAGACGAGCGAGTTGATCCACGTGCGGGCACGCGGCGACATCTGCTCGATGGTGCGCTGGAGTTTTTCCGGTGTGACACCGTCTTTGGCGCGACGGGCGCGCGAGTCGGCGAGGACTCTGCGAGCGCGTTCGAGAGCGGCCTGGCTCTCGCGCAGGCTCGCGTCCATCTGTTCCTGGGTCAGAATTTTCGAGGTGGCCATCTGGGAAGTTCCTATTAGTTAGTTCCGTCCCGCACTAGTAACGAGCGCGGGAAAATAGTTCTGCCGCGCGCTCAGGCAACGCGCGCGTCGAGCAGGTCGGGCATGCGCGCCTTGATCGCTTCGCGAGCGCGGAACAGCCGGCTGCGAACCGTGCCGATCGGAATGTTCAGCGTCTGCGCCGCTTCTTCGTACGAGCGGCCTTCGATCGCGACGAGCAGGAAGACCTGGCGCAGATCGCTGGAGAGCGTGTCGACTTCCGCGTAGAGGCGGGTAAGGAGCTCCATGCGCTCGACCAGCGCGTCCGGGCCGTCGGCGTCGTCCGCCATCATGGTGAGCACTTCATCAGACTCGTACTTGTGAACACGATGCGGAGCGCGGTTGAGGTAGTTGCGCACGAGGTTCATCGCGATTCCGTACAGCCACGTCGACAACTGCGACTGACCGCGGAAAGTCTCCAGCGAGCTGAACGCTTCGACGAAGGTCTGCTGCGCGATGTCTTCGGCATCGGCCGGATTGCCGATGCGGCGAACCACGAACCGGAACAGCGGGATGCGATAGAGCTTCACGAGATCGGTGAAATTGATCTGCTCGACATTGACGGGCTGCGCGGTCGCCTCGTCTTCAGCGCTCGCCGTCACTTCGGCAGCGCGGGCGTTACAGACGACGGTGCGAGTGTTCTGATTCAGGTGTCCCACAAATTTCTCCCAGAAAGTTGATTGGCGATTCGCGTTTGCGTGGGACGGAATGATCCGGATTGCGAGCACCTCGCCACATACCGCGATCGGGTGGATTGGCGCGCGGCGACGGGTGGTGCGGGTGGGTGGGGTTTGCGCTCAAATCGGGATTTCGCGGGTGGGCACGGACCTGCGGAGGCACCCAGAGCGAGTTCTCAGCGGCCGCCCAACGGCTCGCGCCCTGGACCCACCCGCCGTTCTGGTTCGACCCACCCGTCCTGAGCGTTGCGATCCGGAGGAGTCGGTCCAAATCATCGATTCATGAGAATCGGTATAGACGTTGGCAGAACTCACACCGATGCGGTGCTGATGGCAGGGAACGAGATCGTCGCGACATCCAAGGCGAAGACGACCTCGGATCCGTCAGCGAGCATTGCATCGGCCGTGACCCCTTTACTCCGGGCGAGCCATGTGCGGCCGGTCGAGATCGACGCAGTGATGGTCGGCATCGCGCCGCTGGCGCGCGCCTTCGAACGGCGACGAGGCCTCCAGCGCGTGGGCGTGCTGCGGCTGGCGCCGCGCGCTTCCGCGCTCCGCGCACCGCTGTCGGATTGGCCGCCATTACTCGTGGCGACGCTCAACCCGGTCATCGCGTGTCTTTATCTCAGGCCGCAGGGAGCGAACGACGCGCTCATGCCGTTCGATGCGGGCGAGCTGCTCAAGGCAGCGGCCTCGTTGCATCGGCTCGGCATTCGTGGGCTCGCCCTCTCGGCGCGTGGCACTGCGATGCACCGATACATCGAGAGCGAAGCGGCAACGCTCATCCGCTCGGTGTTTTCAGAGCTCGATGTTTCGCTCGCCAGCGACTTCAGCGAATCGGCGGACATCGAAAGCGAAAACGCCGCCATCGTCAACGCGGCGCTGGGCTGGTTCGCGGACAGCACGCTTCGCTCGGTCGAACGGGTGTTGAGGCGCTTGCGAATCTGGGCACCGCTCTTCTTCAGCCGGAACGACGGAACGCTGGCGAGCGCCGCGCGGGCTCGCGCCTTTCCGCTGTTCACGCTGGCGTCGGATGCCGCGAACAGTATTCGCGGTGCCGTTCATCTGTCCGGTGTCGAGAGCGGTGTCGTGATCGATATCGGCGGCAGCAGCACGACGATCGGCAGGCTCGTCGACGGATTTCCGAGCACGCTCCCGACCAGCGTGATGCTCGGCGGCGTGCGTCTGCAGCTTCCGCTGCCGGAGATCCTGTCGATCGAGGTCGGTGGAGGCAGCGTGATCCGGCAGACCGTCGCCGGCACGATCACCCTTGGGCCGGATTCGGTGGGTGCGGCGTTGGACTCGAGAGCGCGCATCTTCGGCGGTGACACACTCACCGCGACCGATGTCGCCGTCGCGGCCGGCCGTCTGCATCTCGGGGATGTCTCGCGCATGCGGGAGATTGCCGTGCGACTCGTTCAGCAGGCTCTCGATCTCTTTCACGCCCACATCGAATCGGGCCTCGCGCTGGCCACTCACGCAGCACCCGATCTCCCCAGGGTGATCGTCGGTGGCGGCGCGCTGCTGGTGGCGCGGCCGTGGTCGGGCTGCGCTCCGCCGCTGATGCCCGCGAATCACCAGGCGGTCAACGCCATCGGCGCGGCGACCGCACCGCTCAGCAAGCTGACCGACGAGGTGTATTCCTATCGGGCCCTCGGTCGTGAGGTCGCGCTCGCGCAGGCGCGCGCGGATGCGTTGCGCCGTCTTTACGACGCCGGCGCGGTCGAGGGCACCGCGAAGATCGTCGATGAAGAAGAAATCCCGCTGACGGGCTCGCCGGGAGATCTCGTTCGACTGCGAGTCAGGGCGAGTGGCAAGCCACCGGGATGAGGGCCGGCGAACGTTTCGCGTGCGTCGGTTACCCAGTCACGACATGGAAGTGAAAGGCCGTTGGCGCGACATCAGCTTCGTTCGCCTGTGACGGGGCAGGCAAGCCCGAACCAAATCAGTCGTCGCAGTTACCTAGCTCGGGTGCCGCTTGGCATGGATGGGTGACCCATGAGGTCCTGCAGCGATGGAGCTTCGAGTTCTTTCCGGTCCGCAAGCCGGTTGTCGTTTGCCGCTCGGCGCGGGCGTGTATCGCGCCGGCGCCAACGAGATGTGCGACGTGGTACTCGAGGGGCTGCGCGAGAACGAGATCGCGTTCGTCGTCTATGTGGGCCACCATTCGATCGGCCTCGAGGCGCTCTCGGATGAGCTGCGATTTGCGGGGCGCGCGGTCTCGGGGCTCGTGTCGCTTGCTCCGGGCCAGGTGTTCGAGCTCGGTCCGTGGCTCTTCGCCGTGGACGATCCGCAAGCGCCGTGGCCGACGGATCCAGAATCACTGCGTGTCAGAACGCCTGCCGATGCCGAGCCACACCACGGCGACGATGGAACGCCGGCGCTCGGAGATCTTGCGGTCGATGCGTCTGCCACCGCCGTGACCACAGCCCCCGATTCGAACAAGGACGAGCACGGCGACGAGCCGGTCGCCCCGTCAACGAATGCCGACGCGACCTCGACATTGCCAGTGCCCCAACGCCGAAAAATGCCGTTCTGGGTGATCGGCCTGGCTGGAACCGCCGCTTTCCTGATTTGCGGCGTGATGGTGCTCGTGTTGTCTTTGGCGCCAGCGCAGCCCGCGTCGGCAGCCGCAGTTTCGCATCCTGCAGCAGAAGTGCTCGCGAAACTTGCGGCTGCTTCGAATGGCGATGTGAAGCTGGAACACGTGGGCGACCGCATGAAGCTGATCGGCAGCGTCTCCACGCGTGCCGCGAAATTGAAGCTCACGCGTGAGGCGCGGGCGATCGAGCCCACGGTCCTTCTGCAGCTGACCGCGGATGAAGACCTCGAATCGCTCGCTCGAGATGCGGTTACGGGATTTCCCGAGTCCGGTGTCGAGATCGGCAAGGCAGATCACGG
Organism: Steroidobacteraceae bacterium; assembly: GCA_035286365.1. Classification (GTDB taxonomy): domain Bacteria; phylum Pseudomonadota; class Gammaproteobacteria; order Steroidobacterales; family Steroidobacteraceae; genus CADEED01. The sequence continues at coordinate 3,443 of DATHJZ010000299.1, read as the reverse complement.
CCGTCTCGCGCTGACCGGCCGTGTGAGCGAAGCGAAAGTTCGCGATCAGATCGTGGCCGCGATATGGGACAGCGTGCCGGGCCTCACCGCCGTGGATTCGCAGGTGATCGCCGACGACGAAGTGCTCGCATCGTTCAACACGCTGCTGCACGACGCAGGCCTCACGAAGATGATCGCGGGCGAGCTGGAGCACGGCGGCCCCGCGCGGCTCGCGGTGCGCGGAGTGTTGGCGGAAGCCGATCGCGCGGCGTGGTCTGACGTTCGTCAGAAACTCGCAGCGCGGTTTGGTGCCGCGCTCGCCATTGCCGAAGACCTGCACGCGCCCGGTGCGGTGCCGCCGTCGATGGCGCCCGTCGAGTCAGACATCGTCGCGGTCGTGCGAGGCCCGATGCCGTATGCGCTGCTGCGAGATGGCACGAAGCGCGCGCTTTCCACGGGCGCGAAGTGAGGGGAGGGTTTCAATGCAATCGTTGAATTCGCAGCAGTCACCTGCGCTCGCGCAGGAGTTGGAGGATCGGATCGCATGCTTCGCCCAGGCCATGTCCGGCGGCGGAGCACGCGAAGCATATGCGGGCTGGCAAGCGAGCCGAAAGGCGCTCGAAGCCGCCCTGGAAATCGTTGGAAAGATGGAGATACGACATGATCAATTTCGGAACTTCGATGGCGACGGGAGTCGCCGGTGGTGGGCTCGACCTTGGCACGATCAACGGCGCGATGAACAACCTGCTCACGTCCACGGAGAACAGCCTCAACACGCTGTTGACCACGATCAGCGCGAAGGAGAACCCGTCCGTCACCGACATGCTGAGCCTGCAGCAGGGTCTGAATAACTACACAGTGACGATTCAGACGAGCAGCACGATCACCAAGGACTTCTTTGATGCGCTGAAAGAAATCATTCAGAAGGCCTGACGCAGACGCACGTCATGAACGCAATTTTCGAGCGACGCCTGGCAGCCGATCTGTCGAGCATCGTCTCGCTCGCCGACGAGGTAGTTCGTTGGGGGAGCGAAGCGGGGCTCGCGGAGGCGGCGGTATTCCAGATCAATCTGGTTCTGGAAGAGTTGGTGACGAACGTGATCACGCACGGGCTTGGCGTAGGCCAGCCGGGCGGCATCCGCGTGCGCATCGAGCGCATCGGCGATCGCCTCGAAATCGCGCTCGTGGACGATGCGCTGCCGTTCGATCCTTTTTCAATTCCGACACCGGACCTGACCACCGCTATGGAAGATCGCCCGATCGGCGGCCTCGGCGTTCATCTGATCCGCACACTCATGGACGAATGGGGCTATGCCCGCGTGGGCGGGCAGAACGTCGTGTGGCTGCGCAAGACGCTCGAAGAGCGGAAGAGATCATCATGACGGACCGCATTTTGGTGACGTTGACGCTGTTCATCAGCATCCTGCTGATGGGCATTCTGGGTGGCACCGTCAACGCCGTGGCGCTTCAACATGCGGAAGAGCAGCGCCTGCAGGGCGTCACCGCCGATCTGCGCGCGCGCCTGGAGATCGATCTTCGGGTGGGTCTGTCGCTCGCGGACAACGAGCACGCTCAGACAATGCTCGAGAACGTGGTGGCCCATGCCTCGATGCTGGAGTCGGTGGAGATCGATTCCGACGAAGGCAAAGTGCTGTATTCGTCCGATCGCGGCTTGCAGGGGCAGTCGGTTCCGCCATCGTGGCATGAAGCGATGCGCGCGGCTCCGGCGGGGTGGCGCGTCTCGAGCAAGGGAGAACACAGCATCGGAACTGCGCTGCGCGACGCGGCCGGGCAGATCGCGGGATATCTGGTGTCGACGCATCAGGCGGATCAGGACGACGATGCCGTAACGCTGCCGATGCCGGTGTTCTGGATCGCGTTGGCAGCGGCGCTTCTCTACCTGGCGGCGGGCCGGCTGACGCGGCGTCCGCACAACGACTCGCAGGATGCCACGAGCGTGATCGAGGAAGCACGCAGCGAACTCGAGCGCGTGAACCGCGAAGCGAATCGCATTGCCGGGTTGGAAACATGAAGCGTCGTGCTGCAACCAGCGTGCTCGTGCTGCTGGCCGCGAGCACGGTACTGACACTGCTCGTCGTCGCCGGCATGCTCCGGGGGCGCCTGCTCCAGGAGCGCACGCAGATCGCACAGGTTGCGCTGCAATCGGTGGCAGACACCGTGTCGCGCGCGAACGAACTGGGCGTCCCGCTCGACAAGATGGTAGGCCTCGACGATCTCGTTCGTTCACGCGTGACGCCGACCAGCGGGCTGGTCTCGTTCCGACTCCTGAATCCGGGCCATGCCGTCGTGTGGCGATATGGCGCGCACACCGGCACCGCTGGCCGCGCGCTCGAAGTGCCGATCGGGCGCGCCGGAATACTGCAGGCGGATTTCGTTGCGCCGAACGATTTGGACGCGTTTCTGCGGCTGGCCCTCATTGTGATCGGCGTGGCGATCGGGCTTGCCATTCCTCTGCTCGAACTCGCGCGCCTCTCCGATAAAGGGCGAGAGGGGTTCATGGCCAGTCACCTGCGTCGACAGGTCGAAGCCGTGCGACGCGGCGACTTTCGAGTCGCGTGGCGGCTGCTGGGAGTGGAAGCGGCCGGCAGGTGCCTGCCGTTTCTGCGCGATCAGATACTTCTCCTCAACGAGCAGTTCCAGCGCGTGGCGCGACTGGTCTGCTCGCTCAGGCGAACCGAGCCCGACGCCGATAACCGCGCGCGCATGGGCACATTGCTGCCTGATCTGCGCCGGCGCTTCCGCTTCAGCGATGACGGAGTCGTAATCGACCGCCGGTCGTGGGCCGACGCCGATACGGCCCGATGTTTCGCGGCCCTCGCGGTGTTGCTCGCCAATCTACCCACCGGTTTCTCGGTTGCCGATCTCGCTCAATGGAGTGTCGGGCTCGTGATCGGTGCGAGGGGCCTCGCTATTCGTTGGCCGACTCGACTCGTGATCGGCTTTGCCGTTGCCGCGTTGGCCAACCTGTTCAATGGCCTCGCCATGATGGGGCTGGCTCATGCGGCCGGCTCCGGATGGGCGGAGATCACCGGCAACGTGCTCGCGGGTGTCGCTACCACGCTCGCGGCCCGCGCCGCCGTGGAAGCAGGTCGCGCCTACATACGCCCCGTGGTCGCTTCAGCGCTGCTCGCCGGCACGGTCGCGGGACCCATCGTGGTGTTCGCGTCGATCGCGGCCTTGAATACGTTCGCGGATCCGGCATGGCTGTACTTCACGGCGGCGGGGATTGCGGTCGTCCTGGCCGGTTGGCTGGTCTATCGCGTTGCCGACCAGTCGGTGCCTGTTTCGCGACCGCGCCGGGAGCGCATTTCGCCGTCGCCGCTCCTGAGCGGAATTGTGTGGAGCGCTGCGACTGCGGCGTTCGACATGACTACGAGCAATCCTGCCGTGTCGCTGTGGCTCATGATCGCGCAGGTTCCGGGTCTGCTCATTCTCGCCAACGC